>JAZKYV010000052.1:0-17298 GCA_045612345.1 Bacteroidales bacterium
AAATCTATTGCAATCGTTTGAATGGTGAAGTCGAAGGCACAATCACTTTCGACAAGGTGTTGTTGATCGAAAATGAAGGCAACACAAGGGTAGGCACCCCCGTCCTCCAAGGTGCTAAAGTTGATGCTAAGATTGTTGAGCATCTCAGAGGTGACAAAGTTCTTATTTTCAAAAAGAAAAGAAGAAAAGGTTATCAAACATTAAATGGTCATCGTCAAGAATTGACAAAGATCATGATTGAAAATATTTCTGAATAACTAACCTGAAAAAATTTAAATTATGGCACATAAAAAAGGTGTTGGTAGTTCATCAAACGGTCGTGAATCCCAAAGTAAACGTTTGGGCGTGAAGGTTTACGGTGGTCAAGCTGTTGTCGCTGGTAACATCATCGTCCGTCAACGTGGTACAAAACACAATCCAGGTGAAAACGTAGGTTGCGGTAAAGATCATACTCTCTACGCACTCACAGACGGTATCGTTGAATTCCGTAGAAGAAGAGACGATCGTTCATACGTTTCAGTTATCCCAGTTGAAGCTGAAATCACAGAATAATCGTTATCAGATAAACGAGTCAGAAAAAAATCCCGAATTTCAATTGAAGTTCGGGATTTTTTTTATTTAAGCTTCAGAATCTCAGAATTTCAAAATCTCAAAAAAACTTCTGAGATTTTGAAGTTTTGAGTTTTTGAAATTTAAAAAAAAGATTATCTTTGTAAGCAAAATATAAATTACCATGTTAGTAGTTTCTTACATAAGAGAACATAAAGAAGAAGTTATCAAACGCTTGAGTATTAAGAATTTTACTCGCTTTGAATTATTAGATGAAGTTTTGCAACTCGATGACGAACGTCGCGCAGTGCAACAAGAAAATGACGAGGCTCTCGCTGAAGCGAACAACCTCGCTAAACAAATCGGCGAACTCTATAAACAAGGCAAAGCCGATGAAGCTAACGCGCTTAAACAAAGAAATGCAGAACTTAAAGAAAAGACAAAAGTTCTCGCAGAACGCGCTGAAGAAATCAAGACTCAGCTTCAAAATAAACTCGTCGAGATTCCTAATACTCCAAACCTCGACGTTCCTTGCGGAAAGACAGCAGCCGACAACCTCGTCGTCAACCAAGAAGGCGAAATGCCAAAACTTTATGAAGGCGCTGTTCCTCACTGGGATCTTTTAAACAAATATCAACTCGCCGACTTCGAACTCGGCAATAAAGTCACTGGAGCAGGTTTCCCATTCTATAAAGGCGCCGGCGCAAGATTGCAACGCGCTCTCATCAATTTCTTCCTCGATGAGGCTATAGCAGCTGGTTACTTCGAAATTCAACCTCCAATCCTCGTTAACGAAGCTTCTGCTTACGCAACAGGCCAGCTTCCTGACAAAGAAGCTCAAATGTATGCTGTGCCATTGGATAATATGTATCTCATCCCAACAGCTGAGGTTCCTGTGACAAACATTTTCCGCGATAAGATCGTTCAAGAAAATCAACTTCCTATACAAAATGTAGCTTACTCAAACTGCTTCCGTCGTGAGGCTGGTTCATGGGGTAAGACAGTGCGTGGTCTCAACAGATTACACCAATTCGATAAGGTTGAAATCGTTGAAATAGCTCACCCTGACACATCATACGAAAGATTGGAAGCTATGAAAGAACACGTCGCTAACCTCCTCCGCAAACTCGAACTTCCTTTCAGAGTGTTGCGTCTCTGTGGCGGCGATATGAGCTTCACATCTGCAATGACTTACGACTACGAAGTATGGTCAGCAGCACAAGAATTATGGCTTGAAGTAAGTTCTGTATCTAACTTCGAGACATTCCAGGCTAACAGAATGAAACTCCGCTTCAAAGATAAAGATGGTAACATCCGTCTCGTCCATACTCTCAACGGCAGCGCACTCGCATTGCCTCGTATAGTAGCAGCTTTGTTGGAAAATAATCAGTGCGAAGATGGTATCAGAGTCCCTAAGGCACTCCAAAAATACACAGGCTTTGAAATTATTAAGTAAATTAAGTATAATATTGATATTGTTTTCATTGATGGCTTGTAACGAGCCGTCAATGAAACGTATTAATACCTTGGAAAAACAGATTTCCAGAATAGAGAAAAAATACCAAAAAACCGAAAAGACTTTCGATAAACTCGTTGGCGAGTGTGCCAGTTTGGATGAGTTTTTGAGAAAGAACAATACCCCAAAACCAGAGATGCAGTTGCTTCGCGCTTATCTTCAACAATATGAAGATGAACGTACTTTGTTGCAAGAAGAGATGGCTTATTCTAAAAGTCAGGTCTCTGACTTGAAAGATGATTTTTCTGATGGTCTTTATGATATGACTCAAAGAGAAGAATATCTTGCCTCGGAAGAAGCAGTGCTGAATACTACAGAAGCGAAATTGGATTATTTCCTCGACCGTTTCAAAAAACAAAGTGATTTCATTAAGGAAACAAAAAAACAATAAGATACGATGAAGCTTGCAGCGCGATTGTTTCTCGTTTTTTTTACCTTGATGCTGTTGCCGACATCTTCGCTGAAAGCGCAGGTGCCTCTGCCGCAGCATAAGTCAAAAAACAATCAATCTGCACAGACTTCGCGACAAGTTGATGAGCAACTTGCGTATAAGTTCTTAAATGACAAAGAGTATGATAAGGCAGCCGATATATATCAGCAGCTTTATGTCAATCGTGGTTATTATCATTATTTCTCTCAATATGTCGAATGTCTTATCTTGCTAGAGAAATTAGACGAGGCAGAGAAAGAACTGAAGTCTTTTATAAAGACAGATAACACTACCAATAAGTGGAAGTCTAATGTCGCTTTGGCTTACGTCTTTCTTAGAAAGAATGAAAAGGACAAGTCTGATAAAATCCTGAAAAAACTTATAAACGAATTGCCAGAAGATAAAAATCTCTACAATCAGATTGCTAATGGCATGCGTGCAAAGGATTTTAATGAGTTCGCTATCATGTTGTACGACAGGGGTTCTAATATTTCTTCTATGAATTATAAATTCTTCATGGAAAAGGCTCAGACATATCAGACCATGATGAATTTTGAAAAGGCGACTGAAAACTATCTCCTGCACTTAGAAGAATCTCCTGAGGATTATGACGTGGTTAAGTCAAGGATGTCGTATATGTTGAGATATAATATAGACGACTCTGTGATTGACGACATGCGTTTTGTTCTGTTGAAGAAGGCGCAGGACAATATGGATAATGAGATTTTTGCAGAGCTTTTAGTCTGGTTCGCTCTTCAGATGAAGGATTATGAGATAGCGTTAGATCAAGAGATTGCATTGGACAGACGCTTCGGTGACAGAGAATTCGATATCATTTATCTTGCGAAGATAGCTCGCGACAACGAGCAATATGATATTGCAATAAAGGCTTACGACTATCTTGTCAAGAAGGCACAGGAAGGTGCTTACTATGAGGAGGCAGTCGTTGGTTTGATAGAGGTTCAATATCAAAATGTTGTTTCATCGAAATCGGGAGAGACTGCAGAATTTTATTCTGAGTTTGAGAAACGTATTGAAAAAGAATGTCTTGAACTTAATATCTCTGATAAAACCGCTCCTATATTAATTATACGCGCAGATATTCTTGCTTTTAGACTTGATGAGATAGAAAAGGCGATAGAGATATTAGAGAATGCCCTGAACCTGAATCTCTCAAAGCTTAACAAGTCGAGACTTAAGATGAAACTCGCTGATATATATCTTTTTAAGGAAGAAGTATGGGAAGCGACCTTGCTTTACAGTCAGGTGGATAAGTCAATGAAGGAGGAGCCTATAGGTCACGAGGCGCGATTCAAGAATGCACAACTGCGTTATTATATAGGCGAATTCGACTGGGCGCTGGCGGTCTTGAACATTCTGAAATCGGCGACATCTAAGCTTATTGCCAACGATGCGATGACATTGTCGCTTATGATTACTGATAACTTGGAATACGACACTGTCGCTTTGCAGCGTCTTGCCAAAGCGGATTATTATATATATCAGAAACGTTACGAACTTGCAAATCAGATGCTTGACTCGGTCAATATGTATAATCCTAATGAGGTTAGCATGCCTTGTCTTCTGATGCGTAAGGCTCAGATGGCTTTTGATAATAATGATTACGAAATGGCGGATAGTCTCTATAAACGTGTCTATCAAGGATATGCGGACAGCTATATTGCTGACGACGCTTTGTTGAAAGATGCAATATTGTTAGAGAAGTTTTTAGATAGGAAAGAAGAGGCGATGGAATGTTATGCCAAACTCATCGATGATTATGCATCGAGTGTTTATGTGGCACAGGCTCGTAATGCTTATAGAAGAATTAGGAATTAAAATGTAGAGACGTATCAATGTTTCATGCATATAAACACACATTGATGCATCTTATAAATATTAGAATATGGAACAGAATCAATATAACAACTTAGTTAGACCAAAGAAGGCTTTGGGTCAGCACTTTCTCGTTGATTTGAATATCGCAAGAAAAATCGTCGACGCTATGTCTGACGATGTCAATACTATTGTAGAAGTCGGTGCCGGTATGGGTGTCTTGACACAGTATCTCATCGCTGACAGATTAGAGAAACTACATGTGGTAGAGATCGATACAGAGTCTATCGAATATTTGAAAAACGTTTATCCTCAGCTTGGCGATCGTTTGGTTCACGGCGATTTCTTAAGAACAGATTTAAGCAAGTTCGCTAATGAGAAAATGGGTGTTATTGGCAACTTCCCATATAACATCAGCAGCCAGATCTTCTTCCAGGTTTTGAAATATAGAAATCAGGTTGATGAAGTCGTTGGCATGATACAGAAAGAAGTCGCTGAGCGTATTGCAGCTGGTCCAGGAAGCAAGACTTACGGCATCTTGAGCGTATTGCTTCAAGCTTGGTATGACATTGATTATCTGTTTACAGTACATGAAAATGTATTTAACCCACCTCCAAAGGTTAAGTCTGCTGTCATCAGAATGAAACGTAATAATGTAAGTCAGTTGGATTGTGACGAAAAGTTATTCGTTATGGCAGTAAAACAATCTTTCAATCAAAGAAGAAAGACTTTAAGAAACTCTTTGAGAAGCTTGATACCACAGGAAATCATACAAGACGAGATTTTCAACAAACGTCCAGAACAGCTTTCAGTTCAAGAATTCATTGAATTGACAAAGATGTTGAAGACTGAAAATTGAAAACTGAAAGTTAATTTTCAATTTTCAGTCTTTAACTTTCAATTCAAATTTATCTCGCGTTAAGCGAAACGTCTTGCATATTTTTGATGGATTTGTTGGCGGTGAAGAATGACGCCATGCTTCCGATTATCGTTATGGTGAAGAATACCAAGGCGACGTCGGCGAGTTGTAATGCCACTGGGTAAGCGTCGATGATGTAATTGCCGCCATTGCCTAGGCGTATGATGCCGAAATATTGTTGTATCAAGACGGCTGCTATTCCTAACAGCAATCCTAGTAAGCCACCGACGACGGAGACCAGAAGTCCTTCGTTGAAGAATATCTTTTTGATCAAGTTGGTGTCGGCACCCATTGCTTTGAGTACGGAGATGTCTTTTCTTTTGTCGGTGATCAGCATGCTCAGCGCGCCGATCATATTGAATGTCGCCATTATCAAGATGAAGGTAAGTATGAGATAAACAGCAAGTTTCTCAGCTTTCATCATTTTGTATAATGTCTCCTGCTGTTCGTATTGGTCGTAAATCTTATAATCGTCGCCGAGAATATTTCTTATCTCTTTCTTGATTTTCTTTAACTGTCTATGGTCCGTAGTCTGTAGTCTATTGTCATTGACAAACACTTCGACATCGGTACAGAGACCTTCGTATTCGGTTAGACTTGCCAGCCATGAAAACGGAGCCAGTACGAGACGTTCGTCTATTTCCTGTTGTGAGGAGAATACGTCGGTGACCATGAGGCTGCCGCTATTGAAACTGTTTTCCAGGCTGAAAGAAGAGGCATTGCCACGTCGAGGAGCGAAGATCTGAATCGTTGAATAAGGCTGATAGACGTTGATTCCTAGGAAGTAAGCCATGCCAGCTCCAGGGATGGCGAAGTTTATCTTGTCGTTTCTTATGATGAAAGAAGTGTCGCTTAAGATAGTTCCTTTGATTCTATTGATCTGGTTGTAATCGTCAGGCACGCCTTTGACCTGGCCGATCTGCTGTTTGTTGGAGTTTTTGAACAAGACGTCTTCTGTTATGGTAGGGAAGACGTAGTCGACACCTTTGATCTCTTTTAATCTGTCGAAAGGGAAGTCGTTGATGTTTATTGTCTTGCCTTTCACAGCGCTGATGTTAAGGTCGGGAGAGAACTGATGAATCATATCAGAAATCACCACGTTGAACCCATTAAAGACCGACAAGACGAATATCATGGCGAAGGTCGCGACACAGATGCTTATTATCGAAATCCAGGTTACGATATTGATAAGATTGTGACTCTTCTTTGCCAGCAGATAACGTTGCGCTATGAACGAAGGGAATTTCATTTAGAACTTTAGAACTTTAGAACTTTAGAACTCAGGGTTTTAGAGTTCTAAAGTTTTAGAGTTTAGAATTTTAGTCTTTAAGAAGATGATCGATATTCTCGATGTAATCCAATGAGTCGTCTTCGAAGAATTGAAGTTCAGGGATTATTCTGAGTTGGTGTCTCACTCTGTCGCCCAATATTTTACGAAGACCTTTTGACATTTCATTGACTTCAGCAACGACTTTTTTCTTTTCTTCCTGTGCTGGTCCGAAGATGCTGAGGTATACGCGAGCGTAAGACATATCGGTTGTTACATTGACTTTAGTAACGGAGATCATCACGTTACCATTAGCTTTTATTTCTCTTTGAAAGATTTCGCTCAACTCTTTCATGAGGAGCTTTGATATTTTTTGTTGTCTCTTAGTTTCCATGTTGCAAAAATAATAAAAAACTCAGAAAGTCAGAATCTTAGAAACTCAGAAATTTATATTTTTTTTAGACTAGAATTTTTAAAAACTATTCTTTATTTTGGCTGTCAATGATAATTGTCACAGGCCCGTCGTTGATGAGTGCCACGTCCATGTCTGCGCCGAATTGTCCGCATTGTACAGGGCGTCCGGAGGTGGCTGCTAATCGTTCTAAGAATTTCTCGTACAAAGGAATAGCCTTTTCTGGACGGGCGGCTCTGATGAAGCTTGGGCGGTTGCCTTTCTTCGTCATGGCGTGAAGAGTGAACTGGCTCACGACGAGAAACGAACCTTCTATCTGGTTGATGTCTAAGTTCATGGCATCGTTTTCATCGGAGAAGATACGAAGTTTTGTCAATTTATTACAAAGCCATTCGATGTCTTCTTCAGTGTCGGCATCCTCGATTCCGAGCAAGATCATCATGCCTTTTCCAATTTTAGAAATCACTTCTCCAGCAACGGTAACAGATGCTTCGGAGACTCTTTGTATCACTATTCTCATTTTAATTTTTATTTACTTTCCAATAACCAGTTCGTTAGAGCAAAAATAACATTTATTCCCTACTTTTTTCGCTTTATTCCCTACTTTTTTGTCAACAGACAACAGACAACGGACAACAGTCTTATAGTTCAAAGTTCAAGGTTCAAAGTTCAAGGTTCAAAGCTCAAGGTTCAAAGTTCAAAAAAAACTTTAGTCTTTAGCCTTTAGCCTTTAGTCTTTTTCTTATCTTTGCATTCTATGTTAAATTATATGCATAACAAAGGTGCATTAAGAATTATGCATTAAGAATTATGCATTGAATTAATTATTATGCAGTTATTTTATAGAAAGTATGGCGATCCAAAGAACAAACCGATAGTGGTTATTTTTGGATTATTGGGAGTTTCGGAAAACTGGGATTTTTTTGGAAAGCGTTTTGCAGACCTTGGCTATTATGTGTTGGTTCCAGATGTGAGAAACCATGGTCAGTCACCACATTCCGATGTTTTTAATTACGACGTTTTAGCAGGCGACATAAAGCAGATGATTGATGAAGAGAACATAAAGAAATGTTATCTTCTCGGTCACAGCATGGGCGGTAAGATTGCGATGCGTCTTGCGTTCGATTATCCGGAAATGGTTGAGAAACTGGAAATTTTGGATATCAGTCCTCGTGCCTTCGACCATCCTATGGAACACGTAGGATTTATTTCAGCCATGTCGAAGATAGACCTTTCAAAAGTTGAACATCGCTCTGATGTTGAGGCTGAATTGTCAAAGGAAAACTATGAGAGACGTCTTCTTCTTTTCTTGATGAAGAACTTGTCATATAGTCATGAAAACGGTTACAGATGGAAGCCATATCTTGAAGGTATCGCAAAGAATATCGCTGAGATAGGAAAAGGCTTCGATGAGAAATATCATTACGACGGCCCTACTTTGTTCGTCAGAGGCGCGCAGTCTGATTATATCATCGAAAAGGACTATGAATATATGAAACACCATTTCCCTAACTATAAAATGGTGACATTGGAAGATGCAGGACATTGGATTCACGTCGATGATCCTGAAGGTTTTAACAAAACAACAGAAGATTTTTTTGTAAATAATGTAATATAATGGTACCAGCAAAAGATAAAGTTATAGCAGTCTTGAGGGAAGTCGTTTATTTCCCTAAAGGCGACAATATCATCAACTTGAAGATGGTTGACGATATTGAGTTGAAAGAAAACTTGATTCGTTTTCGTCTTTTATTTGAAAAAGTTGAAGATGAGAAAAATCAGATTCTCATTGACACAGCGACACAGATGTTGAAAAATGCTTTCGGTGACATCGAAGTTGAAATCGTCGCTGCTTCACAAGAGAATGCGCTTTCAAAGGTTAAACATATCATCGCCGTGGCTTCAGGCAAAGGCGGCGTTGGTAAGTCAACAGTGTCTGTCAACCTCGCTATCGGTCTTGCTTTGCAAGGCATGAAAGTCGGTTTGGTTGATGCTGACATCTATGGTCCTTCAATTCCTGTTTTGTTTGGCAATGAAGAGACACGTCCGTTAGGTTACGACCGCGATGGCAAGTCATATATGATTCCTATTGAAAAATACGGCGTTAAGATGATCTCTATCGGTCACCTTGTAGATAAAGAGATGCCACTCATCTGGCGTGGACCTATGGCTTCTAATGCTTTAAGTCAGCTTCTCCTCGACACAGACTGGGGCGAATTAGACTTCTTAGTAGTTGACATGCCTCCAGGAACAGGTGACATTCAATTATGTCTCGCACAAAACTTCAAGTTGTCTGGTTCTGTCATCGTGACAACACCTCAGAAAGTGGCCCTCGCTGACGTACGTCGTGCTGCCAATATGTTCCGTCATGAAGGTGTTAACGTGCCAATCCTCGGTTTGGTAGAGAACATGGCTTATTTCACACCATCAGATATGCCAGAGAAGAAATATTACATCTTCGGCAAGAACACAGGCGAAGAGTTTGCTAAAGAATTGGATATGCCATTGCTCGCTCAAATTCCAATCGATGAGAATATATCTTTGGCAAATGACAATGGTACACCATTCTCATTCAATGGCTTCTCTCCAGTGGCAGCAGCATTTGAAAAATTAGCTAAGAAAATCGTTGAAAAGTTCTGATTATGGAAAAGCAAGAGTTAATACAAAAAATTCAAAATATCCTCGTTCAGGTGAGACCTTATCTCGCAGCCGATGGCGGTGGCGTTGAGTTCGTTGACCTTACCGACGATATGGTTGTCTTGGTGGAATTGACAGGCGCATGCGGAAGCTGCCCTCATAGCACAAGAACTCTTAAAAACGGTATTGAAAAAACTATCAAAAGTATTCTTCCAGAGATTAAATCAGTAGAAAACGTTAAATAATTATGTAGAGACGTCACTCCTGTGGCGTCTCTTTAATTTACAATTAATATAAAGGTGTTTTCTTTTTTAAAATATCGCTTGAAGTCGCAGGGAAAATTCAGGTTGCATTCGCCTTTCGTTTACGATTTTTATGAAGAAGTTTTGGAAAAAATAACTCATGAAAATTGGAGAGAGGAACTGCATAATAAACTGAGCGTTTTTCTGTTATCAAAGAAAGATGTCTTTAAGGAAAATGATGCTTTTATTGTTAAGGAAGATATTCATACTGATAAAGAAAAAGAAAGAGAATGGGAAGAAATGATTGGCAGTGAAGATGCAAAACTGACGATAGACTGCTATCATTTCGGGATTATTTTCAAAATGGAAAGAAAAGAGAAACAACACTTTGTGTTGAGATTTTAGAAGTTAAAAACTCAGAATCTCAGAAACTCAGAAAAACTTTAAACCATGATATACACAAAAACTGGAGATAAAGGCACCACATCATTAATAGGTGGCACTCGTGTTAACAAGGATGACATTCGTCTTGAGACTTACGGTACATTCGATGAATTAAGTGCATTCGTTGCTGTGCTTGGTGATTCAGAAGGTGTTGATGCACATGAGCTAGAAGTGATGGACAGGATCCAGAATAGTCTTTTGATTTTGGAATCATGTTTGGCATTAGAAGACCAACAGGCAACGGAGATGTCGAAATACATTCCACGCTTGACAGAAGATGATGTTAAGTTTTTAGAAAACGAAATCGATGCGGTAAATGCGCAGTTGGATCCTTTGAAGTATCTTGTCATACCAGGAGGTAACATTTTGTCATCGAAGGCACATGTCTGCAGAACGGTATGTAGAAGAGCCGAACGTAACCTTGTGCGAATGGGCAGAGAATATGAGGTTGACGAGAATATAAGGAAGTTTGTAAACCGTCTTTCCGACTATTTTTTCGTCTTGTCACGACTTTTCATGAAGAGAGCTGGCGTTGATGAAAAGCCATGGAAACCAATGAAATGAGTTTTTTTGAAAATATTTAAAAAAAGACTTGACTTTATATATATATAAGTATTAATTTTGCGACTGAATTTTAAAACCACAGAAAAATGTATTGGACATTAGAATTAGCATCAAAGATGGAAGACGCTCCATGGCCAGCAACAAAAGATGAATTGTTGGAATGGGCGATGAGAGTTGGTTTACCACAAGAAGTTATTGAAAATCTTTCAGAGATAGAAGACGAAGGCGAGATTTACGAAAGAATCGAAGATATTTGGCCAGATTATCCAACAAAGGATGATTTCTTTTTCAATGAAGATGAATATTAAGAAGATAAAAAAGCAGCTGTAAGGCTGCTTTTTTAATTTTAAAAATTTTACAATTTTTTCTTGCATAATAAAAAACTATTCGTAATTTTGCGAACAATATTTTGAATCATGACTGATATAAATAAACAAGAGAAAATAGCTCGCTATGCCAAAGCAATGGGACATCCGACAAGAGTCGCCATACTTCAGTTTCTTGCCAATCAAGAGACTTGTTATTTTGGAGATATTCACGAAGAACTACCTATTGCTAAAGCTACTGTTTCTCAACATCTAAAAGAACTAAAAGAAGCAGGACTTATTCAAGGCGAGATAGAAGCTCCTAAAGTTAAATATTGTATCAATCGTGAAAATTGGAAATTAGCACAAGAATTGTTTAATGAATTTTTTGAACAATGTTCTTGTAAGAAAGGCTGCTGTCAATAACAGCACTTTTTTTTAAAAATATTGTTCGTTGTTTTACGAATTACAAACAAAAAATAAAAATGTATGAAAAACATCTATCTGACATTAGCATTGCTTTCAATTCTTTTCGCAAGTTGCGATAGAGAATATTATGAGGATATGGATGACATCCCTACTGAAAGCATAAGATTCAAAGAACTAAGTGTTTCAAAAGATACTGCACTGATGTTTGACACCATCGTGTTAAAAGCCATCGCAGAAGGTGAAGATTTGCAGTATAAATGGCAGAAAAACGGGGGTTCTCTTGTCTCCAAAAAAGATGACCCAAGCACAGCGTACTTTTGGGGATGTCCAACTTGTACGGGATGGCTTACAGTAGGTTGTACGGTTTCAAATTCATTCGGTGCTTATACCAAAGACACTAACGTTTATATTTTAAAACAATGGATAAAATAAAATACATTTTAATATTAGTTCTAAGTTTAAGTTACCTAAAACTAAATGCCCAATGCTGTGGCGCAGGTAATCCTATTTCTATTTCAAATGTAGATCAAAGCATTAGCAGAAAAAACCTTCAAATATCATTTGATTATCGACATAGTAAAACTGATACTTATTATGAAGGTTCTGAAGTATCAGACTTCGATTTCTTAGGCAAACTTAAATATGCCAAATATGACTTTATGAATTTAGGTGTCGGATATGGCGTCACAAATAGATTAACAATTCAAGGACAATTGGGTTATTACATACAAAAGAAAGAAAATTTTATCAACGAAAATATACCTGATGCCGCAGCTTCGGGTATTGGTGATTTCGCACTTAATCTTAGTTATATGATATTCCGTGACTTGCAAAGAGGAATAGAATTGACACCTTTTGTGATTGTGAAATTTCCAATAGGAAAATTTGATTGCGAAAGCGAAGGTGTAAAACTGCCTATTTCAATGCAGCCTTCCTCTGGTAGCTTTAAGTACAGCGCAGGATTTTCATTTTATAGCAATGTTTCGCAGCGTTGGTATTTAACAGCTTACGGATTATATGAATATGCACAGCGGATTATCTCAAATAACTTCGACTATCAATATGGTGACTTGTTCTATTTCAATGTTTCAGCATTTCATCGTTCTACGGAAAACTTATCGCTTGGATTGCAGTTGGCATACGAGTTTCAAGACAGAGCAAAGAGTCGTGGAGAAATACTTGTTGGAACGAAATATAATCTTCTCAGAATCACACCTTCTTTAATGTATAAGTTGTCAAAACAGTGGCAGTTGGCGTGCTTTGTTGAGATTCCGATATGGCGTAAAGTCATGAGTATTCAAATGTCGAATAAATGGGCATTACAAACTAAAATCATTTATAACATAAATCTTAAAAAAAGGTATTAATTATGAAACAGAAAGCATTAAAACTAATTGTATTTATTGTTGCATTATTGTCAATGTCAACAGTTTATGCACAAACAACTTCATCAAACAAAGAATTGGTAGAAGTGATTTATTTTCATGGCAAAAAACGTTGTGTTACATGTAATGCCATAGAAAAATTGTCGCAAGAAGTTGTTAACGAACAATTTTCATCGCAAGTGGCAGATGGAACTGTAGTATTTAAAATTGTTGATATTACCACAAAAGACGGTGAAGCTCTTGCTGATCATTTTGAAGTGGCATGGTCATCTCTTTTTGTTAATAAAATTGAAGGTAGGAAAGAGCAAGTCAATGATATGACAAAATTTGCCTTTGCCAATGCACTAAACAAACCTGAAGAATTTAAAAAAGGACTTACTGAAAAGATTAACGGTTTATTAAATGGAAAATAGTTTATGGAATTATTGCAAACATTATTGGAAAGCAGTTCAACGCCTATTATAACTGCATTCCTGTTGGGTTTAATAACAGCAATGTCACCTTGTCCTTTAGCGACAAATATCGCTGCCATTGGGTTTATCGGCAGAGATATAGAAAACAGAAAAAGAGTTTTCTTTAATGGGATTCTATATACATTGGGTAGAGTTGTTGCATATACACTTTTAGGCATAATCTTGATTGTCATAATAAAAGGCGGTTCGAGTTTCTTCGGATTACAAAAGTTTATTGGCAAATATGGAGAAATGATAATAGGACCTGCGCTTTTGTTGATAGGTATTCTTATGCTATTTAGCAATAAATTAAGATTGCCATCATTTGTCTTGAAAAGTGATGGAGAGAATGTTGCAAAAAGAGGAAGTTGGGGAGCTTTTTTACTCGGTATATTATTCTCTTTAACATTCTGCCCTTCGAGTGGTATTTTCTATTTTGGTATGCTTATACCGCTTTCGGCATCAGTAACAATGGGTTATTTGTTGCCTATAATATTTGCTATTGCTACGGCTTTGCCTGTTTTGGTAGTAGCTTGGATTTTAGCTTTCAGTGCGGAACAGATAGGTAAAGTTTATGGACAGATACAAAAAATTCAGAAATATCTAAATATTATAATCAGCTTACTTTTTATGTTAATCGGAATTTATTATTGTATAACAATTTATTTATAAAACTATGGAAATTAAAGTATTAGGACCTGGTTGTTCTAAATGTAAGACAACTTATAACGTAATTGAAAAATTTATTAAAGATAATAATATCAATGCAGAACTAATCAAAGTTGATGATATTATTGAGATTATGAATTACAATATCCTAACAACACCTGCTGTTGTCATTGATGGTGAAGTCAAGGTTAAAGGATATGTTCCATCGGAAAAAGAACTTAAACAACTTTTGGGATTATGATACAAAAATTTGCAGATTGGTTGGTTTATGGCATCTTCGGATTAGATGCAGCCACCTCATTCGGGATTGCGGTTAATTTCTTTTTTTACGATACTATAAAGATTGTTATATTACTCTTTGTCATTAGTTTCGTGATGGGAATCATCAATGCATATTTTCCGATAGAAAGGTTACGTCAGTTTCTCACAACGCACAAACTTTACGGTTTGGATTATTTTATGGCTGCATTATTTGGAGGCATAACACCATTCTGTTCATGCTCATCAGTTCCTTTGTTTATCGGATTTGTAAAAGGTGGAATTCCGTTAGGCGTTACTCTTACTTTCTTGATTGCGTCTCCGCTTGTCAGTGAAGTTGCAGTAGCAATGTTTCTTGGCATATTTGGCGTAAAAGCGACGCTTATTTATATAGTAAGTGGCACGGTGTTGTCGATGATTGCTGGTTTTATTTTAGGAAAAATGCGTCTTGAACCATATTTGAGCGATTGGGTTAAGAAAGCGCAGCAACAATCAAATAAACAAAGTGAAATTTGGGAATCGGAGAAAACGCCTTTCGTGAAACGATTGCCTACCATTACTCGTGATTCTTGGGGTATTGTACGAGGCGTTTTGATATATATTATAGTAGGTATAGGTATTGGCGCAACGATGCATGGCTATATCCCTGAAGGATTTTTTGAACGCTTTTTATCTGCTGAAAATTGGTGGGGTGTACCATTGGCTGTTGTTTTGGCAGTTCCGATGTACGCCAATCCTGCAAGTATTGTCCCTATCGTTGAAGTGTTTGTGGCAAAAGGAATTCCGCTTGGTACAGCTATCGCATTTATGATGGCTGTTATAGGACTCTCTGTCCCAGAAGCAACAATGCTTAAAAAAGTAATGACATGGAGACTTATAGCAATTTTCTTTGGTGTGGTTACATTATTGATAGTAATATCAGGTTATTTGTTTAATTGGATTTTATGAAAGTATTGAGATTGTCTTTGTGTATCGTTTTAACCCTTTTTAGCACAAAATATGATTGTATATTACTTGTATGAAGTTTGTAAAATATTATTAATCAATATAAGTAAACCTTTTTCACGAAGATGAATATTAAGAAAAAATAATGGTTTGTAACCTTGTAAACCATTGAAAATCAAAGAGAGCGTATGAACAAAATTTGTTTGTACGCTCTTTTTTGTTGTTTGTTTGTTTGTTTGTTTGAGAAAATTTTATAATTTTGAGACGTATTACATTAAAAATTTAGCTATGAAACGTTTGGTAATCTCTCTATTTATGTGCTTGTTTTTTGCATCAGGCATTGTCAATGCTCAGGAAACACAATCAGGATGGGCAAATGGATGGAAGTACGCATTCTCTAAAGAAGGAATGAAAGAATGGAAACCGGAGTTTACTTTAAGGGAATCTGGCGGTTTTTTTACAGGTAGATGGATGGTTACAGGTGGCATAAGGGTGGATGAAAAGCGTTCTTTTGCCTTGTATTTCGGACAGGGAAATGAATGGATAGATCATGTTCCAGCTCATATACATTCAATAAGGACAGGTATTTCATTTCGCAGATACTGGCATTTGGGATCACGAAAGATTTTTGCATTTTACAACGATTTGAGTTTTGGTATGGGTTGGGTGTATAAAATTAATGGTGGATACCAAGAAACACCTGATGGAAATATCTATAGAATTTCGGATGAGGTCGGTGATATATTGTTTGAAGGATTATGGCAGCCAGGATTCCGTGTCAGATTCTATAAAAATATTCATATCTTCTTCGGTCCATTGTTAGCAACAGATTGTATTGGAGTGCATTGGGGAATTGGCTTCTAAACCGTTTGTTCTAAGATTCTGAGGTTTTGAAATTCTGAGATTTTGAGTTTTTTTAAAACAGTTTCGCTGTTTTTTCCAGCCATTCTTTGTCAGTCTCATCAAAGGTGGCGAGATTCTCGCTGTCGATATCCAAGACGGCAATAACTTGATTTTCTTTAAATATCGGTACGACAATTTCACTCTGTGATGCGCTGCTGCAAGCAATATGTCCTGGAAATTCATGGACGTCTTTTACGACGATAGTCTGCGCTTCTTTCCATGAAGTGCCGCAAACTCCTCCAAATCCCCATTTCCTCACCTGCGGATATTGAGGATTTTATTTTAACAATCATCCTAAAATAATCCACACACCATTATTGTCCTTACCTTCACGTTTTAGAGTTCCTGCCTTTTTCATCAGAGAAAGATCACGCTCTATAGTGCGAGGAGACACCGACAAAGTCTCCGACATTTGTTTGGCTGAGATTGTCGGTGTTTCTTTAATTAGATTGAGTATTTTTAGTTGACGTTCAGTCAGTTTTGTCTCCGACATGTCTCCGACATTATGTTTGTCGGTTGATGCAAAAATTATAGTCTGAAATTGTGTTGGAGTGGACTTGAATACGGGTTTTAACTCATCTTTGTATCCATCCAAAGCTTGAGTTTCATTGCATATACGAGTGAGACCACTTCCTCTTTTCTCCATATAATCAAGTTGAGCCATTACATTTGCGAGTATAGGATTTCGTCTTTCCGAAGAAACGTCTGCAATATCAAGGTCCTGAATAAGCATTCCATTATACATTCCGCCAGGAGATGTAACAGTCAGGCGGTCGTCATAAATGTCAAGATGCACTTCACCACCCATCACGGTATAGTCGCGATGTATAAAATGATTGACCATTGCTTCGAGAACCGCACGTTCTGCATACTCAGGTTTGTTTTTACGCCCATTGGGTAATTTTTCCCAACCTTTTTTAGTATTTGATTTTACAAAGTTCATCGCCTCACGAAGCAACATTAGTACATTGCCCGTAAACTCTGCATCGTTGATAGCATCGCCTTTTGCTTTTCCATCCCATCGAGTGCAATACAAACGAGACTGCCACAAAGGACAATCATCTGCGAACAAAGCTCCTGCATTAGTGAGATTTCCAGAATTGGTGACAAGTCCAAATGATAGAAGATATTTCTTG
>JAZKYV010000053.1:0-12569 GCA_045612345.1 Bacteroidales bacterium
CGAAGTGGAGTCAATGACAATGAAACCAATGTTGCGATACGATCGCCTTCTTGCAAGTCGATTTTGCCTTTCAAAGCGTCACCGATCTTTTCTACCTTACCGAGTAACATACCGCCTGAACCTGTACGACGGTTACGGTGTTTACCTTGTAACTCAACGTTGAGTAACATTTCTTTCTTAACTTCTTCAAGTATGCGTTCTTCGCTTGCGCCTTCGCCAGCTTGTTGTGTTGCATAGTTGTAGATATCTGTGAAAGATGCTGAGTCGATATTTAATGTTTGAACGTCGATGAGGATTTCGTTATCCCAAATCTCGTCCATATTGTTATCGAGTTTGTTAGCTGGTTGTGGAAGAACGCCAACTGGTTCAATCACGCGGTGAGTTCCGTATTTGTTACCTTTCTTTTGCATAGTATTTAGTGTTTAGTGGTTATTATTTTCTTGCTGTGAGCAATGAGCCGTGAGTTATGAGCAGTTCGAAAAGCCCGATGCTCGAAGCTCATAGCTCTAAGCATATATTATTTTCTTGGTTTAAGTCCTAAGATTTCTCTTGCTTCGTCTGAAGTAGCTACTTCACGGCCGAGTTCTTTAGCGAGACGAACGACCTTAGCAACGAGTTCGCCGTTTGACTTAGCGAGGACGCCTCTTGAGAGATATAAGTTGTCTTCGAAACCGACTCTTACGTTACCGCCCATTGCGATAGCTGCTGCTGCGATTGGGAAAGCGTGACGGCCGATACCTGTTGCTGTCCATGTTGAGCCAGCAGGGATAGCGTTGACCATCCAGCAGAGGTTAGCTACTGTAGCAGGTGTACAGCCTGGAACGCCAAGGACGAAGTTGAACTGCATTGGAGCAGCAGGCACTTCACCTTTACGAGCCATATTTAAGATGGTGTCGATGTGACCCATTTCGAAGCATTCGTATTCTGGCTTGATGCCGCGTTCTAACATACGTTTGCCGAAAGCACGCATTGTTGGCATTGTGTTGTCGAAGATTTCATCGCCGAAGTTACATGTACCGCAGTCCAATGTTGCCATTTCAGGAAGTGGGTTTGTGTCTGTTGATTGGAGACGTTCGTCTGGTGTCATGCCGACAGCACCGCCTGTTGAAGGAATCAAGATGACGTTAGGACAAGCTTTGTAGATAGCTTCTTCGCATTCTTGGAAACGAGCAGCGTTTTGTGTTGGAGTGCCGTCGTCGAAACGAACGTGAAGGTGAACGATAGCAGCGCCAGCGTCAACGGCTGACTTAGCTTCTCTCACGATTTCCTCTACTGTATAAGGAACAGCAGGGTTTTGTTCTTTAGTTACTTCAGCGCCGCAGATAGCAGCAGTGATGATGAGTTTTTCCATAGTGTAATATTTTTATCTTTCAATTCTTTGACATTGTTTTGGAACTACGCATGTACCGCTAGCACGGCAAACGATGATTGGTTCTGGCAATACGTCAGCTGCTGAGTCAGAGATGTCTGGACGTGGGATGATGACTTTGCGTGCCACGAATTCCATCTTGCGTGAAGTGTTACCGATTTTTGTAACCCAGCCTTCTGCTTCAATATAGTCGCCAGCGTAAACTGGAGCCAAGAATTCGATATTGTCGTATGCGCAGAAGAGACCTTCGTCGCCGTCTGTCATGATTAACAATTCTGTTGCAACATCGCCGAAGAGGTGTACCATGTGAGCACCGTCAACCAAGTTACCGCCGTAATGAGCGTCTTTTGCACTCATACGCAATCTAATAAGTGATCTATATTCTTTTTCCATTTTATATATATTTTTTAAGTCAACGGACAACAGACTACAGTCAACAGTCTTTGTCCACAATATTTTAATTTTTAATTATTTTTCTAAATAAATTCCATCAACGAAGATACCAGAAGCGTGGATTTGTTCTGGAGCGATTTCGCCTCTCTTGACGATTTTCTCAGCTTCAACGACTACATAGTCAGCTGCCATTGCCATGAGAGGATTGAAGTTTTGTGATGTTCCGAGGAATACCATGTTACCGTCTTCGTCAACGATGTTAGCGCGCAAGAATGCGATGTCGGCTTTCAAAGGTTTTTCCAAGATGTAGTCTTTACCGTCGACATTAACGATTTGCTTGCCTTCTTGAATCATTGTTCCCAAGCCTGTTGGAGTAAGCACTCCGCCGAGACCTGCGCCGTAAGCTCTGATACGTTCTGCGAGTGTGCCTTGTGGTACGTATTCGACTTCGAGAGTGCCTGCGTTCTTTTGAGCAGCGGTTTCTTTATTGGTTCCTGTATGTGAAACGATGGCTTTCTTCACTTGGTGGTTAGCGACGAGCTTGCCGTGAGCGACATTGTCGTATGCTGTGTCATTTGCAATAATAGTAAGATCTTTAACGCCTTTTTCAACGATAGCGTCAATGATTTGAACTGCACTACCTACTCCGAGGAATCCGGCAAACATAATTGTCATACCATCATGTACTTTTGCAACGGCTTCTTCTAATGTTATTTGCTTATTCATATATGTTTATTTTGATTAATTTTCCCATTTACATCGAAGCGCAAATTTAACTTTTTTTCTCGAATAATTAAAGCATTTATTATAAAATTATTAACTAAGTGTAAAAAAAGTCTTAATGCTTGTTTTTAAGGATTTTTTAATCAAAATAAACATTAGGATTTTCACCCCATTATCTTAACATTTATATGCAAAAATAAATTAAAACAACAAAAAAGAGACCCCAACGAATGGAATCTCTTTAATAATATCTCTGAATCAAGCTGTTTTAGCACTTATTGATTTTTCATAACAATCCAAGAAGTTGCTCCTTTAATATTGGCAAATCATTTCGAACCGTTTCCCACACTTTTTCAGGAGAAATAGTATAGTAACCATGAACTAAAACATGACGCATTTTTTCAATAACCTGCCAAGGGATTGACTGATGAGAGTTTTTAAACTCATCTGTCAACATATAGGTTGCCTCTCCCACTATCTCAATATTTTTGACAACAGCGTAAAATATAATCTTACTATTCACAAAATCATCTAGTGTGATATCTTTTGTAAATTCTTCAACATTGCCGATAGCGGACAACATATGCTCTATACGTCCCTTATCCCTAATTACCTCTCTCATAAATTAAGATTTTATCTTCATTGACTGTTTGTTGCGCAAATGGCAATAATGTTCCCTCTTCAACTAAATCCACTTTATGATTGAGCAAACTTTCCAATTTACAAATAATGCCAGCATAATTGAAAAGACTTATCTTTGCGTCTTTGTCAAAAGCAACCATTATATCCACATCACTTTCAGGCGTTTCTTCTCCTCGCGAATAAGAACCAAACAACCATGCCTTTACAACCGGAAGCGTTGCAAAATATTTTCGGATAACTGGAATAATATTATTTGCTGTTACACTATTCATAAAAGTATGAAAATTACATCATTGCAAATATAACAATTTTCTCTTAGAATATATTTATTTATTAGTTTTTTTTTTTACAAGAGTCATACTTTTACACATCTCAATCCTTCTCAAACATCGCTTCATATTCCATGTCTTCTGGCGATGATAACATATCGCCGTCACAAACAACTGTAAAAACCGAAACCAACTCCTTCTCATTCTTATCTTCACGAATGTATTGTTTCTTAAACTTCGGTTTTATAGATTCTGACGTAACTTCAGGAATTCGGCGTTTCAATGTCATTTCCGGCGTTTCTCCAAATGCGACATGCCAGCAGTATTTCGCCACCGTTTCATTCTTTGAATTAAAAACAATTAGATGCACAGCAGGATGCAGCACCTTATTACCGTTATGAATCTCACAATAAAGAGCACGACCTACAATATTTCCTCGATCATTTACGATTGGAAGAAAATCTGTGGGATTATTCTCGACCTTGAACTTTGGCTTTTGGCTGTTAGCCGTTGGCTTTGGGCTTTTGGCTGTTAACATTGGGCCATTGGCGATTGGTTGTGGGTTTTGAATAACCGTATGTTTACCTTCTGTTTTTGAAGATATATTTTTAACCTTTCTAACTTCAGGTTCACGGCTCATAGTCCGCAGCTCGTAGCTTTCAAAAACGCCTTGTATTTCAACAGTTTCAACTCCTCGCGGAAGTTTCACTTCTACTCTATCTCCTTGCTTCTTTCCTATCAATGCTTTAGCGATTGGAGACACAAACGAGATAAGTCCTTTGGAGGCGTCTGCTTCGTCAACGCCGACGATACGAACAACCTTATCGTTGAACTTCACATAAGATCCGAAACTCACGACATCAGCGTCGCCTTTTTTGTTTTTAACATCAAGCAGGACTGCGCTGTTAAGTCGCTCGCTCAACAGATTTATCTTGGCATCGATATAGTTTTTATGGACATAGTTGGAACCTGCGGAAGCTCTTTCATGCTTCAACGCAAGCATCTCTTCCTGAAGCAGTTTCAGACCTTCTTCAGTGACATAATTAGGAACATTCTTTGGCAAGAACGCCCTCGGCAAAACCATAGGAACCTCTTCCTGGTCGCCCTCTTTTACAAACCCGCGGCTCATATTCAAAGACTCAGAGACATAAAGACACAAAGACACAGAGTCATATACTTTGCGACTTTGTGTCTTTGCAACTTTAATTAAACATCATCTCAACCTTACCGATTTTAGTATTCACGCAATCGTATGATGCTGCGAAGCTCATTATCGCGTTCAAGGCTTTCTTGCTTGGTTTCTCGTTTGAGTAAGTCTCTTTGAGACTCTTTCTGATTTGGTTTTCTAATGTGTTCTCTGTTGTAAAATAAAGTGTAGATTTTATATCCATAGGCATATTTTTAATTCGTAATACGCCTACCTAACGCAACAAAATCTCACTTTATTTTATGAATATCAAAAATTATTTAAGGCTAATGTCAAATTGTTCTCTTTTGCCATTTTTCTAAGGTTGATAAGAGCGTAACGCATTCTTCCTAAAGCCGTGTTAATGCTTACGTTAGTAGCGTCGGCGATCTCTTTGAAAGACATGTCAGCATACATACGCATGTTCAAGACTTCCTTCTGTTCGTCAGGCAAAAGTTCTATCATCTTGCGCAAATCACCATAGACCTGCTCTGTAATCATCGAATCCTCTATGGAAGGTTCGTAATGTCTAGCGTGATCAACGATATCATAATCCTTATTGACTGAATCCACTATCGGAAGTCTGTTGGATTTACGGAAATGATCGATGACGAGATTATGAGCGATTCTCATCGCGAATTGTATAAACTTACCTTCTTCTTTATACGCACCTGCCTTGATGGTACGGATAATCTTTAAGAATGTATCTTGGAAAATATCATCAGCGAGCTGTCTGTCCTTGACAAGCATTAAGATGTATGAAAAAACCTTATTTTGATGACGCTCAACTAACAATTCAAAACTAGCGACGTTACCATTTTTGTAACTCTCGACTAATTCTTTGTCGTTTAATATTTCTAACATTTTATCTCTTATTTAAGTATTAAGAGTAAAGTTTATTCGATAGAGCGTCTCCTATTTTTTAGTTATACAATAATTTAATTATACAAGCGTATAAAGTTCTGCAAATATAATAATCTTTTCTTTACGAACAAACTTTTTTTTGTAAATTCGTGCAATTTTTTCAAGGACATATTTTTTCAGGCAAAATGAAGAAGCTAGAATATATCGACATACAAGGTGCAAGGGTTAACAACTTAAAAAACATCAGTTTAAGCATTCCTAAAAACAAATTCGTCGTCATAACGGGATTGTCTGGTTCAGGCAAATCATCGTTGGCTTTCGACACGATTTATGCCGAAGGTCAGCGCCGTTATGTGGAGAGTCTTAGCGCATACGCAAGACAGTTTTTAGGCCGTATGACGAAACCAGATGTCGACCTCATTTCCGGTCTCTCTCCAGCCATCGCCATCGAGCAGAAAGTCAACTCAAGCAACCCTCGCTCTACGGTAGGAACAAGCACCGAAATTTATGAGTATCTCAAGCTTCTTTACGCAAGAATCGGTCGCACCTTCTCTCCTATCTCAGGCGTCGAGGTGAAACGTCATCAGATCAACGACGTGATCGACTTCATCCTTGAACAAAAAGGTCGCGCCGTATATATCTTGTCACCTATAATAATTCCTGAAGGAAGAAAGGCCGACGAGCATTTCAACATCTTGCTTCAACAAGGCTTCAACCGTCTTCTCATCGACAATAAAATGGTGAGAATAGAAGATTATCTCAAAGAGAAAAACTTCGACAATATTAATAATGTCAGAATTCTGATTGACAGAATGAAAGTCAACGACAAGACTTCTGAATCCATTCCACAGATTTCCGACTCTGTACAGACCGCTTTCTATGAAGGAAACGACAGCTGTATCATCCTCGTCGATGATGGCGACAATCGTAACGAACATCTTTTCTCGTCACGTTTTGAAGCAGACGGAATAACATTCGAGACACCGACGACACACCTCTTCTCATTTAACAACCCTTATGGAGCTTGTCCAAAATGCGAAGGATTCGGTAACATCATCGGCATCGACCCAGACCTCGTCATTCCTGATAAGTCATTATCGATTTACGACAACGCTGTCGCTTGCTGGCGCGGAGATAAGATGAGCGCGTGGAGAGACTTATTAGTCAAGAATGCACGCCATTTCGACTTCCCAATTCATAAACCTTATTATGAATTAACACAAGAACAAAAAGACCTTCTTTGGAAAGGAAACAAATATTTCGGAGGCATAGAAGACTTCTTCAAAGAAATTGAAGCACAATCATATAAGATTCAATATCGTGTAATGCTCTCACGCTATCGTGGCAAGACCACATGTCCTGAATGCAACGGATTACGCCTCAGAAAAGAATCAAGTTATGTCAAGATAAACGGCAAGAGCATCACAGAATTATGCGAGATGTCGTTGTTAGATTTAAAGACATTCTTCGACAATATCACTTTGACAAAAGCAGAACAAGACATAGCAGAACGTCTCTTGACAGAGATTCGTAACCGTCTAAACTTCCTGATTGAAGTAGGATTAGAATATCTCACATTAAACCGTGCTGCCAACACATTATCCGGCGGCGAGTCACAGAGAATCAACCTCGCGACATCATTAGGCAGCTGCCTCGTCAGTTCCACCTATATATTAGATGAGCCAAGCATCGGACTTCACTCACGCGACACACAACGTCTCATCAAGGTCTTAAGAAGATTACGCGACATCGGAAATACCGTCATTGTCGTAGAGCACGACGAAGAGATAATACGCGCGGCAGACCACATTATAGATATAGGACCTTACGCAGGCGTCAATGGCGGCGAGGTCGTTTTTGAAGGAACGATTGAGGATATGACAAATCCAGGTCGCCATAATAATGACGATTCGAGACGCCACGGGGGTGACGTCTCTACATCTATGACGGCAAAATATATCTCAGGAGAGAAGAAAATCCCGGTCCCGACACGACGTCGCAAGTGGAACAACGCCATCGAGTTTGTCGGTTGCATGGAACACAACTTGAAAAACATAGATATCAAGATACCTTTAAATATATTGACAGTCGTGACCGGCGTCAGTGGCTCCGGCAAATCCACTTTGGTCAACGACATCATTTACAAGTCATTGAAGAAACACTTTGAAGGAAGCGCAGAAAAGATCGGTTCTTTCGGCAAGATACAAGGCAGTCTGATGGCGATACAATCCGTTGAATACATCAACCAGAATCCGATAGAAAAGTCATCGCGTTCAAATCCTGTCACTTACGTCAAGGCATTTGATGACATACGCCAGCTTTTCGCTGAGCAGAAACTCGCCAAGAACCGCGGCTTGAAACCTGGATACTTCTCATTCAACGTGGCAGGCGGACGCTGCGACAACTGTCAGGGCAGCGGCACCTTGAAAGTCGAGATGCAGTTCATGGCAGACATTTATTTAAAGTGCGACGTCTGCAACGGAAGCCGTTACAAAGAAGACGCCTTGGAAATCAAATACAAAGGCAAAAGCATCAGCGACGTCTTGAATATGAGCATCGATGAAGTCGTGAACTTCTTCGAAGAAAACAAAGAAGGCGAATTCAAGACTATCATCGAACGTATCATTGCGAAGATGAAGCCTTTACAAGACGTAGGACTCGGCTATCTCCAAGCGGGACAGCCATCATCCACATTGAGTGGCGGTGAAGCACAACGTATCAAGCTCGCCTCTTTCTTGATAAACGGCACCAACGAAAAGCCTACCTTATTTATATTCGACGAACCGACAACGGGACTTCATTTCCACGACATCAACAAGCTGTTAAAAGCCTTTGAAGCATTAATTAATAATGGACATTCCCTCATCGTCATCGAACACGACCCTGACGTCATCAAGGTAGCAGACTGGATCATCGACCTTGGACCAGAAGGCGGCGACAAAGGAGGAAAACTCGTCTTTGAAGGAACACCAGAAGACCTTTTGAAATGCGAGGAATCTTATACTAGTAGAACTTTAAAACTCTAGAATTTTAGAACTTTAGAATTTTAGAGTTCTAGAATTCTATAGTTCTAGAGTTCTAAAAAAAGCGTTAGGGATTGAAGCGGCATCCTTTGCGAAGCTCGGACTTCAGACTTCGGACCTGATTATCACGTCAAATATCATCGTTGAGACACATCAATGACGCCAAATCAGCGACCGAAAAGTTCTTGGTTCAAAAGCCTTAGTTCTTAGTTTAATTTTCCCATTGTTTTTTCAACATTTTTATTTTAAATTTGCGATAGACTTTTGGACACATTTGATGTGTCCCTACATTAAAAAAATTAAACTAATACATTATGGAAATTTGGCATTATTGGGTCATCGCAGCCCTTTTATTCTTCATCATTGAAATCTGCACTAGCGGTTTCGCTATCGCTTGTCTGTCAGTAGGATGTTTATTTTCTGCAGTAGGTTCAGCATTTGAATTGTCAATCTCATGGCAAGTCGGATTGTTTGCTATAGGAACATTCCTAGCATTCATCTTCATCCGTCCTTTCGTCTTGAAACTTATGGACAAGAAATCCAAAACTACCGTAACGACAAACATGGACAACCTCATCGGCCGCAAGGCTGTAGTCACAGAAAAAATCGAGAAAGACGGATACGGACGCGTCAAGATTGACGGCGACGACTGGAAGGCACGTCTCGAAGACGACGGCGAAGCTGAAGTCGGAGAAAAAGTCACGATATTATCAAATGAAAGCATTATATTAACCGTTAAAAAATAATTACTATGGGCTCATTAATCATCTTCGGAATCATAGCATTCATTGTCATCATTTTTGCATTGAATGGATTGAAAGTAGTTCCACAATCAGAGACAAAAGTCATTGAACGATTAGGTAAGTTCCACGGCGTACTTCCAGCAGGTCTGAACATCATCTGGCCTATCATCGACCGTCCTAAAATGATAGCGGTAAGAGACCAAAGAGGCAGATCACATATGACAAACAGCATAGACCTCAGAGAGCAAGTCTACGATTTCCCAAAACAAAATGTTATTACCAAAGATAACGTAACAACAGAAATCAATGCCCTTTTATATTTCCAGATAGTAGATCCAATCAAATCAGTATACGAGATTGAAAACCTTCCTGTCGCTATCGAGAAGCTCACTCAGACAACATTACGCAACGTCATCGGCGAGTTGGAGTTAGACGAGACTTTGACATCACGCGACACCATCAACGCAAAGTTACGCGCCGTGTTGGACGACGCTACAAACAAATGGGGCGTTAAGGTAAACCGCGTTGAGTTACAAGACATCACACCTCCTGAGTCAGTACGTATCGCTATGGAAAAACAAATGCAGGCAGAACGTAACAGACGCGCTGAAATCCTGAAGGCAGAAGGTGAAAAAACATCTGCTATCCTCAAGTCAGAAGGCGAAAAGACTTCACAAATCAACAATGCTGAAGCAGAAAAGGCAGCAGTTCTCCTCAAGGCAGAAGGCGAAGCCAAGGCAAAGATCTTACAAGCAGAAGCCGAGTCACAAGCAATTGCTATGATAGCAGAAGCAATCAAGAACACCAAGACAGATCCAGCATCTTACCTCTTGGCAACCAAATACATCCAAACATTGGAACAAATGGTCAGTGGTAAAGACAACAAGACCATCTACATGCCATACGAAGCATCAAACATGCTCGCTTCACTTGGTGGAATAAAGGATATTTTTAATAAATAAAAATGTAGAGACGTACCAATGTTTCCTGCATATTAACAAACATTGATGCGTCTCTTATAGATAATTGAATGAATATAATTTATGAGACGTATCAATATGTTTTATTGCAGGATATATTGATGCGTCTCTACTAGTTTTTAAAAAAATGGAACTATCAGAAAGACAACAGAAAGTAGTAGATAAATTAAACGAGTTGGAGATACCTTTCGACATTCACTTCCACCCTCCGATTCCTACCATTGAAGAAGCACTCAACTACTGGAAAGAGTTCGACTCGACACATTGCAAGAACTTGTTTTTCAGAAATCATAAAGGCAACAGACATTACCTCGTGATTTTCGATTGCATGAAACAACTCGCCATCCATGAACTTGAGCAAAGACTGAAACAAGGCAAGTTGAGTTTCGCTTCTGAAGCAAGAATGGACAAATATCTGGGACTGAAACCAGGCAGCGTCTCTCCTTTCGGAATCATCAACGACGAGGAGCATCACGTCTATCTTTATATCGACAAAAACCTCCTTAAATCAGAGAGACTCAGCTTCCATCCTAACGACAACACAGCGACATGCGTCATCAGCAAAGACGACTTGATAAAGTTTTTAGACACCATGGGTAACGGCTACGAATTCATTGATTTATATGAAGAATAATTTTTTTAATTAATGGATTGTTTCTTTGCCTAAAAAATCGTACCTTTGCACACGTTATCGAAAAGGCCTAAAAAAGCACTTTTCAATTGTATCACGAATTATATTTTTATGGATTGTTCCCGACGTATAAAACCTTGTGTTGAATCAGAAATTGGTAAATTAAACTACGTATTATTACACGCTCCAGGTCCTGAAATCGAACATATGACACCAGAAAACGCTCATAAGTTCTTGTTCAGCGATATGTTAAATCAACGTGAGGCTTATAACGACTACAAAGATTTCCAAGGCACTTTAAGAAAAGTAACTAATGTCCTTACAGTTAGAGAACTTCTTGAAGATATACTCAAAAACCAAGAATTGAAACACGAACTCGTAGAGAAAATCTGCAAGAGAGAAAACGTAGAATTCTTGAAAAACGAGTTAGACAAATTATCAAACACAGAATTAGCAAAAGCATTCATTGAAGGTCTCGAAAACGACAGCTTCAAAGAAAGATATATTTTGCCTCCTGCACCAAACTTCTTCTTCATGAGAGACGCGTCATTCACTATGTATGACAACATCATGATCAGTAAGATGGCAACAACAGTGCGTGACAGAGAAAGCATTCTCCTTCAAGCTATCTACAACAACTCTCCTATCTTTGACGTAAAGACCGTCAACCCAGTCGAGCAATACGCTCCAAACGGAATCGGAAGAGTTGAAGGCGGCGACGTCTTGATGGCACGTCACGACATCATCTTGAGCGGTAAAGGTGCAAGAACAAGCGATGAAGGCATCTTGGCAATGGTTGAACACCTCAAAACCAAAGGCGACCACAGACATCTCATCTCACAAGAATTACCATTAGAACCAGAATCATTCATCCACCTCGACATGGTATTCACATTGTTGGATGTAAACAAATGTATGGTATTCAAGCCTGTCATCCTCAATCCACAATACAAGACAGTTCACTACGAAATATTCGAAAACGGCGAAGTCAAGGTTTACGAAGAAGAAAACCTCATCGCAGCTCTCGCAAAACTCGGTATGGACTTAGAACCTATCTTCTGTGGCGGTGACGACGAATACAATATGCTTCGCGAGCAATGGCACAGCGGATCAAACTTCTTCACATTCGCTCCAGGTAAGATATTAGGTTACGAAAGAAACTATAACACAATAGAAAATCTCCACAAACACGGATTTGAAGTCTTGACAGCTGCTGACGTAGCTTCAGGCAAAGTTAGTGTTGACGATTATAAGAACTGCGTTGTTGCTTTCAAAGGCAACGAACTCTCACGCGGTGGCGGTGGCGCACGTTGCATGACAATGCCGTTACATAGAGACGCTGTTCAGTGGTAATAATTCCAGTTAGGAGTTAGGAATTAGGAGTTAAGAGTTAAAGACGTCATTTATTAAATGGCGTCTTTTTTTTATACAATAATTCATCTGTATTTTGTAGCAAACAAAGGCTTTTGTGATATTTTTACTTATCTTTATATGTAAATTTCGTGCATTTCCTGATGCAATTTAACAAAAACAAGCATCAAACAGCTTTATTTATTTACACATAAATTTAATAATCAACAACTTATAAACATTTAAAAATATTTTAAAAAAAGTTTATTTTTATGTTGACAGATTAAGAAAAAGCTGTATCTTTGCACTCGAAATCAGTTGGACTGGTAGCTCAATTGGATAGAGTCCCTGACTACGGATCAGGCGGTTGTGGGTTCGACTCCCGCCCAGTTCACA
>JAZKYV010000054.1:0-14119 GCA_045612345.1 Bacteroidales bacterium
GTGCTTCATCACCTGCCTGGGAACTGCCGCTCCTGACGGAGCTGTTTTGAGTTGAAAATTGAAAATTGAAAACTGAAAGTTAATTTTCTACTGATTGCTGACAGCCAATTTTCCATTTTCACCTTTCAATTTTCAATTTTATTACTAGACGACCGTCGGGCTCTTAAATGCCCGACGGAAATAAATCAAATGAATCAAATAAATTGAATGCGCTTCGCTTTTATTTTAAGACTGGGCGCACACTTCGACCGCCGGAACGGTTGAAGCAGTACATGATGCGATAGTCGCTATCGAAGTGGAGTTCGTACGCTTTGCCGTCGTTGCGCTCGTCAGGCATAGAACTCCAATAGTCACTGTTTACTCTGTAGAGCGATGACCCGATACGTTGACCCGCAGCAGGAAGGAAAATGCTGTTGCCGTTTGACTTAGATGTAACCTTATAACCTTTAACTCCATTCTGCGTTGTCCATTGCCATGTGCAGTTATCTATAAGTTCTTGCATCTCTTCTTTTGTCGGCATACGCCAGTCTCCGCCCCAGTTGGCTTTAGCTGCATCGTATTGTGGTGTTAGATTGCCTTCACCGTCTATATAACCTTGAGATTGTAACTGCGAAATGCTAAGTCCGTAGGTTGGACAGTTTGAATCTGAGTAATAGCTTTTTGTAGTTGTCTCGCCCCATGCAAAATAGTCTCCGTATTCTTCCGGAGAAGATGCTCCAACATTGCAGTTCGCCCATTTAACGCTTAGGCCAAGGTCAACGTATTCGTGGCCGTTAATCTTTCCACTTGCAACATTATTATTCCCCGAAGTTTTTTGGCTATTAGCTGTTGGCTGTTGGCTATTGGCTTGCAGTTTCTCATTTATCGTCAAGGTCTCGCCTTCTTTAATATTTATAATTTTCTTTATTTCAACACAGCCTTGTTTGGTGAGTTTTAGTTCGTGTTCTCCTATCAAGATATCGGAGATATAGTTTGGTGTTTCGCCATAATGTTTTCCGTCAATATAGATTGTCGCTCCCATAGGAGATGAGTCAATATCAATGGTTCCATTTATAGGTGTAGGTGCATCGAGCGTTATGGTTTTGTTTTCTCCCAGCACCAAATCCAAGCTTTTCTTACTTGGCTTATGGCCTGTTTTTCTTGCTTCAAAGATATGAGAACCATCAGAGAGTCTGCCAGTCCATTTTCCTTTGCCTTTGTATTCATCATCAACATAAATGTCAGCGTCAGTGTCAACAGTCAGTGTCAGCATCACAAAGTTCGCGCTCATATTAAGAGTGGCATTTGTAGTTTGTCCGTCGGTCACGGTGAAAGACTGTTCTTTCATCTTGTACATATCTTTCATCACTCTTACGGTATGAGTGCCGCTTGCGAGTTTGTCGGTCTTTATCGGAGTGACGCCAATGAGTTCGCCGTCAACCCAGACATTAGCGCCTTGTTCTGGAGTGCTGCTAATGTTAAGATAGCCGAAAGCAGGACGTAATGTCTTATTCACCACGGTCTTGTCTTTTACAGTAACAGTTCCGCTTTCTTCTTGATACAACTTACATTCAATCTTATAGGTATGAGTCGAACCATCATCAACGAGTTTACGGGCTTCCTTTGCGCCTAACATCTCGCCATCGATATACACAATGGCATCGGCCTGGTCAGCCTGAACGATGAGATATGTCTTTTTATTCACTACAGCCTGCAATGTCTCATTAAGTTTCAAGGTCTCGCCTTTTGTCGTAACAAAAGTTTTTGTAACTGTAGAATAACCTTCTTTTTCGAGTTTAAGTTCGTGAGTACCTACTGCGAGGTCTGTTATCACATTATTGGTTTTTCCGTAATGTTTTCCGTCGATATAAATGTCAGCATCTGTTGGTTCGCTGCTTATAGCGAGGAATCCCAATTCCGGTTTTGATTCAATATACTGCAGCACCATCTCGTATGTACAGAAATCGCACAATTTCTCTGGGAGGTAATATTTGCAGGTTCCATAGTCAGGGTGCATGATGTTGATGAAGGTGGCATTTTCTGCAGAAATATAAATCCACATCTGCCCTGTCTTCGGTGTCTTGGTTATCTGAGTGGCGAGATTACCTTGGAACTTCAAGCGTAATCGTTCTTGTTCAGAAATATTCTCTGTAGATATCTTTATCAATGCCATCGGCAAGTCGTTGCCATCCAAATGATCATATTTGTCATTCATCACAGCATTAGGCACATGCTTGAAACTTCCTTCCTTGACCTGAAGCTGAGAGAAAGCATTTAATGAAATAAATGCAAATATTATAAGTAGGATTCTCTTCATAATTAAATCATATTGAAGAAACAAAGATAGGAAAAAAGTCTACATGACTACATAACTACATAACTACAAGTTTTTTTTTAGTTAGGAGTTAGGAATTAGGAGTTAGGAGTTGGGGAATTTTTCAAGAAGTTTAGTGCAGTTTCGTGGAAAAATATTTTTAGCAGATAAAAAAAAACTCCGCGTAAAACATGAAATACGCGGAGTAAGTTCTTAGTTCTTAGCTCTTAGTTCAAAGTTCATTAATAACCTTCATAAGCTGTTCTCCCAATCCTATGGTGTAGCCTTGTGAGATGAATACAATCTCGTTTTGTGTGTTTGCTACAATAAATATTGGAAGATTTTCACTTTGAAGTCTCATATTAGCTACAACTTCTTTCAACATCTTACCGTCTTCGATACCGAAGGTGAGGTTTTCTGGAAGACCTTGGAAGTTCTTGAGTTCGAAGTTTCTCTTATGTTCTTCGTTTTGGAACAAGAACACGAAGCTTCTTCCCCATTTATCCAATTGATCCTTAACAGCTGCGATGTCTAACATTGCGTGTGTAGTCGGCTCGCTGCCACCATCCAAAAGTCCGAGTACATAGAAGCCGCGACCTGTTGTCTGCAACAAGCTCTTGTCTTCTGTCTCACCTACTGGCATATATCTGTTTTCTGCGTTGAAGTTACCAATAATTCTGAGACCTTTCTCTGGTTCTCTCATAATCAAGTCGATGTTAGTTGTCTTGTCAGATTCTATATTGAAGAAGGTAGTGCGAGCGAGTACGCTGCCGTCAGAGAGACGTGTTCCTGTTGTCATGACATAATAACCAGGGTCGAGGGCGAGACCGTTTTCAAACAATGTTGAATATTGTTCGCCGAAATCCATTCCTGGATCTTTTGCGTCATAAGCGAGCAAGTCGAATCTCTTGCCGTTGAACTTCTTGATAGAGAAATGTGTGTAGTAACGAAGGTCTGTCAATGCTCCTGAAGGGACGTATTTAGCCATCAAAGTGCCTTGACGTGTTGGAACTGCTTCTGTCACTTCTTCTTCAAAGTTAACATCAATCCAATTGTTATCTTTAAGATATTGAATCTTGCCAGTCACAGGGTCGATGCGTGAAGCGATGCCGAGAGAACGTGCCATAGAGACAAAGAATATTCCTCTTGAGCGATAGTCTGTCACCATTGACTTGATGACGCTTGTAGGCAACATAATGATACGAGCGTTGTTGTTTGTGGTGATGTTTGCCACGATCCACTCCACGAGTTCCTGTGGATTGTTTCTGAATTTCTCAGTTTGTTCCTTATCGAAATAATTTGAAAGTTCTTGTTTATAAGGTCTTATCATCTCACTTGAAACGCGTGGATTCAAGATATAAGCGTTATATATCTCGCCTTCGCCTTCTACTGTATAATCAAGGTTATCGACGAGGACATCCATAGTGACGTCGCGTAAGTCTTTATCGCTTATTTCTTTAAGAAGGTCAATAGCCATCTGACGTTTGTCGTTCTTCTCTGCGTAAGCGATGAAGTCGAGAATTGTCTGATAGTTACCCCATGATTTCTCTACCAAAGCAAGGACTTCCTTATCTTTTATGTCGCGTGGGAATGAAGCGATATAAGCGTTTCTTAATGAGTCTTCGTATGCGAAGCGGCGGTCATTTTCAGCGCGCATCTCTGCTGTCACCTCTGGCATCTTGGCGTTTTGTGCTGGAGGAGTGATGTCGTATTCTATCACCATTTCCTTACCTTCTACTTTATCAAGAACGATAACGAGTTCGTCTTTCTCACCGAAAGGCATCTCTTCAAAACCGAACTTGCCGTCTTTTGTAGCGTAAGCCATCATGTCGCCATTGCCAGCTGTCATCCATGTCTCGCCGTTTTCGTCTGTTTTCTTCACAGCGACACTGCAGAATTCGCCATAGTTAAATATTTTGAACTCAACATTTACGTCTGGCAGTGCATTGCCGTTTTCATCTACCACTTTAACAATCATCTTTGATGTCTCTGCGTAATCATCAACAACATTGATTTCTGTATGATTTGGTGTTACGCTAATAACTTCTTCAGGGCCATAGTAACGACCGAATACGCGAGTGTGAAGGAGCAGCGCACGTGATGCAGGAGCGTTGAACCAACCGAGGTCGAGCACTGGTTCTGGTTCGCAGGCACCGAGGAAATACCACTCGCCGTCGACGTATGCCTCAACCCAAGCATGGTTGTCGTCACAGTGAGCCCAGCGAGGAGTGTAGACCTGACGTGCTGGAATACATATAGAACGTAATGCTGCTACAAGGAATGTAGACTCTTCACCGCAGCGGCCCCATGAAGTCTTCACTGTTGCGAGTGGAGAACTTGTTCTTGAGTCTGAGCCTTTGTAGTTGGCTTTCTCATGACACCAGTGATTTACTTCTAGAACTGCGTCATACAATGACAAGTCTTTCACTCTGTCTTTCAATTCTTCATAGAACACGAAACGTGAGTCATCGAGGTTTTCATTGTTTACTCTCACAGGCATCACAAAGTGATTGAATTCTCTTTCTGGGATGTCTTTACCCCAAGGCATCTCTTCTTTTGCCTTGAAAGCAGCTTTCACATTATTATGATAAAACTCTCCGCTATAGTCGGTGAGGTCGCCATCAAACATATAAGCATATAAAAATTCCAATGCTTCTTTCTCGTTAAGAGGCATGTCTTGGTCGAGGATTTTGAAATAATCTCCATTAGGGAATTCTGCCTTCTTAGCTTCGAGGTCTTTCTTCACGTCAGCTCTTTGCTGTGCGTCTGAAATAAAATGACTTGCATTGTCTACACATGAGAACATCATGCTTATGACGAAGAAAGCCAATACTAAATTTTTAATCTTATTCATATTATTATGTTATTATGGTATTTATAATTATAAGACGCATCAATAATCATCATTGACGCGTCTTTTTTATTTTATAAGACGCATCAATGTGTGTTTATTTTCGGTAACATTGATACGTCTCTACAGTTATTCCTAATTATTTAACAGGTCTTTCTATACATTCGCTACGGTCAGGGCCGTAAGACACCAATGTGATAGGCACGCCTACATAATTTTCGATGAATTCGATATAATCGTTCAATTCGACAGGGATGTCTTTTTCTATCTTTTGGTTCCAGCCTTTGAAAGCTTTCAACACTGGAGTCATTGTCTGTGTGCAAGCGTCGAATGGAAGGAAGTCGATTTCTTCGTTTTTGTAGCTGTAAGCTGTAGCTGCTTTTATTTCTTCGAAGTCGTCCATAACGTCAGCCTTCATCATCATGAGGTCTGTCACGCCATTGAGCATAACAGCATATTTGAGAGCTGGAAGGTCGAGCCAGCCTGTACGGCGAGCGCGTCCTGTTGTTGAGCCGAATTCATGACCGTTCTTACGTAACTTCTCGCCTACTTCGTCGAACAATTCCGTTGGGAATGGACCTGTACCGACGCGTGTGCAGTAAGCCTTGAAGATACCGTAAACCTTACCGATTTTGCTTGGAGCTACGCCGAGACCTGAGCAAGCGCCAGCAGCAATAGCTGATGATGATGTAACGAAAGGATAGCTTCCGAAGTCAACATCGAGGAGAGTACCTTGTGCGCCTTCAGCGAGAACGCGTTTGCCTTCTTCAACAGCTTTATTGATGAAATATTCGCTTTCGATGAATTGGAATTGTTTTAAGAACTCGATAGCCTTGAACCATTCTTCTTCATATTGTTCGAAAGGCATATTGTCGAGTGTAAGGGTGCTCATATCGAAGTCGAGGTTTTTGATTTGAGCGAGGTGAGTGTTTTTAAGTCTCTCATAACGAGCCTTGAAATCCTCAGCAGCGATGTCGCCGATACGTAAGCCGCGACGTGCTGTCTTGTCTGTATAAGTAGGTCCGATACCTTTTAAAGTAGAACCGATTTTATTCTTTTGAAGTGCTTTTTCGTTAGCAGCATCGAGTGCACGGTGTGTAGGGATGATGAGGTGAGCCTTGTTTGAAATCAAGAGTCTGTCTTTGATATCTATGCCGCTTACTGCGAGAGTATCAATTTCATCTTTGAAGATCTTAGCATCGATGATGACGCCGTTACCGATTACGTTGACACAGCCTTCGTTGAAGATACCGGAAGGAATTGTGTGCAAGACAAATTTCTTACCGTCAAACTCGATAGTGTGACCTGCATTTGGTCCACCTTGGAAACGAGCTACTATATCATAATGAGGTGTAAGAGCGTCGACGACTTTACCTTTACCTTCGTCGCCCCACTGCAATCCAAGAAGCAAATCTATTTTTGCCATAATACTTTATTGATTTTTAATAATTTACAAAAAACTATGTGCTAAATATCACTCGCCAATTGGAGTTTGGACAAAATCCAGAACCTTACTTCAGAAAAAACTCTAGAGTTCTATAATTCTAGAATTTTAAAGTTCTAAAAATATTCCTATTTAGCGTTCAAAATTAGTAAAAATCTCAGTACGTTACCAAGAAAAAAAACAATTTATTTTTTCAGGAAACTAAGTGGTTAACTTTCAATGTTTCTTTCTATTCTCATCACCTTTTTAACGAGTTCCATTTTTCTCAGACGATCGATAACTGTCTCCAATTGTCGCAGATTATTAACATAAAACGAGACCGTCACATCGACCATTCCGCCTTCGCTTTGCATCTTGATGGAATAGAGGTCGAGCTTGAAGTTTTCACTAAGAAGCGTGAATAATTCCGTACCGAAACCCAACTTATTGACACCAGATATCTTCAACGTAGCCATGAAAGCGATATCTTCAGAGAACTGCCACTTTGCCTTGACGATATTATTGCCATATTTAGACATCAGTTCTATCGCCTTTGGACAATCAGGGCGGTGTATCTGTACCGGCTGGTTAGGGAATGTGATAGCCACGACATCATCGCCAGGAATCGGGTTACAGCATGTTGATATTGTGTATCCTAAATCGTTATCTTCATTTTCCGCAACATCCTCCTTTGGCGCAGCAGTTGGTTTCTCTGTCTTATTATTAGATCCGACCAGACCGAATGTCAATATCTTTAATAATGAATTGGAATTATTCCGAGCGTTATCATTCTTAAAGATAGGTTCAATATCTTGGAATGTTATCTTTCCTATTGCGATATTATAATAAAGGTCAATGCGTCCTGCCAAGTCCAATTCTTCCACAACAAAGTTTCTGTTTGGTTTTGTGAATTCGACATTCAGCTTGTCGAAATATTCATGAAGCTTGTCTTTTCCGCTTTCTTTAAACGACTTCCTGTATTCTTTTATTCCAGCTTTAAGACGCGACTTCGCCAAGGATGTCACCAAGAAATCGAAGCTCTTCTCTTGCGGATGCTGATATTCAGATGTGATGATTTCCACCTGATCGCCCATGTTAAGGACATAATCGATGGTGGTCAATTTCTTATTTACATTTGCGCCGATACAATGATTGCCGATCTCGCTGTGGATCATATATGCGAAGTCGAGAACAGTAGCGCCTTTCGGCATACTCTTCATCTCGCCCTTTGGAGTGAAGACAAAAATCTCGTCGCTGAACAAGTCGAGCTTAAAGCTATTGATGAATTCCACTGCCGATGAATCGCTGGAGTTTGTCAGGCTGATGACATTATCAAGCCACGACTTAAGACTGTTTTCCGCAGCGTTGACATCGTTCTTATATTTAAGGTATGCCATAACGCCGCGCTCAGCGATGATATTCATCCTTTGTGTTCTTATCTGCGTCTCGATCCAGTTGCCTTGCTTGCTCATGAAGACAGCATGAATCGACTCGTAGCCGTTTGTCTTAGGGAACGAAAGCCAGTCTCTCAACCTTGAGTTATTCGGACGATAGAACATTGTCATCACGCCGAATGTCTGCCAGCACTGAATCTTCTCCATTTCGAGAGGACAATCGATGATGATTCTCAACACATAGGCGTCATAAATCTCATCCAAGGAAAGTCCGAACTTACGCATTCTCTCCCAGAGACTGCTTTGGCGTCTTTCGATGATTTTCAGTTCTGCCTTTATCCCTACCCTTTCTAATTCTTCTTTAATAGGGACGATAAACTCCTCAAGCTCTTTTATCTTCTCATCTCTGATCTCGTTGATCTGTAAGGATATTGACTCATAAACCTGAGGATTTATATATTTAAGACATAAGTTTTCAAGTTCTGATTTTATTGCGAATAATCCAAGACGGAACGCAAGAGGCGCGTAGAAAGATACAGTTTCTGAGGCAATCTTAAGCTGCTTATGATGAGCCATCGACTCCAATGTTCTCATGTTATGCAGTCTGTCCGCAAGTTTCACCAAGATGACGCGGATATCTTCCGACATGGTGTTCACTATCTTGCGATAGTTTTCCGCCTGAATGCTTTCTATGCTGTTCTGGAAATCGATGCTGCTGAGTTTGGTGAGGCCTTTTACTACACGAGCCACTTTAGGGCCATACTCTTGTGAGATATACTCAACGGTATATTCCGTATCCTCGACGACATCATGCAGGAGAGCGCTTGTTATGGAAGTCGCGCCCATCCCGATTTCTTCAGCCACTATGATAGCAACCGCTATCGGGTGGAAGATATAAGGCTCGCCGGATTTGCGTCGAGCGTCTTTATGAGCCCAAGCCGCAAATTCGTATGCTTTTTTAACAAGCTCAACATCAGCTTCTTTTTTATCGCCTTTCCATGCTTCAAGCAGTACGTCGTACAGCCTGTCCATTTCAAGTTGCTCTTCCCTAGAATAAGTGTCTGGATAATTCATATTTTCAGCATTTGAACTTGCAAAGTTAATATGCTTTTTTTCGAAAATCAATAGGGAAAGTTAAAAAAAATTAAGAAAAAAAGGTGCCACATCAATGCGACACCTATAGCTTTAAATTTTCAGTTTTCAATTTTCAATTTCATTCCGACACCGGTCTTACCAACATTCCGGCATAACGGCTCATCCAGCCTCTGTTGCAGAAATTGTTGTTATATGCATAGAAAAATGTCGCATATCCAGTATCACCGTTAAATGTATCTGGGGTTGATGTCCAATAAGCAGCTTCACTATCTGCGAAGTCAACATTTTCATTTGTCTTGAAACCGCCGGAAGGAAGATATATTTGATTTCCGTTAGGACCTGTCACGATACATCCTTGATTGTAAATATCAATCATCACCCATTCAAATGTACAGTTGTTTTTCAATTCAACAAATTCAGCCTCAGTAGGCATTCTCCATGTCGAGCCCCAAGCATATGCTGCAACATCATAATTCACATCGCCTGAAATATCGTCCATTGAAACATAATATGTCGAGCAGTTTTCCATTGTAAATGTGAGTTTTGTCTTCACTTCTCCCCATGCGAAATATTCACCTGTTTCTATTGGTCCATTAGCGCCTACGTTACGAGTTGCCCATTTCAAACCGCTTGGTAATCCCAAGTCGACGTATGAATATCCGTTTATATCTTGTTCTGGTTCTTCCGGAACTATCGGTGTTGGAGTTTCTGGTTCCTCTGGTGTTTCTGGATCTTCTGGAATTTCTGGAGTCTCAGGTTCCTCTGGTGTTTCAGGATCTTCCGGAATTTCTGGAGTCTCAGGTTCTTCTGGAGTTTCTGGTTCCTCTGGCGTTTCTGGATCTTCGTTATTCACTTCTAATGTAGTGAAACTTTTTTCATCACCGTATGCTGTCCCAGCTTCATTAGTAGCGTAAGCTCTTACATAATATATTGCAGCAGGTTCCAGACCTGTGATTTCACTAACAAACTCACCTACGCCTGCACCAGCATTTGTCTTGTCGTTTTCTATTGTCGGATTCTGAGTTTTTGCCCAACATACACCTTTTGCTGTCACTTCTGCGCCGCCATCCGATTCGACATTACCTGAGCACATTGCTGATGTTTCTGCAATCTGCATAACATCCAATGTCACGACTGTAGGCTTTTCAACTTTACCACATGACATCAAGAATGTCACAACAGCCAATAAAACAAAATACTTTTTCATAAAAATGTTTTTTAATTATTAAACAACTGCAAATATAAAAATTAATCAATAAAAAAAGGCCGTCAATCGACAGCCTTTTTTAAGTCAATAGACAACGGACTACAGACAACAGACATTGTCCTTAGTCTTTAGTCATTAGCCATTAACTGTTGCCATATGTGCGATAAGGTCTAATACCTTATTTGAATAACCGATTTCATTATCGTACCATGAAACGACTTTTACGAATGTATCTGTGAGATATACGCCTGCGTTAGCATCGAAGATAGATGTCAATGTGCATCCTAAGAAGTCTGAAGAAACGACAGCGTCTTCTGTGTAGCCGAGAACACCTTTGAGTTCACCTTCTGAAGCTTCTTTCATAGCTTTGCAGATAGCTTCTTTTGTAGCAGGTTTTTGGAGGTTAACTGTGAGGTCAACAACAGAAACGTCTAATGTAGGGACGCGCATTGAGATACCTGTGAGTTTTCCGTTCAATTCAGGGATAACTTTGCCAACAGCTTTAGCAGCACCTGTTGATGAAGGGATGATGTTACCTGCTGCTGCACGACCGCCACGCCAGTCTTTCAATGATGGACCGTCAACTGTCTTTTGTGTTGCTGTTGTTGAGTGAACTGTTGTCATCAAACCGTTTTCGATACCGAAGTTGTCGTGTAAAACCTTAGCGATTGGAGCCAAGCAGTTTGTTGTACATGATGCGTTAGAAACGAATTGAGTTCCTTTAACGTATGTTTTTTCGTTAACGCCGCAAACGAACATTGGAGTGTCGTCTTTTGAAGGAGCTGACATAACAACGTATTTAGCACCAGCTTCGATGTGAGCTTGAGCTTTGTCTTTTGAAAGGAACAAACCTGTTGATTCAACAACGTATTCAGCTTCTACTTCATTCCATTTCAAGTTTGCTGGATCTTTTTCAGCAGTGATGCGGATTGGGTTACCGTTGACGATGAGAAGATTCTTCTCTACGTCGAAATCTATTGTGCCGTTGAATTGACCGTGCATTGTGTCATATTTCAACATATAAGCTAAATAGTCAACTGGACAGAGGTCGTTAATACCTACTATTTCAATGTCATTACGAGTTTGAGCAGCTCTGAAAACGAAACGGCCAATACGACCGAAACCGTTAATACCAACTTTAATTTTTGCCATACTTTTATAGTTTTTTATAATTTAAACAAATCAAAAATATTATATGTTTTTAACACGCAAATTTAATTATTTTTTGAAAAGATTTTAATGATAACATCATATTTTTCAAAAAAATTATCGTTTTAATTGTCAACTCCCAACTCCTAACTCCTAACTCCTAATTCTTAACTAAAAAAATATTGACTTGTTGTCTTGTAGTCTTGTAGTCTTGTTGACTTTTTTTATATCTTTGCAATCATGGATAAGATTAGAAACTTTTGTATTATAGCTCATATCGACCACGGTAAGAGCACATTGGCAGACAGACTTTTAGAGAACACCAAGACTTTATCACAGAAAGAGTTAGTCAACCAGGTTCTCGATGATATGGATTTGGAAAGAGAGCGCGGCATCACCATCAAGAGCCACGCCATCCAAATGAATTATGTGAAAGATGGTGTCAACTACACCTTAAACCTCATCGACACTCCCGGTCACGTCGACTTCTCTTATGAAGTGTCTCGTTCTATCGCCGCTTGCGAAGGCGCATTGTTAGTCGTTGACGCCACACAAGGCATCCAGGCTCAGACAATCTCCAACCTTTACATGGCAATGGAACACGACTTGGAAATCATCCCTGTCATCAACAAAATAGATATGGACAGCGCCAACCCAGAAATGGTGGAAGATCAAATCGTCGACCTCATCGGCTGCGAACGTTCTGACATCTTACGCTGTAGCGCTCGTAACAATATAGGCATCGAAGAAATCCTCGAAGCTATCGTAAACAGAATCCCTGCTCCTAAGGGCGACCCTAACGCTCCATTGCAGGCTCTCATCTTCGACTCTGTCTTCAACTCATACCGCGGCATCATCGCTTACTTCCGTATCTTCAACGGAACAATTCATAAAGATGACCTCGTAAAATTCTTCGCAACGAAGATGGAATATAATGCTGACGAAATCGGCGTGCTTCAGTTGAAACAGGTTCCAAAAGACGAGCTCTCAGCTGGTAACGTAGGTTATATCATCTCTGGTATCAAGACTTCTTCTGAAGTAAAGGTCGGTGATACCATCACACACGTCGAAAGACCTTGCGAAAAACCTATCGAAGGTTTCGAACACGTCAAGCCAATGGTTTTCGCCGGTGTGTATCCTGTAAGCGCTGACGACTACGAAGAGCTCCGTGCTTCATTGGAGAAACTCCAGCTCAACGACGCTTCATTGGTATGGGAACCAGAGTCATCAATAGCATTGGGCTTCGGATTCCGCTGCGGATTCTTGGGTCTCCTCCACATGGAAATCGTTCAGGAGCGTCTCGACCGTGAGTTCAATATGGACGTAATCACCACAGTGCCTAACGTTTCATTCAAGGCTTATCTCACCGACGGCGAAGTCATCGACGTTCATAACCCTAGCGGTTTGCCAGAGGTAACTAAACTCGATCATATCGACGAGCCTTTCATCATTGCAGAAATCATCACAAAGAACGAATACGTCGGCTCTATCATGAAACTCTGTATCGACAAACGTGGCGTCTTGATGAATCAGACTTATCTCACAACAGACCGCGTCGAGCTTAAGTTCCAGATGCCATTGAGCGAAATCGTATTCGACTTCTACGATAAGTTAAAATCTATATCAAAAGGTTACGCTTCTTTCGACTACCACATCGCTGGTTACCAACAAGCAAGTCTCGTCAAGTTAGACATCATGTTGAACGGCGAAGTCGTTGACGCCTTGTCAACATTGATTCACCGCGACAACGCATACGCTTTCGGTCGTAAGATGTGTGAAAAGTTGAAAGAGCTCATCCCTCGCCATCAGTTCGACGTTGCGATCCAGGCTTCTATCGGCGCTAAGATCATCGCGAGAGAGACAGTACGTCAGGTTCGTAAAGACGTTACAGCAAAATGTTATGGTGGCGACGTCAGCCGTAAACGTAAACTCCTCGAAAAGCAGAAAGCCGGTAAAAAGAGAATGCGTCAGATCGGTAGTGTAGAAGTTCCACAATCAGCGTTCTTGGCAGTTTTGAAATTAGATTAAAAAGTCAACAGACAACGGACAACAGTCAACAGACTTTGGGTATGCTTTTTTAAGTCACCGAGTCGCTGAGACTCCGAGACACCAAGATATAGACGTCATTGAAAGATGGCGTCTTTTTTTATCCACAAATAAACACTAAATCTAAGTTACTGAAACACTAAGATACTGAGTTGCTGAGAATCTTAGCATCTCAACTTGGTGACTTAGTGTCTCGGAGTCTTAGTGTCTTAATTTTGGGCGTTCCGGCGAAGCCGTCGGGCTTTCCGCTCTATCTTTGCTCGCTCCGTTATCACTTCGCTTGCAAAGGATGCCGCTCCAATCCCTAACGCAGCCCAGCTATTATAAAAATTCAGAATCTCAGAAATTAAAAATCTCAGAATTTTGAGGTTTTGAAGTTTTGAGATTTTAAAAAAGTCACGTAGTGACGACAGAATATAGGCAGGCGGTGGAGTGCGAAGCACGCAACCCCTGCATTCATGACCAAAATGATATAAAAAGTGCCGAAGGTACGACAGAAACTCTTGTCGTACCTTCGGCACTCTGATTTGTTTGGGAATCTGTTTTGCAGGGATTTCGCGCTTTGCGCTTCATCACCTGCCTAGGAACTGCCGCTCCTACGGAGCTGATTTGAGTATACTTTCTCTCCTTGTTTTTGACATAAAAAATAACTTTGATGAAA
>JAZKYV010000055.1:0-19869 GCA_045612345.1 Bacteroidales bacterium
GGGCAAATCACTTTAGGGATTTCGTAATATGCATTTTCCAAACCGCCTTCGTATGCACGGCGGATAACTTCTTTCAAAACGTTGTATTTAACAACTTGAACGTTTGTGTCAAAAACTCTTTTGTTTGTACTCATATCTTTAAATTAATCATAATTCAATGTTACTATCTTGCCCATAGCGCTCATATTTTCAGCGAGTTTCTCTACGAGCTTCATCTTCATGGTAATGTCGATAGGCAGACCTTGGTGTGCCACGTTGACGCTTTGTCCCACGAAGAAATTTATATGTGTAGCTTCTTCAAAAAGCACGTTGGCCAAGAGAGAAGCTCCATCTTGCTTTGTGAATGTCTTAGGTGTCAAGTCGTGAAGAGAAAGATATTTCTCCGAAAGTTCGAGAAGTCGTCTCAAAGTAAGAACGCCTTCTGTGGTAAGGTCGACACCTTCGATAAAACCTATTGGCGGCACGTCCTTGTCAGGAAAGTCGAAGCTTGTACGCAGAGGCTTGTTGAGATAACGAGCCACAATCTGTGAACTTGTTCCTCCACACACGATAGTCTTGTCTGCTCCCTTCATGAAACGTTCCACATAGAAATTATCTTTTTCCTTATCTACAGGAGGGCCCACCATAATGCTTACGTTAAGACGAGGACGTATCTTCACAGCTGCAACTGTTGTATCGTCGCCTGGTCTGTCGAGATACAAGTCGTTACATGCAGATGTCAGGACACATGCCATCGCTCTTGCCGACATCGTAGGCTTCAAGCTCCTGTCGAGATGTTCCATGATCTGTTTGCGTTCCCATCCGAAGTTGAGAATCTGACCTATTCCGGCGTGTACCGTTCCGTCAGACATAACCATGATGACATCATTCTGTTCGAGGTTTAACTCGGACTTATATACCATTTTGCCACATATCTCCAGCTTAACTCTTTCGAAGTCTGTACATTTCCCTCTATGATAATAGATAGCCTGTGGGTTATCGAATTCATAAAGGAAGCCCTGACCCAAATTATTGGCGCGTATCAAGGAGAACGTGGAATAGGCAACGCCTCTCACGTGACATACTGGCAATGTCTGGATGAGAGTCTCGACACATTCGTCAATGTCGATGCCGTTGGCTGCCATGGTACATAAAATCTTGGACGTAAGAGTTGAAAGGATGTTAGCCTTCACTCCGCTGCCAAGACCATCGGCAAGCACCAATGTAGTATAGTCGCCGTCAACCATGCTGACGACATTGTCGCCGCACAGTTCCTCGCCGAACTTATTCACTGAGGTGCAACCATATTCCAAGCATAGTTCCATCACTTAACTCCTTTCTCTACATTTTCGTCAGAGAGTGTCTTCTTCAGTTTCAAGAGAGCGACTTTAGTCTCAGCTGTCGTCTCGCCGAGAAGCGACGCGATTTCCTGAGCGACGCGCATCTGTTTCTTGATGACTTCGTCGGTAGTCTTCAATGTCTCCATCTTCACCTTATTAATTTCCATATCATAATTAACTTGGTTAGAGACGTCCATCAAGATGCCGAAGAGCATATTCTGGTCTTTGAGGTAAGTTATCAGCATATTGACATATTTGCCAGTTGAAGGCACATACATCTTCTCTACTGTAACGTTACGTTTCTCGTTATAAGCTATCATGAAGTCGACGAGGTTGAAGAAATCCTTAGCATGACGGCCTTCAGCACGAGGGTCGTTGATGCCGAGAAGTTCTCTACCTTTATCATTGATATCCAAGATATGGAAATCAGAGTCTAACAAGATGATGCCGTTAGGGCTATGTTGGATAATCTCGTAAGAGAGAGACTCAGCGCGCTCACGCATATAAGGGAGACATATCTCAGCGTCGGTGTAGCCGTTATACACAGCCCAGGCCTTGTCACGGCATGTGTCGTAACCACAGGCGGAACAGTTAAGTTCGTCTTCAGGCTTATGCTTTCCGATCTTCGCCAAGATACATTTTATCTCGCGTTCTGGTGGCGGCATGCTGTTGTTTCTTATACGAGGATATAATTTATTAAGGTCTATATCATGCTCTTCATATCTATGAGGAGCCATTGTATTGATGTCGTTCTTGTAATATTTCAACACATCGGAAGTAGCTTTAATGCTACCGCCTTTGATATTGACGCTAAGGCTACAAGGTCCGTTGACGCAGCCGTCCTTACATATATTCATCTCAAGGAAGACATTCTCGAGGTTATCGATATTCTGCAGAGCATCGACACAACGGTCAGGGCCGTCGACAGCCATATAGTCGTAGCCTTTAGGAAGCTCTGGGAATGACTTAAGTATACCATGGCTTATAGGGTATGCTTTCGACAGACAAGCTGTAGTCTTCTTGTTTTCAAGAGTGATATCTATTATTTCGCTTAGGACGATGTTTTTCTCGTTGAACAATTCCTGCATGTCATCGTATGTCAAGACGCCGTCGATGATACCACTTTCTATCGCTTCGCGTTTCTTTGCGATACAAGGTCCTATGAAAATTATCTTAGCGTCAGGATGCTGTTTTCTCAACATCTTGGCATGAGCTATCATAGGAGAATCGACGGGAGCCAGATACTGCAATGCCTTAGGATAATAAGTCTGGATAAGACGGCACACTGCAGGACAAGCTGATGTGATGAAGTTTTTGAATTGTTTTGACTCCAGCAATGTCTTGTATTGCTGTGTCACGAGTTCTGCTCCATAGGCAGTCTCTTCCGCATCGAAGAAACCGAGTTTAGCCAAGGCTATTTTGAATACGTTGAAGTCCTTCAAGCCAAAACTTGAAAGGAATGATGGAGCCACGCTTGCAACGACTTTAGCGCCACTGTTAAGGATCTGCTTTATCTCATTCAAAGAGCTGTGTACGATCTTGGCGTTCTGAGGGCATATCAAGGTGCAATGTCCGCACAAGATACAACGGCTCTCGATGATGCGAGCCTGATGACCTTTTACCTCGATAGCTTTTACAGGACACTCACGAAGACATTTGTAGCAGTCCTTACATTTAGCGTTTCTAAATTCTAGATAATCCGCCATGTTTTTTCAATATTACAAAAATCGACGAAATTATTTTATGTTATTATAAACCTAACAAAGGATAGACTTCTTTTGCGAAGAGTTCTTCAGCGTTATCTTTGTTTACGTTATGAATGAAGAGGCAGTCTTCACCGAGTTTTTGTACTGTAGGTTCATCAAAACCTTCTGCTTTCACTGTAACGCCTTTAGCGCAGAAGCCGAGGCAGAAACTAGCTTGAAGATCAACGACATCTTCTACATCATATTTTTTCAAAACTTCTTTAAAGGCTTCGATAACATCGTAAGAACCTTTCAAATGGCAAGAGCTGCCAACACATACTTTAATGGTAGTCATATCAAAAAATTTTATATCTTGTTGATAATTGATTCAAAGCAAATTAAGTTCTCAAAACACTGCCTCTGCGAAAAGGCAATTTTAATCTCTCTAAATCGAGCAACAAATTTAACATTTATTTTTTCTAAACCAATGTTTTTTTAAGATTTTTTTGACAACTTTTTTAGGTCAACAGACAACAGTCAACAGACAATAGTCAACAGACATTGACGAAACGTTCAGAGTTCAACTTGCTCCTTACCCTAACAGCAACATAAAAGCGATTTTCGAAAAAGACAACTTCATAAGTCCTTGACGTACAATACAGATTTCCAACAAAGCCGTCGGTCTGATAAACTCCAACCTCATCTTAAACCTCAACGAGCCTTGTGTTTTGGAAGGCGACCTTTCGTGGATAAGACCGATGAAATATGTCGGCGTGTGGTGGGGAATGCATCTCGGCGTGGAGAGCTGGATCATGGGCGACCGTCACGGCGCGACGACGGAAAACGCCAAACGTTATATCGACTTCGCCGCCGACAACACTCGCAACTCGCCACAACGCAAGAAGTGGAACGACAACGACAAGGGCAACAGCCGCGTCAACACGACACTTGCCAAACAGCTCGCCAACTGGGTGATATTATATTCGCCATTGCAGATGGCATCGGATATGATTGAGCATTACGAGGGACATCCTGCGTTTCAGTTTTTCCGCGACTTCAATCCCGACTTCGACTGGTCGGAGGCGCTTCAGGGCGAGCCTGGAGAATCTGTAGCGATTGTGCGCCGAGCCGAGGAGGATTTCTTCTTAGGAGCTACCACGAACGGCTCGGCGCGTAGTATCGAAATTCCGCTTACATTCCTAGAAAAAGGCAAACAATACAAAGCGACAATCTACGCTGACGGCGATGACGCTCATTGGGAAACAAATCCTACATCGTATAAAATAGAAAAGAAAAACGTATCATCCAGCGACACCTTATTTATTGAGATGGCTGCAGGAGGAGGATGTGCGGTAATCTTTGGCAGAGACGCGTCAAACACATCTTGTTTATTTTTTCGGCGTGTTCGACGCGTCTCTACAAAAGAACCAAAAAGAACTTTTGATATGCAAAAACAAACTTTGACTTTTGCAAAAACATTTTTCTTACAAAAAAACTAACACAACAAAATTCTATGAGAAGCCAAATAATCAAGTTCTATAACGACTCTGACTTTCAGAAGCTCAACTCATATTATAACAGGACAACCATCTTCAATATAATGAATATTGAACGAAGGGAGCTTTCTCATAGTGCTTTCCTCAAATGGCTATTCAATATAAACGGCAGTCATAATCTTGGCAAAGAGCCTTTGAAAAAGTTATTGCGTATGCTGGTAAATACAGATTACAATAACATTCTCAAGGAAGACATTCTAAATATCCTATTGATAGGAGATTACCAAATTCAAGACTTTCATATCGAGACAGAAAAAGCTGTCGAAAGTGACAAGAACAAAGGACGAATCGACATCTTCGCCAAGTTCAACATATTCAAAAAAGATTTCAAAAAGGATGTTATCGTCATCATAGAGAACAAGGTTGATTCAAAGCATCACGATAATCAGACCAAGACTTATAAAGATTGGGCTGAGAAGGAATACAAAGACAACATCATAATTCCTATTTATCTGACGCCTTATCCAGAAAATGAGAAGGACGAGATTGCCAATTATTTCATAATCACTTACCAAGATATTTTAGAACATGTCATCGAGCCATTGTTGAATATGGAAATGGACACTGACACTAAAATCGTATTGGAAGATTATATCATAAATCTCGGGCAAGCAAAAAAACAGATTGACGACAATGGAAAAATAAGCAATCTGGAGACAATATTAGCGGTGTCAAACAAGAACAAGAAAACATTCTCCGAATTGCTGATAAGATACGAAGATTTGCTAAATTCTTCAATGGTAGCTTATTATAACAAAAAAGGTGAATTAAAAAACATCTTAGGAGACAAGCTTAATAATATCAGAAAAAACATTAAGGACAACAATTATGAATCCTTACTTTCTTCTTTTTGGGATACCAACAAAATGCTGCTTCGTATAATATATTTATATGGAAAAGAATTTGACAATGAAGACGAAAACGAAGATAGCCCAAACGACAGCCTTAAAAAACTGTTCGATATAAAAGCAAGTAACCGCGATAATGTAAAATATATCGTAATCAACAACAATGGCGTGGCTATCAACGAAACCGACAACAAAGGAAACATCAAGGCTGTTCCCAAAAGCATCGCTTCTTTCTACATTTTCAAAGCATGGGCTGAGCAAAATCCAAATGCCACTCTGTCTGACCTAAGAAACGCCTTTCCTGTCAACGAATGTGCGAGTCATTATGAAAAAGTATATCAATATCTATTTTATGAATATGACGCAGAAAACAGGATAAAATATACTGACGATACCGAGAAATTCCCAGAGAGAGCATATATAGAATGGGATTTCTACAAGGGAGATTTAGCAGAGAAATATCATCTTGTTTTAAATGGTGTCAAAGTCATGACACTGAAATTCTGGTCTAATCGTAAAGTCGGCAACGAAGTCATTGATGATTTCAAGACATTGTCAGACTATGCTGAGAATCATTACGGAATAAAAATAGAAAAAGCCTAAACTATGTTAAAAGATTTATTGAGAGGACTTGATGCTAAAAACGAACTCGTTGAATGGAGATGCCGCTCAACAGAGTCCTTGATAGATTCTTTTAAAGAGTCTGACTGGAAGAGAATCTTTTCCGACATATCAGACATTCATGGATTAGAAAAATTACTAAGCTATGATTGCGGCCAGTGTTATGTATCATATAATCTGAAAACAAACAAGCCATTCGGATTCATTTACGCATACATTGAAGATGAGAAAAACCTCAAGGTCTCTTTACATGGCGGAGGCTGGATTTCAGGCAACACACTTTTGAACTACAATGCCTATATATTGCTTATCGATACAATGCTTGAAAACGGAATCAAAGTAAGAACTGCTTGTGAATTAGACAATGACATAGCAATGCGCTTCAATCGTAGCATTGGGTTTATAAAATATTATTCTTCAAAGAATTACCATTACCTCTGGATTTCTAGAGAAAGATTACACAAATCTGAAATATATAAGAGAATTAACAAAAAATAAAAAAGGAACAAGCCGAAAATCCTATAAAGAGTAGGCATAATTTTAAAACACATTAAATCATGGGAATGCCATCAACAAAAGCAGAATGCGACAGAGAAATTGCCAACAAAAAAGCTGAAATTGCAAGAATACAAGCTGGCATACACCTTGGGGACAAGGGGATGAAAAAAACTCAAATTGCAGGCCTCAAAGGTGATATCGCAAGACTACAAGCCCACAAGAAAACTCTAAAATAAATAAAAGTTTTCCATTAAAGGCGTGTCAACATTGTATTATGCATAGATTGACACGTCTTTGCTTATTATGAAACATAAAACACAAAAGACTATGGATAGAGAAAAAATGATTCAAGAGCTTATACAAAAGCGTATAAATTCAAATAATCAGATAAAAAAAGATATGGAATACATATCTATGTATAAGAAAAAGAAAGAACGTTTAGACACATACAACAAACATCAGAATTCATTAATGGAAAAAGTTCAGACATTATCTGAGCAAATTGAAAAACAAAAGGAAGCAAAAAAAGAATCTGAATTAAAAGCTTACGAAGAAGCTCTCGAAAAACTATCAATAGAAAAAGAGAGATATGAACGTATAAAAGCGGAACAAGAAAACAAGCTTAAGGCTTTTGAAGAAACCATGAATCAAAAGTACGAGATTTTGTATAATAAATGGCAGAATTATTATGGAGGGGATAAAAAAGTGGATAGGAAATTAAAAAAGGAATATGAGAAATTCTACCATCTTTCAGACAAGAAAATTGACGAATTAAGAGAAAAGACCGATGGTGTAATAAGCAAAGCAGAGGAACGCTATGAACAAGCAGAAGCCAAGGCTGAAGCAAAAAAACCAATGGTTGTTCTATATGAAGAGAAATTGCAGGAGCTTGAAAAAGTAAAGGCTGAAGCACTTAAACTAGAGCGGGAAATAGAAGAAGACAAGAATACCTATGACAAAAAATCAACTAATATTTCCAATATAAAGATGGAGATTAAAGAACAGACATATAAAGAATTTGAGGTCTATAAGAACAACTTCGCTTTTTATTGTGTCTGCAAAAACAACTTCCTTGCTCCTATAATGAAGTTTATTTATAACAGAAAATAAAGGATTTTTTAGCTATTTTGTACAAATAAAGAGACTGTCTAAAAAAATAGACAGCCTCTAATCTTAATTCTCCAAATGCAGTCTTACAGTCTTTACAAACTCTCCCTCTCCGTCTTCTCCACCACTTTCAAGCCGCCGTTCTTTCCTGCGACAAACATGGCAAAAGTCTGTCCGTCAACAGTCAGTTCATCGAGATATAGAGATTGTCCTTCTATGAAGAAAGAACACAAAAATGTGCTGTTTTTCTGCAACTTGGTATTTTTGCAATCTAAAATTTTATATTTATTATCACCAAAATATTCCGCAATACATTCTCTATCCGGATTCCATGTAAAATAAACTTTCTCCCCTACTTTTAAATTCTTACTATGGATACATTTCTGCAGTATCTCCTCCGACTGCTCGTTGATATCTCCTTTGTTACAATTCACAAAATCATCCCAATCGTTGAATCCAACAAATCTCGCTAAAATTGACAAAGTATGAAAGCGAACAGTATCGTAACCATCAATGTACCCCCAAATTCGTTTCAACGTACTTTCTGAAATAGTCTCTCTGCATCTTTCATATATAATTCCTGAAAGATATGTAAAATCAGTAGGAGTCTTTATCTTACGAGGAATAGAGTTCTCCACCAATTGCCTCAATCTGATAATATTATTATTGCTTTTCATACACCACCTTTCTTTTTTGCAAAAATAAGCAGTTTTTCATATAATATTTGGTTCTAATTGGTTCTATTCAATCCCAAATCAGAGGTTTTTCAACACCTTAAAATTTAATAATTTTCCTATCTTTGTCGAAAAATGTCATGAACAGCAACGATATTTCAAGTTCGGGTTTTGTGTTTCAAGAAAGTCATTCAGATGACAAGTCTTCTTTCTACTATATTAATGAAATTGACACTAAAGGATATAGCAGTCTCTACACTGCCACTTATCATGGAAAGAAAGTCATCTTGAAAGGTCTTAAACATGAATTCAAAAATGAGAGATTCTATCAAGACTTGCTCAAAAAAGAATTTGAAATATCACGTTCATTAGATCATCCTAATATCGTTAAGACCATCGACTTCCAAAATATTCCTAATCTCGGAGACTGCATCGTGATGGAATATATTGAAGGTCTGACTTTGACGCAGACACTGACTTTGACACAAACGCAGACACTGACACTGACGCAGACTAAAGGATTTTATGATAAGATTTTCAATGAATTGCTCGATGCGATGTCGTATTTTCATTCAAAACAAATCATTCATCGCGACTTAAAGCCAAGCAATATTCTTATCACTAACAACGGCAACAACGTCAAGATTATCGACTTCGGTCTATCTGACACCGACGATTATGTCATTCTCAAACAAGCCGCTGGTACCAGAAAATACGCCGCTCCAGAACAGTTGATTCCGAATAACATCATCGACTGCAGAGCCGACATCTATTCCTTGGGAATAATTTTAAAAAACAACTTCCCTAAATCATATAGAAAAATAGCAGACAGATGCGCTCAGCAAGATAGAGACATGCGCTATTCTTCTATCGATGAGATAAAGAAACATATCAAGAAAAAGAAAGTCAGCAATATCACAATCCTGATTTCAATAATTTTGATTCTTCTTTTTACAATATCTTTCTTTGTGACAAAACATTATGTCTCAAACAAAACTTACAACATCAACGAAAAACAAATCCTTACCGAATCCACATCATACATCGACGCTCAGCTTAAAGTCATTGAAGAAAAGATAAGCAAAGGCGCTACATCAAATATTGAAGAATACAACGAACTCGTTACGATTTGGCATGATTTAACGACCAACGATATCAGCCATTGGACAAATCGAATTCCAAACAATGCACCTTTTCATAACGATTTCATAACATATTGGAATACATATCTCAGCGATAAAATCAGAGGTATCATCGTACCATATACAGATTGGACCAAAGAATCGTTTCAATTGATTTTCGACAATCTCAAACCCGAAGAAGAAATCATTGCAGACCCAGAGAATCCAGGATTGTTTATCATTAAATCTTTATAAGACACCAAGACTCCGAGTCACCAAGTATTTTAAACTCTGAGACTTTGTGTCTTTACAAAACCACCTCCATACAAACCTTCTGGACCTTCATTCCCATACCCTCATAAAACGCCTTCGCTTCAGGATTCCTATCCCACACATTCAATGTGACATTAAAACACTCTTCCTTTTTAGCATATTGAACAACGAAGTCATATAGCTTTCGCCCAACTCCCTGACGTCTATATTTCTCATCGACACAGATGTCATCTACATACAGACTTTTATCTGGATGAAGATTATTACATTTGCTCAAGTCCTGAAGAACACAGAACGCATAACCTTTGATGTCATCATCCTCTTCACACACAAACACCGGAGTGACATCATCGTTGACAATCACAATCAAATCTGCTTCTGTATACTTCCTTTTACCTTTTATGAAAAAATCCGGACGGCCCTCAGCATGAACATCATTCACCTGAGACAATAAGTCCAAGATTCTAGGGATATCGTTTTCTTTTGCTTTACGTATCATAAGAATAATTTTATTTATAAGTCACCAAGGTTCTACTTAGAGACTGTTTGTACAATCAGACGTGTCAATCACGATTTTGTTTATCCCTTCGGTGTAATTGACGCGTCTACACATGGAATACTACTGTTGTCCGTTGTCTGTCGACTATTGACTAACAACAAGGTGCCACATCTTATGTCCCAGAAAATCCTTGACATTCATTCTTTCGAATCCCACAGATTTATAGAGACGCTCAGCATCAGGGTTTTCAAAATCGACAAGCAGGCCTAAGTCTTTTCCATATTTATCATGAGCCATTTCTTTCAAGGCAAGGAGCAGTTGCTTTCCAATTCCGAGTCCTCTGTACTGAGGCAATACTGCGATGCTATCCAGATAAACCTCCGAGGCATCAGTCTCATCTTCAATAGTATGTGATTTTCCAGTATGCTCAAAAATAAACTTCAAAGTCACATCACGCAGTTTGTATAAGTCAGCCCCATCGTAAGCCACAGCAGCGCCTGCAGGGACTCCATTGACTTCAGCAACGATTGTATTTCTGTAACTATATTGCGAATCTTCAAGACGAGCGATTTCTTCTAGTACCGACTGATGATTTTCTCCGCAGTAATGTCTTGTTCCCTCCTCTCCTATCGCCATCGCGACGACTGAGGCAATTAGAGGCGCATCGGCTTTGGTAGCTTTCCTTATATTCAATTCATAATTCATAATGCACAATTCATAATTGTTTATCAATCCACGACTTCGACATAAAAACTCACAGGACGGAAACCATCGTTGCATGAAAGCATTGCAGAATGAGGATTCTTCATCCAACCATCGAAGAAATTACCTCCACCTTCCGACAATTCTTTCACAAAAGGGAAAAGCGTCTCCCATGCGCTATCGCACAGTCCTTCTGGTTTTTGAAGGTCTTCCACATAAAACACCTGACCGAGATGCAAGTCACAAGCATGTTCAATAGGGTTTTCATATATTGCCATGAGGTCGTCGTAACGAGCCATCCGCATCACCATGATTTTTAGTTTTTTCATTTTGAGTTTTTATTTTCCTTACAAAACTACAAAAACGAAATATAAAATTCAGATTAATTTCTCTAAAATCTCATCACTACTATAAAAAAACTATTGCTACCTTTGCATATCCAAGGGTCTGTTGACTATTGTCAGTAGTCTGTTGACATTAAGCATCACAATTATGATAAAGAACATTTTGTTAGTAGGAACTGGAGGAGCATTAGGCAGTATCGCTCGCTATTTAATCACTTGTCTTTTTACACATTTAGCCATTTGCAGCGAACTGGCGACATTATCTGTCAACATCATAGGTTCATTCATTATCGGTTTACTGATACCTGCATCATCAAACACATTATATCTTCTTGCAGCAATAGGATTTTGCGGAGGATTCACCACATTTTCCACATTCTCAGCACAAGCCTTACAAATGCTGCAAAACGGACAACGTCTGTCTTCCATCATCTACATCTTAGCATCTGTCATTGTTTCAATGGCATTTGTCTTCTTGGGATTTTACCTATCAGAGAAATACATTAAATAATTCTGAGTCAAAACATCATATTATTTTATACGTTTATAATATATGACAGATAAAATATACAACGCCTTAGCAGCTCGTTCCGATGAAGAGAAGAAAATCGTTTTGCCTCGTTTCTTCAAGACCGGCAAAGGTCAATATGGAGAAGGCGACAAATTCCTCGGCGTGACTGTTCCAAAAATCAGAGAAGTTGCAAAAGAGTTTAATAATGTTAGTTTTGACATCATCAAAGAATTGATAAGCAGTCCTTGGCACGAAATGCGTATGTGCGCACTGATAATCCTTGTCAACAACTCAAAGAAATCCGTCTCAAAAGAAACTTTCGATTTCTATCTATCACAGACGAACCATATCAACAATTGGGATTTAGTAGATTTAAGCGCGCCACAAATTGTCGGACAATATCTTCTCGACAAAAACCGTGACATCCTTTATAAACTAGCAGAAAGCGATTTACTCTGGGACAACAGAATCGCCATCGTATCCACATTGACATTCATCAGAAACAACGACTTAGATGACACTTACAAACTATCGTTAAAAATGATGAATCATAAGCACGATCTGATGCACAAGTCAATAGGTTGGATGCTACGCGAAGCTGGCAAACGTAATACAAAACGGTTGTACGACTTTGTAATGGAGCATAAATCTGTCATGCCACGAACTATGCTACGATATTCAATAGAGAAATTTGACAAAGAAACACGCATAGAGTTAATGAGATAATTTTTTATTTAACAGAACATAATAACAATATACAATGAACAACCCTCTTTTAATAAAATCAACATTGCCTTACGGCGCTCCTCAATTTGACAAAATTGAAAACCAACATTATATACCAGCCTTCAAACAAGCCATAGAAGAAGGTAAAGCAGAAGTCGACGCCATTGTCAACAACACTGATGTTCCAACTTTTAAAAACACCATCGAAGCACTAGAATATGCTGGCGAGACATTAAACAGCATCAGCCATATTTTCTACAATCTTCTTGAGGCAAACACCAACGAAGAGATGCAGAATATCGCAGAAGAGATATCACCTCTTACTACCGAATTCTCCATGTATGTCAGACTCAACGATGGTCTCTTCAAACGCATAAAAAGCGTTTACGAACAACGTGAGTCATTAGGTCTCAACGATGTAGAGATGCGACTCCTCGAAAAGACATACGAAGGTTTTGCTCGTAATGGTGCCAACCTTTCTCCAGAAGACAAAGAGACATATAGCAAATACATGGAAGAACTTTCTTTGTTGTCACTGCAATTCGGGAAGAACGTCCTTGCTGCAACCAACGCTTTCACTTTGAACATCACAGATGAAAATGATTTAGCAGGTCTACCTGACTATGTCAGAGAACAAGCCGCCGAGGCTGCAAAGAACAAAGATTTAAGCGGTTGGCTATTCGACCTCACCGCACCAAGCTATGGTCCATTCATGAAATTCAGTGAACGCCGCGAACTCAGAGAGAAGATGTATCGCCAATATAACACCAGAGCCTTTGGCGGCGAACTCGACAACAGCGATATTATCAAACGCATTGCCGAGTTACGCATTAAGGTCGCTAACATCTTAGGTTATAAAAACTTCGCTGAATATCAAATAGAACGTCGTATGGCAAAAAGTCCGGAATCTGTCAACGAATTTCTTAACAAGCTGTTAGAACCTGCACTACCAAAAGCAAAGCAGGAAGTAGCAGAACTCAACACTTATGCAAAAGCTCACGGTTTTACAGAAGACGAAATAATGCCATGGGACTTTAGCTTCTATTCCGAAAAACTTCGTGCTGAGAAATACGACCTCCGCGATGAACAACTAAAACCTTATTTCCAGCTAGACCACTGTATCAATGCTATATTCGATCTTGCATATAAACTCTATGGATTAACATTCACAGAGTTAAACGACATCCCTATCTATCATCAAGATGTGAAAGTATATGATGTCAAAGATAAAGACGGCTCTCACCTCGCTTTATTCTACGCCGACTTCTTCCCTCGCGAAAGCAAACGTGGCGGCGCATGGATGACAGAGTTCAGAGGCCAGCGAATTTATAACGACATAGACGAGCGTCCGCTCATCAGCATTGTCACCAACTTCACCAAACCAACCGCCGACACTCCTTCTCTTATCACCCATGACGAATTCACCACATTGCTTCATGAATTCGGTCATGCACTACACGGAATCATAACAAAAGGCAAATACGAATCCATGACAGGCACAAGCGTCGATCATGACTTTGTAGAACTTCCATCTCAGATAATGGAAAACTGGTGTTATGAACCTGAATACCTTAACACTTTTGCTAAACATTACAAGACAGGCGAGACAATACCTGCCGAGCTGATTGAAAAAATCGTTGCTTCAATGAATTATCAATCTGCATATTTCCACATTCGTCAGTTACAATTCGGCATCTTGGATATGGCTTGGCACACACTCTCTGATATCTTTGAAGAAGATGCTATAACATTCGAAAAGAAAGTCTTGTCAGCAGTCAACGTATTGCCTTCAATTCCTGAATGTATAATATCAACAGCTTTCTCACACATCTTTGCAGGAGGTTACTGCGCAGGATATTATTCCTACAAATGGGCAGAGGTCTTAGCAGCTGACGGTTTTTCTCTCTTCAAAGAAAAAGGCATCTTCAACCAAGATGTCGCGTCTTCATTCAGAGAACTGCTCACAAAAGGCGACAGTATAGATGCCGCAATATTATACCGTAACTTCAGAGGCCACGACCCAGAACCAGAAGCGCTGCTAAAACAATTAGGAATTATCAATTAAATAAAATTACGAGACAAAGTCTTAGTGGGCGCAATACATGAATCAAAAAACAATGCCACTATAGGTCATCGCACCTAATGCAACATTACACCAAAAATCAAAATTTATGAAACCATTACCAATATTTATTTTAAAGAACCTTTTTTCTGCATAGGGATGAACAACTAAAAAACCTGCAATATCAACCTCCGCATTGCAAACCCACATCAAGACTTCGTTTATTAATGGTTGTCGTTTCAGCAGAAACAACATTCAAAAACTATCATCAATATATCAAAGAGCAATATATAAATTCAAACTTGCTTTTTTAACTTTGCATAAGCCAACCCCATTCCGAACAGCAACAAACATCCTGACCCTAACGGAGCATTATCCGCATAGTAATTATAATCCAAACCATGTTGTTCTGGAAGCAATATCATCTCATATCCATTATCTTTCTTAATGTATCTGAATCCTTCTCCATACATAAAAAATGTATCTGTCTGAGCCATCATGCTTATCCCTAAACCAAAGAGAAATAGTATAACTATTATATATCCTTTCATCGTTTTACATTTGTAGCATAAAGAAAATCATTGCAATATTATCTTTTGTATTCTAACTCTTTGCTTATCTGATATTCTTATGATATATAGTCCTGCTTTAATATCATCAACTTCAATAGCATGACCAGCACCTTTCACGGCATCACGAAGCACTCTTCTTCCCATAATATCATAAATATCAAGTATAGCATCCTCAGAGACATGATCAATCATCAATTTTCCATCATTGACATATGCAAACACATCATACTTGCCATAATGCTCATCTATAGAATTTCCTTTTCTTAATCTGATGACAAAACGATTTGCGATATCATTGGCAGTTGCAACGAAAGTATAATCGCTTGTCAACATATTCGAAACACTTCCTGTCATATTATCAAGTAGTTCTACATTATCAAACATTTTATCATCAAAATCGATACTGATTGTGTATTCTCCCATTGTCTTTGCCACAAAAGAAAGTGGAACTTCATTTATATCTAAATCTAATGTTGCTATTGCATAATTCACATCATCAACAGTGAAATAAACCATTGGTATATCTTCATTTTGATGGTTAATCTTTTCAAGTCCATACTCCTCATCAAATACGATATAGGCTTTATCATCATAGTCTTTATTAGACACCTTTACCATCAACATTTTTTCAGCACTTGATTTGTCAGATGGGACCTGATTGGTTTTATTTACTACGACTTCACCTGATGATATTGTCTTCACAAGAATACTCTGACATGGTGTTATCGGCTTTTCATTAGACACATTCACTTCCCAAGCGCCACTGTTAGAAAGAGTATAATAACCATCCACCAGATTTTTATCATCAATAGCAGCGCCCTTGCCTTTGTAAATATTGTGTGTAAAAGGATTTCCTATAAGATGAAATCCGGAGAGGTTAATCCCATTTGTCTTAGTAAGTTTATAACCCTTTGACTCGCCATTAATTTCTCCAACAAACGAAATTGTCGCATCATATTTATTAGCGTAAAGATAACCCCTTCCGACTTCAAAAGCGGTAAAATTATTTGAGAGTTCTTTTACATTTTCCCAACAACTTGTAGGTTCATCATAACGATAAAGATCATAATCATTAGTAGATGGCATCAAACCTTTTAGATCTGACAAGTCAACATTTTTCACAAGCGGAGATGCGATTGTATACCAACCTTCATTCGTAGAACCATAACCTTGGATTTCTTTCTCCACCGTCGCCATAACACCATTATTATTGTGTAAAAGCTGTCCACCTTCTTTGATAACAAGATTACCTGCATCGGCACATGTTATTGCTCCATTGATTTTTAAAGTCGCTCCGTTTTCAACAACGATTTTATTCTCTACACAAACATTTTCCCAAACAGTATTAGCTGCGATAGTCTGAGCTTGAGGAATGTCAACACTAGTACAATAAAAGTTTGTTCCTGCTGATTTGAAAAAATGGTATGTCTGATCCTTAATATTTGCAGGAAACGCACCAGATGCCGTAAGTTTATATGCTCTCCAATCAATAGCGATGTCATTATCGTAATATGCCCCGACAAATCGTTCTGTCACTTTGTTATACAAATAATCAGGATAAACAACATCATCGATTTCTACTGATTTCATTTCGAATATATGATTTTCCTCATTAGTTCCAATTCTAACAGAATTATTACTGCTTCCTGAGGTACAATACAACCAGTTGTCATCATTTCCACTAGGATATATTATCATCTCACCTTTGTCATATGCAACATTCCATTTGACGTCATCAGATATAGCATTCATAATCTTTCCATCTGCAACATCCAATTGTTTTGCTGTTGGCTGACCGCTACTTCCTTTCACATGAGACATCGCATAATATTTGCCATCTTTAGATATCGCTATCACGACATCGTCATTTTTAGTCAGGTCTGACACTTCTGTTTCGACGCAGTTATCATTAGTAACAGAGAACACCGCGTAGAAACTCATCTCTTTATTAACAGTAGTTGAAGCGGTTATCATATTAGGCATTTTATTATACACCGTCACTTCACTATCAGTCCATCCAGTGAAAGAAAATCCATTCGGCGCTGTCGCAAGCGGAAGTTCTCCAATAGCGTCGCCTTTTGCTACGGTCTTAGTATGTATCTGTTTTCCATTTTCATAGAAAGCGACATCAAATGTCTCAACGATCTTGATTGTGGCAGTAGCAATACCACTATTCTTCATACCTTCTTTCTTTGCAAAAGCCTTAATTGTCGTTGTCTTAGATATCTCAATAGGTGTTTTATAAACCTCGCTTTCTTCGGTAGGATTCTTTCCATCAACAGTATAATATATCGTTGCGTCTTCCGTATCACATAATATCGTAACATACTGTGTCGAGGTATAATCCCCTGATGAAGGAGAGAATTTTGGTAAAGATACCACTGGCACTGCATCTGACTGTTTCACAAAAATATCGAGGTAAAAGAAATAAATATTACCGCCCATATTTGTCGCAGAATTGGTATATGGCGCGAATTTCTCATACACCTCATCGCTACTATATTTCCTGAACGCGATACCTCTATTTGACGCACCTACATTCGTAATGACGAATGCGTTATGATTTGGAACAGATGTCCCTTTTCCAGAAACAGCAGATGTAATAGTCCATGTAGAATTAACCCCATTTTTGACAAAATCGGTGCCACTACTACCATAACCGATCATATCTCCTTTAGGATTGATAAAAGTAAAACCGTCACCCGACACACCTACTGTCCAGCAGTAACTTGAGTCATTGTCAGCTATTTCCTTAGGCAACACATAGCCATCATCTAAAACGTCCGTCGTAAACAGAACGCCCTGGGGCTTACCCGCAGCATCATTAGGCATAGCGTAATAACTTGTTGTTGAAAGTGAATCGTGACGAGCAGCAAAAACAACACTGCTACCATTCTGAATCTGGGACAAATCTGTTACTCTTAGATAATTGTCCTGCGCATTTACGTTTAATGAAAATATTAAACAAGCGACTACGAAAAGTAAATTTCTAGTTCTCATACATTTTGGTTTTAAAATTAAAGTTTCGACTGCAAAAGTATGGCAGAAATACCCTCTTGTCAAGGTTTTTAACTATTTTTAACTTTCATGTGGAGAACTAACAAGTTAACGGGAAATACTTGTGACTAAAGGCTAAAGACTAAGGGCAAATGTTAATACTTTTTAAGAAATAATTTATATTTTTGCTCATCACTATTATGACATTTATGAACAAAACAGAGAAATACCAGCTCCTTTACGAACAAATCAAGGCATTATTAGATAAGGAAAATGATGAGATTGCCAATATGGCGAATGTAGCGGCACTAATACACGAGACATTCAATTTCTGGTGGACAGGATTCTATCGTGTAATTGACAATGAATTGGTGTTAGGACCATTTCAAGGTCCTGTAGCATGCACCAGGATTGCTTATGGCAAAGGCGTTTGTGGCACGTCTTGGAAAGAAGCGCAGACTATCGTCGTAAAAGACGTCCATGAATTTCCAGGACATATTGCTTGCAGCAGCGCCTCACAGAGTGAGATTGTCGTACCGATATTTAAAGAAAATCAAGTTATTGCCGTCTTGGATATCGACAGCGAGAATCTCGCCACCTTTGATGAGACTGACAAAGAATGGCTGGAGAAAATTGTGGGACTTTTTTAAGAAACGTAGAATTTCAAAAATCTCAGAAAATACGACATTTTATCTTCTTAATATTCATCTTCTTTAAACTCAACAAATACTATAGTTTTCCTTTGATTCTCTTCAACATATAACTTTTCATACTTTTCTGAAACTCCTTAATAGTAATGCCTGCACATTTCATAAATCTTGTTTCCATTATAAAAAAAGAAATAAACGTAAGTAGGATTCCTAATATCCAAGTCGTTGCATCAAGAGCTATTTCATCATTCAATCTTCTAATCATGGTAATTGCATAGACAAACATAATACATGCAGTTATCATTCCTGGTGAATATGGCTTTTTTAACTGATGAATTACAATTCCGACAGTATGAATAAATCCTTCAAATAATGCCAAAATCAAAGGAACAAGCGCAAATATAGCAATAGTATCAAAAACAAATGGAAGAATCAAAATAAGTAATAAATATATAGCAACAGGAAAATGCATTCGTTCTTCACTAACATCAGGACTAATTATACATTTGCTAAAAAATATTTTATAGAATCCCCCTGGAAATCTGGATTCTTCCCATTCATGAAGTGTATATAAAATCATGAATATGATAGTCATTTGTCGCAATAATGACAACTCGTTCCAATTTACAATACCTACAACAACAATTGTAGTAAGAATACAAGTCATTATTTCTAAGTTGTACTTAATAATTCTGTTCATACGTCAGCTTTTCTAAATTTATATTTAACAGATAGATACAAAAATAGACAAACATACTGAACAAACAAAAAAAAGCGTACAAACAAATTTTGTTCATACGCTCTCTTTGACTTTCAATGGTTTACAAGGTTACAAACCATTATTTTTTCTTAATATTCATCTTCATTGAAGAAAATTCACCGACTCATCACTCCCTGATACCCACCAACATATAACGAACTATCCCGTTGGGGTAGTATTTGGGCAGTATATGACCCATTGGGCAATGCCGAAACACATTTTTAATTGCCCTGAAAATCCACTACTCTTCTTCGCAGTAGATAAACGAAAAAAATAATAATTATTATTCGTTGCTAAATTCAAATAGCTTGTCAAAAAATCTTTTGGGCAGTAGTGTTATTTTG
>JAZKYV010000056.1:0-3986 GCA_045612345.1 Bacteroidales bacterium
AATGGTGCAGAGATCGTTTTTGAAGATTTCTGGGGAATGCGCAAATTAGCTTATCCAATTCAGAAAAAATCTTCAGGTTTTTATCAATTGATCGAGTTCAAAGCCGAAGGTAATGTTATCGAAACAGTTGAAACAGAATTAAAACGTGACGAACGCGTTTTACGTTTCTTAACTGTGAAACTTGACAAACACGCTGTTGCTTACAACGAGAAAAAACGTAGAAAAGCACAAGAGGCAAAAGAAGCTCAAGCCAATTAATTGTTTAACTGTTAAAATTTAGAAGAAATGGCACAAGCTAACTCAGAAATTAAATATTTGACTCCAATAGCAGTCGATACAAAGAAGAAAAAATACTGCCGCTTCAAAAAGAACCGCATCAAATATATCGACTATAAAGATGCTGACTTCCTTTTGAGATTCGTGAACGAACAAGGTAAAATTTTACCACGCCGTATCACTGGTACTTCAACAAAATATCAAAGAAAAGTTGCTCAAGCTATCAAGAGAGCACGTCATCTTGCATTGATGCCTTACGTAGCTGACTTATTGAAATAATAGGAGGAACAAGACATGGAAATTATTCTTAAACAAGATGTAAAAAATTTGGGATATAAAAACGATATCGTAACAGTAAAACCTGGTTACGCTCGTAATTTCTTAATTCCACAAGGTATGGCTATCTTAGCCACTCCATCAGCACGTAAAGTTTTGGCTGAAGAAATCCGCCAACAAGCTTTCAAACAAGAAAAAATTAGAAAAGAAGCTACAGAATTAGCACAAGTTTTAGAAGGTTTATCATTACGTATTCCAGCTAAAGCTGCTGAAACTGGCAAAATCTATGGTTCAGTGAATAACGTTCAAATAGCTAATGCTATTAAAGAAGCTAAAGACTTAACAGTAGATCGCAAACAGATCATAATCAAAGAAGACAGCATTAAAGAAGTTGGTACTTACAAAGCTGTTGTAAGATTACACAAAGAAGTATCTGTTGAAATCTCATTTGAAGTTTTCGCTGAATAATCCTAAACTGAAATTTTTCATATTAAGGTTTTTTGTATTTAGAGCCGAAGAAATCAATTCTTCGGCTTTTTTTTAAAAATCACAGACATATCAAATACGTCTCTACCAATTAACATGATAACAAAAAACGACATAAAATTCATACAATCTCTCAAACAGACAAAATTCCGCAAGGAAAGCAAAATGTTTGTCGTTGAAGGCAATAAACTCGTAAGCGAACTCCTCGCCTCTGACTTTAAAGTAGAGAACATTTTAGTTACAGAGACTTGGTTGGAGAAATTCCCAGAAATGGCAGCAAGTCTTAAGTCATACGAAATTGTCAATGCCAAACAAATGGAGCAGATGAGTAGCATGGTTACGCCTCCTGGCATAATCGCGACAGCTCACACTCCTTCTTATAATATAAATCCTGAAGATGCTGAAAACGAGTTCATCCTCGCTCTCGACGGCATCAACGATCCTGGTAACCTTGGCACTATGATAAGAACTGCCGACTGGTTCGGTATCAACAAAATAGTCTGTAGTCAAGACTGCGCCGACGCATGGCAAGCAAAGACCTTACAATCCACAATGGGTTCTATCTTCAGAATTCAAGTAATCGAAACAGACTTAAGAGAATTCTTGATAAAGACGCAAAGACACAAAGACACAAAGACACAAAGTGATGATACAGACTCTGCGACTCCAATATACGGTGCTTTAATGGAAGGTGAAAATATCTTTACCAAGAAGATTGAGAAGAGAAACGGAATCATTATCATCGGCAGCGAATCTCATGGAATAAGAAAAGACGTATTGCCACTCGTCACCTCTCCTATTCATATTCCTAGAGGAAAAGGAAGCCAGACTGAATCACTGAACGCTTCTGTTGCAGCAGCGATTATCATGGCAACTATATGTAAAATTGAAAGTTGAAAACTGAAAATTGAAAATTCATAGGGATGCGATTCATCATCGTGTCCTTTTTTTTTATTTCATACTTCATTAAAAAATTATAAAATAAAGTAATTTCACAACAATTTTACATTACTTTTGTTAATAAGAAAAAAGTTTGTTTTATGAAGAATTACATCATTGAATCTATCATCATCGCAGCAGGTTTATTCCTTATGGGATTATTCCTTAAAAACGGTTTAGATGGTTTTTCTAATAAAGATCGTGTTGTTAATGTAAAAGGACTTGCCGAGATGGAAGTCACGGCAAATAAAGTCACCTGGCCTCTTATGTACAAACAAATTAGCAATGACTTAAACACACTTTATAATGAGATAAATTACAATAATGATGTTATTATTAAATTCCTTCAAAGCAATGGATTAAACAATAATGAAATAAGCATCAACGCCGCAGAATTGATAGACTTAGACGCAGACAGATATTCTACAAATAAAAGTGAATATCGATATATCGCAACTCAAGTCATTACGGTCACCACCAATAATGTTGATTTAGTAAGACGCATTATCAATGAACAGAGTGAATTGTTAAAACAAGGTATAGCTATAAGTGGTGGTGATTATATGTACAACGTTCGTTACGAATATACCGATTTGAACAATATCAAACCTCAAATGATAGAAGAAGCTACGAAGAATGCTCGAGCAGCTGGTGAGAAATTCGCATCTGACAGCAACAGCAAATTAGGGAAAATAAAACGAGCTTCTCAAGGTCAATTCAGTATCACTGATAGAGATGAGTTCACACCTTATATTAAAAAGGTAAGAGTAGTAACTACTATCGATTTTTATTTAGAAGATTAATTTAAATGGAAGATTTAAAATATTGTTATAAATATCCTCACCCTGCTGTTACAGCTGATTGTGTCATTTTCAGCAATATTGAAAATGATATCAAAGTATTATTGATACAACGTAGCAACGATCCATATAAAGGTAAATGGGCGTTTCCTGGCGGTTTTATGAATATAGATGAGACAGCAGAACAATGTGCCCTCAGAGAATTAGAAGAAGAAACTTGTTTAAAAGATGTCAAACTAGAGCAATTCTATACTTTCACAGATGTAAACAGAGATCCACGAGAAAGAGTCATTAGCGTAGCATTTTGGGGAATTGCAAAATCATATGAAATAAAAAGCAATGATGACGCCATCGATGCACAATGGTTTTCATTAGATGAAATTCCAAGTCTTGCTTTCGATCATGATATAATGCTTAAAAAAGCTTTGGAAAAAACAAAGCATAACAATAAAACAGATATGAAACCTCTATTATCACCTGAGCATATAACAGAATTAAAAGAAAACGAAATATTCGTCTTCGGAAGTAATCTTGAAGGTAGACATGGTGGAGGGGCAGCCCGTATTGCTTATGATAAATTCGGAGCCATCTGGGGGCAAGGCATAGGATTACAAGGAGAAAGTTACGGCATCCCAACAATGCATGGTGGCATAGATGTCATAAAACCATACGTTGATGAGTTCATAGACTTTGCCAAAGACCATCTAGAACTAAAGTTTTTAGTTACAAGAATTGGTTGTGGAATTGCTGGTTTTAAAGACGAAGAAATAGCACCTCTTTTTAGAGAAGCAATTAAAATTGAAAACATTTATTTACCTAAAAGTTTTTACCACATTTTAATGAAGTAAATAAATCCTTAATAAGAATTTGCTTATAGATAGATATATCATTAAACACAAAAGCAGCGGAGTATATCTGCTGTTTTTTTTTATATCAAGCTCTCGATTCCTCAATAAGCTTTAACCTTTAGCCCTTTGTCATTAGCCTTTCTTTTGTGCGTCGGCTTATGCCGCCGGGCCACTACGTGACGACAGTCTCGACTGCCTTCGCGCTTCTCCGCGTCTCTGCGGGAGGGTGTCATCAAAGCTGGAAACGCATTAAAACAGAAAAGCCCCAGCGCTATGCTGAGGCTTCCGCTATGGGGTGGCGACGACCTACTTTCCCACAACTTAATGCAGTATCATCGGCGCTGCGGGGCTTAACTTCTCT
>JAZKYV010000057.1:0-20939 GCA_045612345.1 Bacteroidales bacterium
CAAAATCCGCAATTCTTCTGAAAAACCGATGTGGAATGAAGCGCGTCATGATGCCAGACCAGCCTTGAAGACGCAGCGGAAATCACAAGAACAGGACAAATGACGGAACAGCCGCACCTCGCATCGCGAGGATCACGGAAATCACGCGGACCAGGACGGTCGACAACGCCCCCTTCGCTCGCAGAGACGCAGAAAAACCCCAAAAAAACACAACACCTTATTAATTAATATATAGAGACGGGGGGAAAATATTATGAACTTTCAAATTTTGAATTTATGCTATTTTAAAAAATCATTACTTTTGCCTTATGAAAAAGATCATACTTCTCATATTGTTATCATTTCCGACTCTATATTCTTTAGGGCAAACCATAAGCATAATATCACAAAGCAAAGATCATATTATTATTAAACATACTATCAACACATTAGAATTAGAAAACGAACTTCCCTCCTACTCTCATTTTATATTATTGCCTAACGATGCTCAACCTAAGACCGAATTAGTCTCTTTTAGAAATAAGATAAAAAACATTAAAACGACTTACAGGCATAGTTTCGACAGTCAAAGTCAAGGCGAAATTTTGCCATGTTATGAAAGCTCGCCAATAAACATCAGAGGTTTTAATTTCCTCCTTATTAATATATCCCCTTTTCAATACGATTCTATCAATAATAATCTTAATGTCTTTTATGACATCAATTTAAAAATATCATATAACACAAGAAACTCATCTTACGGAAACGATAGATATCGCGACAGAGAGTGGGACAATATTTTAAAAGACATTTCAGCGAACCCTGAAATGATTGATGATTTTGATTACGACAACAATGTCAGAAACATTTTAGACAACAATCTTGAAGGCTGCCAATACCTAATCGTCACTCCTAACAACAGCGGCATCTCACAATGGGCTGATACTTTAGCCAAATTCAGAAACGAACAAGGCATCTTGACAAAAGTCGTGAGTCTTGATGATATCGGCAACAACTATCCAGTAAATATCAAAAATTATTTTAACGACATTTACAAGAATTGGGAGCTCGTACCTTCTGCGATACTGCTCTTCGGCGACTATAACCTCGATGACACCAAAGGAATAAGTTCGTTTTATCTCAACGATCATCCTGACAAACTTTCTTATCTTGCAGACAACAAACTTGTCGACTTCAACAATGACAATCTTCCTGAGATTGTCATTACCCGTATTCCTGCAGAAAATGCTCAACAAGCAGAAATAATCGTAAGAAAAACCATCAATTACGAACGTCATCCTTCCTCGAATCCTAATTATTACAACCATCCTATCACTGCTATGGGATTCGAAGAATCACGTTGGTTCCAGTTATGCTCTGAAATAATTGCCGGTTTCTTTGAAAAAATTGACAAGCGCCCTACCCGTTTGAATGCCATCATTTCAGGCGCACCTGATTCTCTTTGGTCAACGGCAAAAAATACAGATGTCATAATTGACTTTTTCGGGCCCAATGGATTAGAATACATTCCATCAAACTTAAGTCATCTTACCCAATGGGATGCCAACCAGAATGATCTATGTACAGCCATCAACGATGGATCTTTCTTGGTACAATACAGAGGGCACGGAGAATATCAAGTTTGGAGCAAACCTAACTTTTCCAACAAAGACATAAACAACTTAAGCAACAAAGATCTTACGTTCATTATGTCGTCAAACTGCAGGAATGGAAATTTCAATTATGGCAAAGGCGACAATGATTGTTTTGCAGAACGCTTCATGCGTGTAAACAACGGCTGCGTTGCAATAATCGCTGCTTCAGAAACATCATATTCTTTCGTAAATGACACTTACGTTTGGGGATGCTACGACTATCTATGGAACGATTTCATGCCATCCTATGGCAGTTCGAATACAAATTTCAAATATCCGGCATTCGCCAACACTTATGGCAAATATTTCCTTAAGCAATCTTCCTGGCCAGAATTGGAATTAAATAAAAACATAACCTACAATCTCTTCCATTACTTCGGTGATGCTTTCCTGAAACTGAACACAGAAATGCCTCAAAACATTGCAATCAACTATCCGAAAGAAATCGCCACTGAGCAAACTTCCATCTCAATAAAAAAAGACAATGACACAAAAATAGCCTTATCTGTAAACGGAAAAATCATTGCTGTTTCAACAGACAACGACAGCATAATAAACATAAGCCCTCAAAAAAGCGGCTGTAAAATCAAAGTCGTGGCGACAAAACAAGACCATTATCGCCATGAAGGTTTCATTGAAGTAAAAAGTATGCTTAATGATAATGATTGGTATATATATCCAAACCCAACAAAAGATATTTTATTTGTCGAAGGCAAAGGCATACAGAAGATAGAAGTTTATAATTGCTTAGGTCAGATGTTAATGGAAATTAGCAATAATGTATCCGACGATAAGATAAGCATTGACTGCAATATGCTAAAAAAAGGACTCTTTCATCTTCATTTGATTTATGAAGACGAAAGAGTCGGTAAATCTTTTATTGTAAATTAAATCTGTGACTAATATTATTTACCAGCCCATTGATCAAGATTGAATGTCAAGCTGAAACGGAGTGTTCCTTCCAATGGGTTTGTACCAGATGTAGCTGTATTATTAACTGGCACCAAGTAAGAAACGTCAATATTAAACACGTTATAACGTAAGCCAGCACCGAATGTCATGTAACGACGATTACCTTTCATTTTTGATTCATGGAAGAAACCTGTACGTACTGAGAATGTTTGATTATATAAATATTCTGCGCCGAGACCTAATGTAATTTCTTTCAATTCTTCGCTGAAGCCATCTGGTGCATCAATAAATGATTGGAATAAACCTTGAATTGGACCAACGTTATCATCTTTTCCTGCAGCAATAACTGGTTCGCCATTTTCATAGATAACAGCACCTGTTTCTGGGTCTGTAGCATAAATTGGAGGTGTTGGAACCAATAATTTATTCAAATCAACTGAGAATGCCAATGAGTTATAGTCGTCAATATCAAGTTTCAATGTTGGACCTAAGCGCAAATTTGTAGGAATGAAATCCTTCTCCATATTTGCTTCGTCATAATTCATCTTAGAACCGATGTTATTGATCGACACACCCCATGAGAAATTAGCATTCATAGTGCTGAACCAATAAACAGGTCTTGTATAATAAACGGCGATGTCTGCTGCAACTGAAACTGCTGGTTTTGAATAGTCCTTTACACCCTGTGTCAAATTTGAGTATATCATACGACCTGCCACAGCACCTGAGACATATTTACCAAACTTACGAGAATAAGCGACATCTATTGCCCATTCGTTAGGTGAATATGCACCTATCGTATTGTTGTTTTCATCTGTAAACAGAAGTTCACCAAGACTGAAATAACGCAATGTTGCGGCAAGTGTAGATTTAGAACTTAAACGTTTTGACATGCCTACGTAAGCGATATTCATATCATTCACCAATTCTCTGAGCCAAGGGCTATATGCCAAACCAACAGAAAAATCATCTTGAATGAATGCATATTTTGCAGGGTTCCAATGCATTGAATAAACGTCTGGAGATGTTGAAACGCCAACGTCACCCATAGCTGAAGATCTAGCATCTGGAGCAATTATCATAAATGGAACTGCTGTAGATATTACATTATATTCCAAATTCTGTCCTAAGACTTTGTCAGCACCACTTTGAGCTTTAAGGCCAAAAGTTGCAAAAAGCATCAAAAATAACAAGGTAAAAATTCTAACTTTTTTCATATTCTTAATAATAATTGTTCAATAAACGTGTAAGAAAATTTATTATTGCATCTTCTGCTTCAATTTTGAAGAAAAAGTTTGCAAAGATAATAATTATTTAATTATCAGTCTAGAATATCCTGACGTTTCTTCACTTTGAGCGTTTTTAATTGTCACATTATAAACATATATACCTGGAGACAAAGTAGTTCCACTATCAGATTTGCCATTCCATCTGATAGGGTCTATTCTTGCAGTTGTTCCATAACGACGTTCTGTTATTGTCTTAACCAATTGTCCCATAACATCGTAAATTTTTATAACAACATCTATCTCATTATCTTTCTGATTATGTTCAAAAGTGAAATTGGTATTGTCATACATTGGGTTTGGATAGTTGGCAATATTTTCTATATCAATCACTTTACCTTTTACCACATTAAAACGAATCGTAGCACTGCTTGAGTTATTGTATATATCCCAGACTTTAAATGTCAGTGTATGTTCACCTTCATTCAAACCATAGAACTTATATGACAGCACCCCGAATTCATCTTTTGAAAGAGGAGCCTCATAAAATTGATTAAGGGTATAGACTTTATTCGTTGCTCCTGAGATAGTTGCTGTTATGTCATGGCCAATACCAGCACCTGATGTATTGACGCCATTTTCATCTTTGATATACACCAAAAGAAGAGGGTTTTCATTTGTCATAGAACCATCAACGAACTTTTCGTCATCAATATACAACTTGATTTCAGGACCTGCTTCATCTTTATCGGCATCTTCATTCAATCCACCTACTATGATATTAGAATAAGATCCATGTGCATCAGTCTTGTCACTATTCGCATACAAACTTATCAAGCCCTTTCCATAGCTGTAATTGATATCTTTCGGCAATGTAAATTCAACGGCAAACTCTCCGTCTTTGACTTCAGCCTTACCTGTATATATCACGCTGTTTCTCAATTTAAACGAAATCACATCTGTCTCATTTCCATAAGTTTTATATGTCACGTCCTTATCATACACATTGATATGCAACACACCATCAAAATCAGACATATGAGTTCCATACACATCGTTTATCACGCCTGTCATCCTGATTTTCTGCAATGCACTCAAGGTGTCTACAACATTTATATCATGATCATTTATTGATGTTATCTCAATAGTATTTTCTGGATAGTTTAATCGAAGAGCAGGATCGCCAAAATACACATAAACCTTTGAATTAAGATCTCCGACCTGTTTTGCATGCACATACACATCACCCATTGTGATATATTTTCCACCTTCCATATCGAACAGATGTTCGTACAACAACTTCATCAGTTTTATACTATTTGAGCCATAAGTCACTCTAGCTGTGGTCATCATAGCGATTGCGCCGCCATAAGGATTAAGGAAGACATATTCTCCCGCCGATGTTCTCGTATGGTCATCGAAACGGCTGAATTCGCAAGATGCAGTTATCATCATGTGCAGTTTTGGTGAGTTACGCCAAGACAAGATATCTTCATTTGTCAATATTCTTTCTGCAGCCCATCCCACTTCTCCGGCGTGACCTATATAATTAATGATAGAAGCGCCCAATTCCACGCGGTTGGTAATAGCCGCATTGCATTCTGGCGAACGCTGTCCACTCGATGTTGCAATCTGAGGATAGCTGTCAAGATAGATCTTGTCGATATCTACATCTTCACCGCCATTTTTTCTTATGATCTGTTCCAGCTGTTCTGCATGAGACATATAATAAGTATCATTGTCATCAGCGACAAATGTTATATTCTTACGCCATTGACCTGCGCTCTTGTCATTAATTGTTATGTATTGCTCTATCTTATCAATCATAGCCGAAGCTTCTTCCCGTGTTGCAACAGGCATTCTTCCGATTGCCAGATCTATAGTAGAAGTATTATCCATCATGCCCTCATAATCATCCATACACACGAAGTAATCGTCGGTCACGACACATTCCGCAGAGCACGAAACTTTAGATTCAAAGGAAGGTATGAAACATACATTGCCGCTCTTATTTTTGAAATCATAGGAGGCATCACCAAAAAGCAAGACATATCTCAGTCTCTTGCCTGACTTATTGTAAATCATCCTAATATAATCACGTATAGCAGTAATGTCCTGCGCTCCGCAAGAGAACTCGTTATAAATCTGCTGAGGCGTAACTATCTCTATCTCCAAGTCATCGATGCGAGAATGTATCTCTTTGAGACGTACCGACTGTGAATAAAAATCAGGATGAGTGATTATCAGATAATCGAAGTCGTATTTTGAATGAAGATTCTGATTTGCCACTGTTGAGACAAATGAGGCCGTTCTATAGCTGCTTCCGTCAAATGCAATGAATTCATTCTGATCAGAGCCTTTTGTGACGAAAGACGCCACATTTGATGAAAACTGAAGACTGAGGTTCTTTGGTTCTGTAGGATTCGTCACATCCCAAACTTGCAACGACTTGCTAGCATCAGCTATTTCGTAACGATATTTTTTCTCATCACTAAAACACTCCGGATTTCTGAAAAGCATCATGCTACCTGTAAACTTAAGCTCTCTCCATGCATTGATACTTATATAGTCAAGCCAGGCTGTTGAATTTGATGCTGTTCTTGAATAAGACAATTCGATATTTATAACATCTTTATCAGAACTAAACTTCACATTTCCTGTCTTTAACATATTGGCATACAGATTATCTCCAGCATTAACGCTTGATATAAGTTTGTATATTGCGTTACCATTTGCTCTGTAAGTAAATTCTGCTCTCGAATAATTTCTAGAAGCCACTTCCGAATAAAGATTACATTTCTTTTCTTTGATAAGATTAGGGAACACAAAAGAATACGTTCTTGTCAATGTAGCATCAAACTTATCGAAATACCAAGTAGCACCCATGTTGTTAAGGTTATACTGGTCCTCTTCAACAATATTGAAATCCAGGAATGAATTCACAACCACATCTGGATCTCCAGCAACAGGTTCTGCTTTTTCTATACGTTTCCCCTTACCCAAGTCGGCAGTAAGGAAGACATAAGAATAATCAGAATAAGGATTCGTCACTTTTTCGTAAACCCCATTAACATTTTTCAATGTCACTGGACCTCTTCCATAAAACACGATATAATCCTCTGAGTCAAAAGAGCCGTCCTCTTCTCCGCTGACATAGATTGGTATTTCTACCAAATCATCATGGCGAGCATCTATATTTACCGCAGGCAATATGCCACCTCCATTATGATACAATCTGATATTCTTAGGATTTATAGATTTCACAGGAACCCCCATCGCTTCAAGTTCCGCATAACTTATCTTGTACATGCCAGTCAATTCCAACGACATCATATACCATTTCCCAGATGCAAGCACCGAGTTTTCAGCAGAATAATAATTCCTTGTTCTCTGCACGCTTTTCAAGGCATAATGAACATCACAAGAAAGAAGTCGCATTGCGACATCATCCTCCATGAAAAAAGGATCTATTTCAAAGCAAAGACTATGGTTATCACGAGATGATTTTATGTAATGGCTATATGAAGGAGATTCGTTAACTATTTCTTTCAACAGATGCAGCTCTTCTTCAGGCACTCTTTCACAGACAATATTATCCACATAATAGTCGACTTCTACATCATCAGAATAAATTGGGAAGACATGCCTGTATATAGGATTTTTTTCATCGAAATAATTGTCATAAGAAGCGTCACCTAGCGAGACAAATTCAACTGTTTCACCATTAACATTAATATTTTCAACGCCTCTCCAATCAATCTGTACAGAAAAAGAATCAAAACTTTGCGCCTTTGAAACAAAAACGTTAAGGCAAAGAATAAGCAACAAGGCGTATAACTTTCTATTACAATTATTTATATTCATTTTTATCATTTAAAAACTATTTTGCAAATATACCAAAAGCCTAACGAAAATACTAATTTTTTATTTTAGAAAACACAATTAAAATATACATAATTCTACAAATAATTCAAAAAAAATCCGTATAATTGCAAACTGAAAATTATACTTATTTTTCTTACAATAAAAACAATATTGTAAAGTTATTTCAGTTTAGATAATAGTTAAAAATTAAGATAATGCGCAAAGGAATTAGTATTAAGTCATTACTAGCAATATTATTCGTATTTTTGTTAGTATCATGCAATCAGAACAAAATCACCCCATCATCACGAACTACAGGATGGAACTACAACGACGCAGAGAACGGTGGATTTTATATCACAGATTCAAAAGAACAAAAACCAGGTCCAGGCCTTGTTGCTATTGAAGGCGGCACTTTTACAATGGGTTCCACTTTAGAGAACGTTTACTATGAATGGAACAACAGTCCAAGAAAAGTCACAGTATCTTCTTTCTATATGGACCAAACTGAAGTAAGCAACTTAGATTATCTTGAATACATCAACTGGTTGACAAGAGTATATGTAGATTATCCACAAGTTATAGAAAATGCGCTTCCAGACACATTAGTATGGCGCAATTCATTATCATATAACGAACCAATGATCGAAATCTATTTCCGTCACCCTGCTTATAGAGATTATCCTGTTGTCGGCGTAAGCTGGAAACAAGCAAACGACTATGCTTTATGGCGTTCAGACAGAGTTAACGAAAAATTATTAGTCGACGCTGGCATGTTGTCATACAACAACGATCAAACCAAAGACTATCATTTCACAACAGAAGCCTATTTAGCTGGAGTTTATACAGGTACAGCTACAACAATGAACCAAGAAGGTAATAGCAAGGTAAAGATGGAAGACGGCATTCTTCTCCCTAAATACAGACTCCCAACAGAAGCAGAATGGGAATATGCAGCTTTAGGTCTTATCGGCAATACACAAAACGAAAATGTTGCAGAACGTAAAGTTTATCCATGGAATTCAAAAGGCTTAAGATCTGACGATTCTAATTACATGGGTTCTTTCGTTGCTAACTTCAAAAGAGGCAATGGTGACTATATGGGCGTAGCAGGCAGCTTAAATGATGGTGCCACATTCCCTGCTCCAGTCGTATCATACTGGCCAAACGACTACGGTTTATACAACATGGCAGGTAACGTATCTGAATGGGTACTTGACGTATATCGTCCTTTATCTTATGAAGATGTAAACGACCACAACCCATTCCGCGGCAACATCTACAACAGCGAATTGTTCTCAGAAAATGTTGAAATGAACGACTCTATCAAGAGATTACGCAACGCTGCTTACAACTTGAATATCAATGATGGCGATTTCACATCGACAATACAAGAAAGCAACGACTGGACTAATAGTGCTGAATCTCCTGAAAAATACACAAGCCAAATGTATGACTACGGAAACACTACATTAATCTCTGACAAGTCACGCGTTTACAAAGGTGGCTCTTGGGCTGATGGTCCATACTACTTAAGCCCTTCAATCAGAAGATTCATGAACGAAGATGAAGCTTCTTCAACAGTTGGGTTCAGATGCGCTATGAACCAAATTGGCAGTGCATTAGCAAAATAAATTATCATTTTATATAATGTAAGCCGTCATGAAAAAGACGGCTTTTTTTTGGTCTAATCATGAAGACAATAGAGAAAATATACCAATTATATTCACAAAAATATATAGTAACGACAGACAGCAGAAAAGTCGAACCAGGATGCGTATTCGTCGCCCTGAAAGGAGAACATTTCGATGGAAATGACTTTGCTTATCAAGTTGCAAATGATAATGTTGCAGCATGCGTCATCGCTGATAGAAAAGACCTCCCCCATCACGAACGACTATTCATTGTCGACGACAGTCTGACAGCACTTCAAGAATTAGCGAAATTACATAGAGAGAAATGCAACACCCCTATAATTGGAATCACCGGAACTAACGGCAAAACAACTACAAAAGAACTCGTTGCATCAGTATTATCTCAGAAATATAACATAATATACACACAAGGTAATTTCAACAATCACCTCGGAGTTCCGTTGACACTGCTTCAGATAAGACCAGAGACAGAAATAGCCGTAGTGGAAATGGGCGCCAACCACCCTAAGGAAATAGAATTGCTGTGTTCATTGGCCCAACCTAATTTCGGCATTATAACAAACATAGGCAAAGCACATATAGAAGGCTTCGGAAGTTTTGAAGGTGTGGTCAGGACCAAAAACGAATTGTACGATTATATTAGAAACAATAATGGTAAAGTATTTCTCAACAACGACAACCAGTTATTGAAAGATCTCGCTAAAGACTTGAACTTCGTCTGTTATGGCAAAGATAACAATGCCGATTATCATGCTACTATAATATCATCAAATCCATATTTATCAATAAATTGGAACGGCAAAGAGATAAACACCAGACTCGTTGGAGAATATAATTTTGAAAACGTCATGGCTGCTATAACAGCGGGCTGCCAATTTAACATAGAACAAGAACTAATAATCAAAGCTTTAGAAAACTACTCCCCTACCAACAACCGCTCACAATTTATCAAAACCTACAAGAATGAAGTCGTTATGGACGCTTACAACGCAAATCCTGTAAGCATGTACAACTCCATCAAAAACTTCAGAAATATATGCGACGACAATCACCTATTAATATTAGGTGACATGAAAGAACTTGGATGCGAGTCATTGAACGAACATCAAGAAATATTGAATCTCATCAAACAGCTCGAGTTCCGAAATGTAATTCTCGTTGGAAGCGAATTCAACAAGATCAATAATGAGTTCCAATCATTCTTAAATGTTGACGAACTCATCAGTCACATAAACCAGAATGAAATTTCTGGAATGAAAATATTGGTAAAAGGTTCACATAGCATTCATTTGGAAAAACTCATCAATATTCTATAATTATGAGAGATTTTAAAGTAATTGGTTTAATGTCAGGAAGTTCTCTTGATGGCATTGATATAGCTTACGTCAATTTCAGTCATGACAACAAAAAATGGTTTTTCCAAATTGTTGAAGCTGGCAACGTTCCATACACTGAAGATTGGAAAAACAAGTTATCTGAGGCTTTCAACAAAAACGAGTCTGAACTGAAAGAATTAGACATAGAATATGGAAAATATCTTGGCTCAATAACAAAGAAATTCATCAAGAAATACGAGTTGGATCCTAAGCTGATCGCGTCACATGGTCACACCATTTTCCACATGCCTGAGAAATCATATACATTACAGATAGGCAACGGACAAGAGATTGCCAATGAGACTGGCATCATGACAATCAACGACTTCAGAAGTGAAGATGTCAGCAAAGGAGGACAAGGCGCACCTTTGGTTCCTATTGGCGACAAATACCTCTTCGCCGATTATCCTATATGTCTCAACATTGGCGGAATAGCCAACGTATCTTACGACAGTGACGGACAACGCATCGCATACGACATCTGTATGGCAAACCAAATGTTGAATTATCTTGCGAACAAATTAGGCTACGACTACGACAACAACGGCAACTTCGCACGTCAAGGTCAGGTAAACCAAGAATTGTTGGATATTTTCAACAACAACCCTTATTATGAAAAAGAAGCGCCTAAATCCTTAGGCAGAGAATTCTTTGAAGAATATCAGCATAAAATCATCGACAATTCAAGTCTGTCAGCAAAAGACCTGTTAGCGACAGCAACAGAACATATCGCTCATCAGATTGTCAAAGCAACAGAACATTTAGAAAGTTCAAAGATGCTCATCACCGGAGGCGGAGCCAAAAACAACTTCCTGATAGAACGTATCAGACAGATGAGCAAACACGAGATTGTGATTCCAGACACAATGATCATCGATTATAAGGAAGCCTTGATTTTCGCATTCTTAGGAACATTGAAATTAGAAGGCAAAATCAACGTGTTATCATCAGTAACTGGCGCATCATCAGACAGTTCAAGCGGCAATGTATGTATGCCACAACAAGCATAATATTTCTAAAAAGATTAAGTTAATAAAACAAAAAAATAACAAGACATGAATTTATTAAACATCCTCATTCAAGCAACAAACGTAGCAGTCGCTTCTCCTGAAGCAGAAGAAATAAGATTATCATTATGGGAATTAGCTAAAGAAGGCGGCTGGATTATGGTCATACTCGCCATCTTCTCAATAATAGCAGTCTATATTTTCAGCGAAAGATTCATCACAATCAACAAGGCATCAAAGAGAGATGACAACTTCATGAATATAATCCGTAACTGCATGATTGAAGGCAAACTAGAAGAAGCCAAAGACTTATGTAGACAAACTGACACCCCTATTTCAAGAATGATAGAAAAAGGCATCTCTCGTATCGGCAAGCCACTCAACGACATTCAGACAGCCATTGAAAATGTCGGCAATTTAGAAGTCAGCAAATTGGAAAAAGGCGTCGCTCTCATAGGCATGATTTCCGGTGCAGCTCCAATGCTCGGTTTCCTCGGCACTGTAACAGGTATGATCCGTGCATTCTACGACATGTCTATGGCTGGCAATAACATTGACATTGAATTACTTTCCGCTGGCATTTACGAAGCAATGGTTACAACCGTAGGCGGTTTGTTCGTAGGTATCCTTGCTTATATCTGCTATAATATAATCGTTTCAAAGATTGACAAAGTCGTCAACTTGCTCGAAAGCAAGAGCATCGAATTTATGGACGTTTTAAATGAACCAGCTTGATCTAATTGAAAGTTGAAAGTTGAAAATTGAAAGTTAAGCTATTAAAAAATCATTGTCAATTGTAAACTATAAAAATTATGGCAATTAAATCAAGAAATAAAAGAAAGATAGACTTCAATTCGTCATCAATGTCGGATTTGGTTTTTCTCTTGTTGATTTTCTTTATGTTAACATCAACATTAGTTGCACCTAATGCGATAAAGCTATTGCTTCCTTCAAGCAACAGCAAGACAATGTCAAAGCAGACCATTACTGTTTATGTTGATGACAACAATCAATATTACGTAGGAGAAAAAGCCGTCAGCGAATCAGAATTACAAACTGAAATTGCTGCAGAATTATTAGGTCAAGTTGAAGGCACTGTCGTCATTCGTTCTGACAAAAGCGTTGCTGTTCAATATATTGTAAATATCATAGATGCAGTCAACGAAATCAATAAAGATACAGACAACAAACATAAGGTTTTATTAGCCACATCTAATAAGAAATGACAAACAAAGACAAACATAAATTATTGGGAATCACCGTAACTATTGCATTTCATGCGATAGCTCTCGTTCTGCTTTTCACTTTATGTTTCAAGACGCCGCTTCCATTGCCAGGCGAAGCCGGCGTTGAAGTCAACTTGGGAATGTACGCACAAGCTATGAGTCAACAAGACGAAGAGGCGACAAACCAAGAAACAGAAGAATCAACAAGTCAACAAGACAATGATTCAGAAAGTGAACAAGTTGAGGAAGATATTCTGAGTGAAGACGAGGAGATTCCATCTTTAGAAGAAGTCGCTGAGGAATTGGATGAAGCAATAGAACCGGAGGAGATGGAAGAAGAAACTGTCGAAGAACAAGAAGTCGTTGAGGAAATCGTTGAAGAAAAACCTGTTGTAAATCAAAGGGCAATGTTCCAGGTTCCAAAGAACAAGCAAGAAACAACATCAGAAGGCGATGCCAACGAACAAAATGGCATCCAAGGAAATTCTAATGGATTGAAGGATATTGACAGATATGAAGGTCATGGAGGCAGCGGAGACGGACCAGCTTACGATCTTGGAGGCCGTGACGCCAAGAGCATCTCAAGACCTAGCAGAAACATCAGCGAAGAAGGCAAGATCGTCGTTGACATCTGGGTTGACAAAGAAGGGCGAGTACAAAAGACAGCGATTGGAAAAGGTACAACAGTAACCAATTCAGAGATGCGCGCATCTGCACTGCAAGCTGCTAAAAATTCAGTGTTCTCCAAAGATGACAAAGCTGCCGACTTACAAAAAGGCACTATAACATACACCTTTATCATAAGACAATAAAACAAAAACAATATGAATTACAACGAGACTTTAAACTGGATGTTCAACAAATTGCCAATGTATCAACGCATTGGAGCATCCGCATATAAAGCAGATCTTAATACAACAATAGAGATTATCAACTATCTTGACAATCCTCAGCATTCTTTCAAGTCGATACATATCGCTGGAACCAATGGCAAAGGCAGCACCTCACACTCATTGGCATCTGTATTTCAAGAAGCTGGATATAAGACAGGTCTCTACACCTCGCCTCATCTCCGCGACTTCAGAGAACGCATCCGTATCAATGGAGAGATGATCCCAGAAAACGAAGTCGTTGAATTCATAGAAAAACATAAGAACAAACTTGAAGAACTCGAGCTTTCTTTCTTCGAGATGACAGTGGCGATGGCTTTCGACTATTTCAGAAAAGAAAAAGTCGACATCGCAATCATTGAAGTTGGGATGGGCGGCCGCCTCGACTCAACCAATGTCATAAATCCAGAATTATGTGTGATAACAAACATCTCTTTAGACCACGTGAAATTCTTAGGAGAAAACGAAGAACAGATAGCCGTTGAAAAAGCCGGCATCATAAAACCAGAGACTGCAGTCGTCATAGGCGAAACACAAGAAGGCAGCAAAAACGTATTCATCGAAACTGCCAAGGATAAAAACAGCCCTATCTTCTTTGCCGACAAGATAATGGAATGCAGAAAAGACGACACCTACTCTATCGAATATCAAAAATTCGATATATACAAAAACAATGACCTTTATCTTAAAGACTTGAAATATCCATTGTTAGGCAATTATCAAAAGAAAAACCTCGCTACTGTAATATGTGCTTTAGATATTTTGAAAGACTCATTCAAGATTGAGGAAACACACATTGTCAATGGCTTGGCAAATGTCGTCAAGAACACAAGTCTTATGGGCAGATGGCAAGTCATAAACAGAAACCCATTGGCTATAGCTGATACAGGACATAATGTTGCTGGCATCAACGAAGTGAACAGACAATTAGCCGAGACAAAATACAACAAACTACATTTTGTATTGAGCGTCGTCAACGATAAAGACATCGATGGCATTTTACAGTTATTGCCTAAAGAAGCTGAATATTATTTCTGTAAGGCCGACATCCCTAGAGGATTAAGCGCTGACATCTTAGCCGAGAAAGCGATAAACTGCGGACTCCAAGGCAAGGTGTACGAATCAGTACGTCAAGCATATTCAACAGCATTGGGCAATGCTCAAGAAGGCGACTTGGTATTCGTTGGCGGCAGCAACTTTACAGTAGCTGAAGTTGTTTAAGAATTCTAGATTCATGGCCATAAAATTTGGAAAAAAAATTCTATTTTTGTAAAAAATTGGATATAGTGCGCAGAGTTTTTGTAAATATCATTTTATTATGTTTCATGATTACGTCTTTGGTATCATGTTCCATCAGGAAGCATATACCTGAAGACAAAATGATATTGAAAAACAATGTAGTAGAGATATATTCTGAAGATGTTGATTTTACGAAATCTGACATATCACCTTACATCATCCAATCGTCTAATCCAAAGTTCTTAGGAATAATGCCTCTCACTTGGGTCTATTATAAGACTGAGAATAAAAACAGCAAATTATTCCAATGGATCAACAAGACAGCTGGTGAGAAACCGGTATATTTCAACAATGAAATGAAAGAAAATTCAGTCGTTCAGATCAGCAAATATCTGAATGACATTGGATATTTCAATTCTGGAATATCAACAAAGATAAAAAACAGAAGAGGCATCTCAAAAGTATATTACGGCATATATCCAGCAAAGCCTTATATAGTCGATGTTGTATCATATAAAATTGCTGACAGCAATATTTATAAGTACGTCAAGGAGATAGAAGAAACCTTACCAGTACAAAAAGGCGTGATCTACAACGCCTTTAAATTGGATGACGAACGCGACATGATAAGCGAACATCTAAAGAACAACGGCTATTTCTATTTCACCAAAGACTATATCTTCATGGAAGTTGACACCAACTTCAACGATAGAAAAGCCAATATCAACATAAGGATAGACAATGTACTTGATCCGTTTACACAAAAGCTTGTCAACCATAAACAATACAAAATAAACGACATATACATCTATCCTAAAGGAACTTTGTTAAACAACATCAAAGCCGACACAACACAGCACACTTTTGAACTAAACAAGCATTTCGGCGATGAAACTTATTATTTCATCTATAATGAAGATCCTAAAATCAGGCTTAAGACTTTCGACAATATAATACAGATACAGACCGGAAGCCTTTATAATTTCCATCAGGTAACACAAACTTATAAGGCGCTCAACAACTTAAAGATTTACAATCTTACCAACATCGACTTCGAACCTGTTGAAAATAATAACGACAGTATCAATCTATTAAATTGTAATATTGTATTAAACAGAACTAAAGTCAATTATTACAGTTTACAGTTAGAAGGCACCAACTCAAGCGGTGACTTGGGAATCCTTGGCAGTTTCACTTATCGTAACAAAAACATTTTCAAAGGTTCTGAGATATTCAACATCAGTCTCAGAGCCGGTACGCAAGCACAATCCGTCCTTGATGACTTTGGTAACACCAGTCTCTTCAACACCAGAGAATTCGGTATTGACGCTAGTATCTTCTTCCCTAAATTCTTAAGTCCTATAAAGCTTAAAAACTTTGCCAAGGAATATCAGCCAAGAACGACATTGACTGTAGGTTACAACTTACAGGAAAGACCAATCTACACAAGACAGATTGCGCTTCTCACATATGGTTATAACTGGATGAGAAACAAATATGAGCAGCATATCTTCACACCTTTGACTCTTAATAGCGTTAAGGTAGAGCCTACTCCATCGTTTGAAGCCATCTTGGAACAAGAGACGAACCAACGTATCAAGGACCAATACACAAGCCACTTGATCTTCGGTCTTGATTACACATACGTTTTCAACAATCAAAATGTCCGATTCATAAAGGACTTCTTCTATTTTAAAGCCAACATCCAATCGAGCGGTAACTTATTATCAGCTTTCAACAATACCTCTGCTATCAAGACTATCGACAACTATCATGAGGTTTTCGGCATCAGATATGCACAATACATTCGCTTCGCATTTGATTTCAGATACTTCAAATATGTATATGGCGAAAATCAAATAGCTACACGCTTTATGTTAGGAGCAGGTATCCCTTATGGTAACTCCAACGATATGCCTTTTGAAAAGAGTTTCTATGCAGGAGGCTCTAACGGTATGAGAGGCTGGCAGTTCCGTGAACTCGGACCTGGAACGTTCAACAACCCTGATAATCTTAACATAGAACGTATCGGTGACATACAACTGGAGTTCAACTTAGAATATCGTTTCCCTATTCATAGCTTCATTAAAGGTGCTGTATTTACAGATATTGGTAACATATGGACTATGAAAGAAAACGAGACCTTCAAAGGAGGCCAGTTTAAATTCGACACATTCTACAAACAACTTGCCGCTGACGCCGGTATCGGCATACGATTCGACTTCTCATTCTTCCTATTCCGTCTCGATGCCGCCGCACCTATTGTTAACCCAGCTTATCCAGAAGGCGAACGCTGGAGAATCAGCAAGTTACGATTCAAAGATTTCATACTCAACTTCGGTATCGGTTATCCATTCTAATTCTTTTATTATGGATAAGAGCACCTTATTTAACATACTATTAAATAATTTTGGCTTCACACCTACCGAATGTCAAGCCAAAGTCTTATATCATCTGTCTGCTTTTATCTTAACGGAAAAAGAACGCCCTTTATATCTCTTGCGAGGTTATGCCGGTACAGGCAAGACCACCTTGGTTTCAACATTGGTAAAAACACTTCCAAGTATTGGTATGCGCTATCAGTTGCTCGCTCCTACAGGAAGAGCGGCTAAGGTCATGAGCAACTACACGGGCATGCCAGCCTCCACACTACACAGAAAACTTTATCGTTTTCAAGCCGTTGCAAACGGAGAGCTGAGAATGACAAGAGCTGAGAACAAAGCAAAAGACACAATCTTCATCGTTGACGAATGTTCCATGATATCAGACCAAGGCGACGGATATTCATGGTCGCGTTCATTATTAGATGATTTAATAGAATACGTCTTCAGCGGCAGCCGTTGTAAATTGCTGCTCATCGGAGATTCTGCACAGCTGCCGCCAGTAGGACTCGACATCTCTCCTGCCATGGACTTCGACATCTTGCGCAACAGTTTCAACCTCACCATGGCGACATACGAGATGAAAGAGGTGATGCGACAAGAACTAGACTCCGGAATATTGCATAACGCGACGAATCTACGTAATTTAATGTCAACAGACGACGGACAACAGTCAACAGTCTTTTACGATAATCAATATGAATTACCATTATTGGACACTAAAAATTTCTCAGATATTATTAAGATAGACCCAATGTTATTTGAGGAATTGTTATGGCAAAGCTTCGGTGATAAAAGCAGCAACGAAGCTGTTGTGATATGCCGTTCCAACAAGAGAGCCAATATGTTCAATCAGGCCATCAGAAGCAGAGTGCTGCAGGAAGAAGGCGAACTCTCCACCGGCGACAAGCTCATGGTCGTGAAGAATAATTATTATTGGAGCGGTCAACAGACAACGGACAACGGACAACAGACTTCGTCCACATCTCAGAAACTCAAAATTTCAGAAACTCAAAATCTTAACAACATATCCTTCATCGCCAACGGCGATATGGTAGAGATAAAGAGAATAAACAAGTTTGAGGAGATGTATGGTTTTCATTTCGCTGATGTCGACATACAGCTGACGGATTATGAAGACGCGCCTACGCTGTCTGTCAAGATAATAATGGAAGCCTTGAACAGCGACACCCCTGCCCTTACCAATGAAGATGCAAAGAGATTATATCAAGCTGTTGAGGAAGATTATATAGACATACCAAGAGCTGCAGACCGACGTAAGGCCATGAAAGAAAATCCATATTTCAACGCATTGCAGGTCAAGTTCGGCTATGCGTTGACGTGTCACAAGACACAAGGAGGACAATGGAGAAATGTTTTCATTGAAGCGCCATATCTCCCAGAAGAAACGATATTGGAATTAGGAGATTTACGCTGGCTCTACACCGCCATGACACGTGCCAGCGAAAAGGTATATCTGGTTAATTTCAAGGAAGAGTGGTTTTATTAGGAATTGAGGATTTGAGGGATTAGAAACTCAGAATCTCAAAAACTCAGAATATTAGATGTTTTCAAACAAAAAAAAATCCGAGGATGTCCCCGGATTTTTTAATTATTAATTGTCAATTGTTAATTTTTAATAAATCGTTTCATTACAACTTTATCGTTGGATTTTATCTTGATGACATAGACTCCGCTATTGTATTCAGAAACATCCACCGACTTATTATTAAAGTCAACTTCTTTATAAATCATCACACCTGACAATGTATAGATGCTGATTTCTTCTATATAAGTTTCTGTGTCGATGAAGAGTTTGTCTGTTACTGGTATTGGATAAACATTGACCGTTGAAGATATTTCATTTACACCTTCACCTAAAGTTTTTACACAAACCTTTTCTGACTTTTCTGATTCTGTCTCGTTACGGACTGCTGTAACAGTATAACAATATTCTGTATCATATTCCAAACCAGTGTCTGTATAATTGGTATTCTTAAGGTTTTTAACAAGTTCATTGTCTCGATAGAGATTATAGCTCAATGCATTTTCTACCATTTCCCAAGTAATGATTATTGAAGATGTACTTACAGGTGTTGCCACTAAACCTTCCGGAGTCGCCATTGGCAAGTCAAATGTCTTCACACAAACCTCTTCCGATTTTTCTGATTCAGTTTCATTTCTTACAGCTGTGACTGTATAACAGTAATCTGTATAATAATTCAGATTATTAACGACATACGAATTTTCTGTTACATTAGCTATCAAGTTCTCTCCACAGTATACATTATAACCTAAAGCGTTTTCTACGACATCCCATGTCAATGATATTGACGAAATACTTGTTGCTTCTGCAATAACATTTTCTGGAGTTGCAATTGGCAAGTCAAATGTCTTAGCACATGCTTCTTCTGATTTATCTGTCTCTGTCTCATTACGGACTGCTGTAACTGTAAAACAATAATCTGTATAATAATTTAATTCATTAACGATATATGTATTTTCTATCACATTTGCAATCTTGTTTTCACCACTATAAACATTATAGCTCAGTGCATTTTCGACCGCATTCCATGTCAATGATATTGATGAAACACTTGTTGCTTCTGCAATAACATTTTCTGGTGTTGTAATTGGTAACAATGTCTTAGCACAAGCTGATTCTGATTTCTCAGTTTCCGTCTCGTTACGGACAGCTGTTACTGTATAACAGTAATCTGTATCATAATTTAAATCATTAACTATATACGAATTTCCTGTCACATTTGCAATCATGATTCCACCATTATAGACATTATAACTCAATGCATTTTCGACCGCATTCCATGTCAATGATATTGAAGAAAAACTTAGTGCTTCTGCTATTAAATTTTCTGGTGTAGTAATTGATAAGTCAAATGTCTTGGAGCAAGCTTCTTCTGATTTATCAGTTTCTGTTTCATTTCTTACAGCTGAAACCGTGAAACAATAATCTGTGTAATAATTCAAGTTATCAACTACATACGATGTTGTTGTTACGTTTGCAACCTTATTTACTCCATTATAAATATTATAGCTTAATGCGTTTTCTACTGCATTCCATGCCAATGAAATTGATGATGTGTTTGTAGCCTCTGCAACTAAATGAGTTGGTATTGTAATTGACAAGTCGAATGTCTTTGCGCAAGATGGCTCTGATTTCTCAGTTTCCGTTTCATTACGAACTGCTGTAACTGTAAAGCAGTAATCTGTATAATAATTCAAATTATTAATTTCGTATGAATTTGTTGTAACATTAGCAACCTTATTTACTCCATTATAAATATTATAGCTTAATGCGTTTTCTACTGCATTCCATGTTAATGAAATAGATGAAGTACTTGTTGCTTCTGCCACCAAATTATTTGGAGTTGTAATTGGCAAGTCGAATGTCTTTGCGCAAGATGGTTCTGAATTCTCAGTTTCTGTTTCATTTCTTACAGCAGAAACAGTAAAACAATAATCTGTGTAATAATTCAAGTTATCAACTACATACGATGTTGTTGCTACG
>JAZKYV010000058.1:0-62706 GCA_045612345.1 Bacteroidales bacterium
CAAGAAATTAAAGACACAGAGTCGCAGAGACTCAGAGACACAAAGAAACTTTGAGACTCTGCGTCTTTGTGTCTTTGCGTCTTCTCCAAGCGGCGAGCTTTTTCTGTTTCTCTTTTTTGCGGGAAAAAAGAGAAAGGAAACAACCTCTCTGTCGTCCCTAACGGGACTTTTTTAGAACTACTCTTAACAAATTTTAACAATAGTTAAAAAGTGTTAAAATTGTAAAAGCTGAGATTTTTCTTTATACTTTTGCGGAGAGACCAAAAAGAGAATTTATGGAGACTAACAAAGATGATTTTAGCTTAATACATATTACTGAAGACTCTTCTGATTGTAAAAATATAGAACAGCTAATAGTAAATGTTAGAGGTCGTCAGGTTATGCTTGACAGAGACTTGGCATCGCTTTATGGTGTTGAAACTAAAGTCTTAAACCAAGCAGTAAAACGTAACATAGAGAGATTCCCTGATGATTTTAGATTTCAGCTTACAAAAGAGGAGTGTCTAAGGTCACAAATTGTGACCTTTAAGTACCGCCCTTACGCTTTTACAGAAAATGGTATCGCAATGCTTAGCAGTGTGCTTCGTTCTCAGACTGCAATAGAAATGAATATTCGCATAATGAGAACATTTACTGCAATGCGGCATTTCGTCGCTAATAATGAGATGCTTTTCCAAAGAATATCAAATTTGGAATATCACCAAATTGAGATGGATAAACGTATTGATGAAGTTCTTGAGAAACTAGAACCAAATCCACCTCAACAAGGAATTTTCTTTGATGGACAAGTCTTTGATGCCTATCATTTTGTTTCAAATTTGATAAGAAAAGCATCCAATACTATAATTCTGATAGATAATTACATAGATGACAGCGTATTGACATTGCTGGATAAACGTAAGTTAAATGTTAGTGCGACGATATATACTCAAAAAATATCAGAACAACTAAAACTTGATATTAAACGACATAATGAACAATATCCTGAGATTTCAGTGAAGTGTTTTTCAAAATCTCATGATAGATTCTTGATAATTGACGAAGAACTTTACCATATCGGAGCTTCAATAAAAGATTTAGGTAAGAAATGGTTTGCTTTTACATTGATGAAAGACATTTCGCCAGATGAGATACTGCAAAAAATATAAAGCTATTTTATGAGTTGACAGGTTTTGTTTTTAAGCAGATCTATGGTCATGGAGTCAACCCTGCCGCCTCGGAGAAATCGCTTTTTTAGTTAGGAGTTAGGAATTAGGAGTGAATTTTAATCTCCTCAAATCCTCAAATCCTAAATCGCGGCGAGCTTTTTATGTTTCTCTTTTTTGCGGGAAAAAAGAGAAAGGAATTCGAATTTTGTTGAAAACTTTCTATAAAACGCCGAAGAAACAATGTTGATAAATACTAACTTTGTTACAACGAAAAAAACATGAAATATAATGTACGACCAAGCTACCATAGATATATTTAAAGACTGCTTCGGCGGGACACAATTGAAGTTGTTTGATGAGGATGATTGCATGATTCCACAATATGACATCAAGAATCTTGATAAGATTGACGGACATGAATATGTCGATCTCGGACTTACATCAGGTTTGAAATGGGCTGCTTGTAATATCGGAGCGAATTCTCCTGATGATGCTGGCAATTATTATGCTTGGGGAGAAATAGAGACTAAGAAGGATTATTTTGAGGAAGAATGCATCACTAATGGAAAGAAAATGCGGGACATTTCTGCAGATCCGGAATATGATGTTGCACGTGCGGTGTGGGGCGGAAGTTGGAGAATGCCAACAAAGAAAGAGATAGCGGAATTGATGAGAGAATGTAAGTTCAATCTTGTTAGGGAAGGCAATATTGTCAAATATATCGTGATAGGACCTAACGGCAATTACATTACGTTTCCAATCTCAGCTTCCGTATCTATGAATATGATTCATTTGAATATTTAGGATTATTGGCAGCAGGATATTGGAGTTCGACACCTAATGATAAATCAGATGACATGCAGGCGTATGCGATGACTTTTATTGTTGATGAGGAAAATGCCATGCATCCATCGCCAGAATGCTGTTTCTATGGCTTTAATATAAGAGCAGTGTCGGAATAACTAGACTTTTAAATCCCTTTTAAACAAAAATGAATTACGCAGTTATTAAAAAATGAATCCTATGAAACGTACCTTTTTAATTCTGACCTTTTTCTTATGTGGATTATGCTGTTTCGGACAAACCACAATCACAGAAGAGTATTTTAATAAAATAGATAACGCATACAAAAATGGTGAATGGGAGCAAGTGCTGCAATATTGCGATTCCATAGACTATTATAAAATAGATGGTCTCCCATACACATTATTAAAAGCAGAAGCATTAGCTGGGTTGGGAAGACTTGATGAAGCTATCGACTATCTGAAGTCACTGGAGAATACTGATGGCATAGAACCATATTATATAACTAATACATTGGGAAACATCTATTGGTTGAAAGATGATTTGGAAACTGCCATTTCGCATTATGAGAAAACCATAGAACTCAGACCATCGTATGCCCGTCCTTATGTCTATTTAGGTTATATTTACCAACAACTCAAACAGAAAGATAAAGCCATAGAATATTTTATGGGTGCTATAGAATTATTTTATGCCAATTATTTACTAGATGAAGTAGAGTATTATACAAAGTTGATTATAAATGGAATAGATTCAACTTATATATATCCATATCTCCTTCTTGAAAGAGCATATCACGAAAAAGGAAATTACAAAGATGCAATGGAAGCAAGTCTCTACATTGATGAATTGTGCATTCAAAATGAAGAAGACATTCAGATTTATATGCTGAATATTTTTCATATAGGAGAAAATGCATACTTCTTGCACGAGTACGATTCTTCAAAGGAATTACTCCTTGAATATTTGAAGATGTTAGAACAGAATCGAGATCCTATGTATGATGACGAATGTGAAGCCAATGTATATTTAGGATTGATATCCGAGCATTTTAAAGATAAAAAAGAAGCAAAAAAATATTTCCAAAAAGCAAAAGAAATCGACAAAGAAAGAGCAGATTATTTTTTGAAATATGTTACTGACAGAAATGAGAATTAAATAAAAAAAACAAACCTAAATCATGACCAACAACCTCATCAATTTTATATCAGATTCCTTGGATTTGGAATATGAAGTCAATGTTGTGACAGATGGCGACTCCCAGACATTGGTGCTATACGATGGAGTGGAACGAGTTGACTACGAAACCATTGACAATCATACTTTTCTTAAGGATTCATTTCTTGGTGGTTATTGCGGGATTACATCTATTGTGATTCCAAAGACTGTCACACATATCAACTGCAATGCATTGAAAAAATGCAAATGTCTGGAGTCGATAGTCGTGTCTGAAGATAATGAATCATATAGTAGTCTGGATGGTGTTTTGTACGACAAAAACAAGACGAAGTTATATTACGTCCCGCCAATGGTCAAACTGGCGGAACTACTTATTCCAGATACAGTTACAGAAATAGATGTTAATGCGTTTATAGATAGTCTGCAATCCGATAACGATGAAACATTAAAGACTCTGGTAATCCATAAAGACGTCGCTGTAATCAGTTTTGATAATTGTAACGTTGAGTCGATTGTTGTTTCTGATGATAATGAACTGTATAGCAGTCAGAATGGAGTGCTGTTCAGCAAAGACAAAACGAAATTATATCGATTCCCGGAAAGAAGTCCGCTGACGGAATATGTGATTCCTGATACGGTTACTGATATAGAAGAGAGGGCATTTGATTGTTGTAAAAATCTGAAGTCGGTCGTGATTCCAAGCAACGTCAAGAGGATTGGCGGAATGGCATTTTCACATTGCTTGTCGTTGGAGTCTGTTGTAATTCCCGACAGTATCAATGTAATAGATTACGGAACTTTTATATCATGTCGTAACTTGAAATCCATAAACATTCCGAACAGCGTCACCAGAATCAATGATTCGGCATTCAGCAGATCAGGATTGGAATCTGTCGTCATTCCTGACAGCGTTACAGAAATTGAGGAGATGGCGTTCAGATATTCCGATATCAAGGAAGTCGCAGTTTCAAAGAATACAATTATCGGAAAAGATGCTTTTGAGAACATATTCGATGAGGTGGAAATCAACTATTACTGATATTAGAAGTAGAATTGATGCATATTCGCCCTTTGCGTTAGGGATTGGAGCGGCATCCTTTGCAAGCGAAGTGGTAACGGAGCGAGCAAAGATATAGCGGAAAGCCCGACGGCTTCGCCGGAACGCCATAAAAAGTCAACAGACTACAGTCAACGGACAACAGAATTTTGAATTGAAAACTGAAAATTGACAGTTTAAAGTTAAAAGGTTCGGAAAAAATCCTAACTCCGTGAGATACTTGCGATACGTGGAGGTTTGCGCTTTCGTGGATCATTAAACTCTCATCTCAAAAAAATCTTTTTCAAACCACCTTTTTTCTCAAAAAAAATCATTAGTTTTGGAAAGATGTTTCGACGATCTTATGTCGTTGAAAATCAATGTTGGCATCGGATGAAAATAGACTTCTGCAGTTTTTTAGCAGAAGGCGTTTTTATCTTTGCCCAGTTTTTCACAAAAAGGAGTTTTTATGTTTCTGATATTCGATACCGAGACCACAGGTCTTCCGCTAGATAATAATGCGCCATTGACGAACTTCGACAACTGGCCTCGTATGGTGCAGCTGGCATGGCAAATCCATGATGAGAAAGGTAATTTCATCAAGGCTGAGAATCACATCATTAAGCCTGAAGGTTATATCATTCCTATCAACGCTAGCATGGTGCATGGCATCAGTACGGAACATGCTCTTAATGTGGGCGAGGACCTTAACCAGGTGCTCGATATCTTCACAGAGGAACTCAAGACTGTGAAATATGTCGTCGGCCATAATGTTAGATTCGACCTTAATATCGTTGGCTGCGAATATCTTAGAAAAAAAAGCGTCAATCCTCTCGAACAAAAGCTTGTTGTCGATACTTGTACTGAAAAGACTGCCAACTATTGTCAGTTGGGCGGCGGTCCTGGCCGTAAATTCAAAAAGCCTAAACTGGCTGAGATTCATCAGCTGCTGTTCAACGAGGGCTTCGATATGGCGCATAACGCTTCTGCCGACGTGGAGGCTACCGCTCGTGTCTTCCTCGAACTGATTCGTCTCAGAGTGCTGGATAACAACGATATCATTGAGGATAATGCTTTCTTCGAGAACTTCATCGCTGCTAATCCTGAGGTGATGAAACCAGCTGGAATCAAAGTGGTTTCTAATGTGGCAGAGGAAGTTAAGCCTGAGGTTAAAGAGACACCAAGACGCCAAGACACAAAGACACCAAGTTACACTCCGAATCACTTCACTCACTTGCACGTCCACTCTCATTTCTCAATATTGGACGGTATGTCTAAAGTGGGTGACCTCATTGATAAATGTACCAAGAACGGCATGTACTCAATGGCTCTTACAGACCATGGTAATATGTTTGGTATCAAGGAGTTCGCTGATTCTGCCAATAAATATAATGGTAAGGTAAAAGATAAGATTAAAGAACAGGAGAAGATTCTTAAGAATGAGGAATCTACAGATGCTCAGAAGGATGACGCTGCCGTCGAGATAGAACTTCTCAAGAAAAAGATGTTCAAGCCAATCTTCGGTATGGAGGCTTACTGCGCTCCTGTGAGCATCGACAAACGTGACGGCCGCGCCGACAGAGGTTATCACCTTATCTTATTGGCCAAAAACAAACAGGGTTACAAAAGCTTATGTAAGCTCTCATCTATAGCATACGTCGATGGTTATTACTATAACCCTCGTATCGACCATGCGCTTCTTGAACAGTATCACGAAGGTCTTATCGTGACATCGGCATGTCTCGGCGGTGAGCTTCCCCAGAAGATCATGAACGGCGACATAGCCGGCGCTGAGAAGTCGTTGCAATGGTTCAAGAATCTCTTTGGTGATGATTTCTATATTGAGCTTCAACGTCATAAGACAGACAAGCCTAATGCTGATAAAACTACTTTCGACCGTCAGCAGGAGGTTAACAAGGTGCTTATCGAACTTGCAAGAAAGACAAATACGAAGTTCATCGCTACTAACGACGTTCACTTCGTGGAAGAAGAACATAGCGAGGCTCACGACCGTCTCATCTGTATGAGTACTGGCCGCGATTTCGACGATCCTGACAGAATGCATTACACTAAACAGGAATGGCTTAAGAGTCCTAAGGAAATGGGCGAGGCGTTTGCGGATCTTCCAGAGGCTCTTGAAAATACAAAGGAAATCGTCGATAAGGTGGAGGCTTATTCCATTGACTCTGACCCTATCATGCCTATATATGATATTCCAGCAGACTTTGGCACTGAAGAGGAATATCGTCAGAAGTTTACCGAAGAGGATCTGTTCAACGAATTCACTCGCAACGAACTCGGCGAAGTGGTGATGAGCAGGGAGGATGCTGAAAAGAAAATCAAGAAGTTAGGCGGTTACGACAGATTGTATCGTATCAAACTCGAGGCTGACTATCTCGCGAAACTCGCTTGGGAAGGCGCTGAACGTCGCTACGGCAAAGAACTCACTGAAGAGCAGAAAGAACGTATCGTTTTCGAGCTTCATATCATGAAGACCATGGGTTTCCCTGGTTACTTCTTGATCGTTCAGGATTATATCCGCGGCGCTCGTGAGGAACTCGGCGTGTCTGTTGGTCCTGGCCGTGGTTCTGCTGCAGGTTCCGTCGTGGCTTATTGCTTGAAGATCACCGACGTTGACCCTCTTAAATACGACCTTCTTTTCGAACGTTTCCTCAATCCTGACCGTATTTCACTTCCCGATATCGACGTCGACTTCGACGATGACGGTCGTGGAAAAGTTCTCGATTGGGTTACAAATAAATATGGTAAGGAAAAGGTTGCTCATATCATCACCTACGGCACAATGGCAACGAAGTCATCAATCGCCGACGTGGGTCGTGTGCAGAAGGTGCCGATTCCTAAAGTGAATGAGATCAAGGCACTTGTGCCAGATCGAAGCTTCCCTGACAATATAAAAGACGAGAAAGGCAAGTCGCCTAAGGTCAACCTCAAGAACTGTTTTAAATATGTTCCAGAGATGAAGGCCTTGGTGGAAGGTGATGACGAAAATATATCATCGATGCTGATTTACGCTCAGCAGCTGGAAGAGACTAACCGTCAGATCGGTATCCATGCCTGCGGCGTTATCATCGGTGCTTCCGACTTGACAAATTACGCTCCTCTTTGTACAATCAAAGATAAGGATACTAAGGAGGACGTCCTTGTGACACAATATGACGGCCATGTCGTCGAGACCGTCGGTCTTATCAAGATGGACTTCTTGGGACTCAAGACTTTGACTCAGATCAAGGATGCCTTGGCTAACATCAAGAAGACTAGAGGAATAGATATTGACATCGACAATATTCCTATCGACGACAAAGAAACTTACGAATTATATAGTTCCGGTAACACCATCGGTACGTTCCAGTTCGAATCTCCAGGTATGCAGAAATATCTGCGTGAGCTGAGACCTACTGTCTTTGAAGACCTTATCGCTATGAATGCTTTGTATCGTCCAGGTCCAATGGACTACATCCCAACATTCATCGCGCGTAAGACAGGAAGGGAACCTATCAGTTATCCGATTCCAATCATGGAAAAGTATCTCAAAGATACTTACGGCGTTACTGTTTATCAAGAGCAGGTCATGCTTTTGTCGCGACAACTTGCAAACTTCACTCGTGGTGAGTCTGACACCTTGCGTAAGGCGATGGGTAAGAAACTCATAGAGAAGATGAATGAGTTGAAAGGCAAGTTTATGTCGCAAGGCGAGGCTAACGGTCATGACCCTGCGATTCTTGAAAATATCTGGAAAGACTGGGAGAAATTCGCTTCTTACGCTTTCAACAAATCTCACGCTACATGTTATTCATGGGTTGCTTATCAGACTGCATATCTCAAGGCGCATTATCCTGCTGAGTTCATGGCTGCTGTTTTAAATAGCTGTATCAGAGACAGTAAGGAAGTCGTCTTTATGATAGAAGAATGTAAGCGCATGAAGATTGACGTGCTCGGACCTAACATCAATGAGTCAGAATATAAGTTCACTGTTAATAAGAAAGGTCAGATCTGCTTCGGTATGGGCGCTGTTAAGTCAGTGGGTGAAATAGTTATCCAGGCTATCACTGAAGAGAGAAATGCCAACGGACAGTTTAAAGATTTCGCTGACTTTATCATGAGAGTCAATGGAAAAGGCGTCAATAGAAAGTCGATAGAGGCATTGGCTGGTGTCGGCGTGTTCGACTGTTTCGAAGGAATGCACAGAGCGATGTTCTATTACATTCCAGAAGGTGACAAGACTACATTCGTAGAGAAAGCGATAAAATCTGTAGGAGCATATCTCGATAGAAAAAATAACGCTCAGTTCGACTTGTTCGCTGATAGTGCGGAAGATAACGACGACACATTTGTAATTCCTTATCCAGAATGCGAGCCTTGGTCAAAGATCAAGGAACTTGATATGGAAAAAGAGTTGGTCGGTTTCTATATGAGTGCGCATCCTCTTGATATATATAAGGATTCAATACGTTATTTCGCTAATATCAAGATTGAAAGTATTAAGGATACACTCGTTCCTAAAAACAAGGATATGAATCTTAAGTTCGCTGGTCTTGTTACATCTGCAGAGAGAATGACGTCGAAGAAAGGTACCGACTACGGAAGATTCCGTGTTGAGGACCAGACTGGTAGTCATGAGTTTTCACTGTTTGGCGAGAATTATATGAAACTCCATCCATTGCTTGTCGTTGGAACTCCTGTATTGGTTACGGCTATGGTAAGCAAGAGCTTCAGAGACGAGAACGCTATGGAGTTGAGAGTTAATAACGTTCAGCTTCTTGAAGCGATGATGGAGAATACCAACAGAGAGGTGAGATTCGTGCTTTATACAGATCGCTTGGACAAGGAAAGAGCCAGTGAGTTCGTGAGAATCATCAAGGAACATAAGGGCAAACAGCGTTATTCTATACATTTTGTGGATAGAAAAGAAAATATCACATGCGCTATGCATCCGGAAAAAGGCGAGATTAACGCACAGGAGATTTTCGATCTGTTAAAAGACGCAGATTATGTTTCTTATGATTTATTGAAATGATAGAGCGCGACTTAAAAAAAACTCTTGTCCGTTGTCCGTTGTCTATTGACTTTTGTTATATTTGCAAAAAATATTAGTACTAACTTTTTAAAATATTATAATTATGGCAAATCACATTACAGACGCTACATTTGATGTAGAAGTATTACAAAGCGAAGTTCCAGTTATGGTTGATTTCGGTGCAGCATGGTGCGGCCCTTGCAACATGATCGCTCCTTATATGGATCAATTAGCTGAAGAATATGCTGGTAAAGCTAAAGTTTTCAAAGCAGACATCGACGAATGCCAAGGCTTAGCAGCAAAATTCCGTATCATGAACGTTCCTACAGTTCTTTATTTCAAAGGCGGTCAAGTAGTTGACAAAAACGTTGGTGGTGCAGCAAAACAAGTTTTCGAAGATAAATTGAAGAAACTTATCTAATCATAAATGCCAATAGAAGTCAGCAATATTGCTCAACTGGGAAGCCTTGAGTTCTTAGCGCGGCAAATAGTGGAAGGCTTTATAACAGGTCTCCATAAAAGTCCGTTCCATGGCTTCTCAGTGGAGTTTGCTGAGCATCGTCTTTACAATCAGGGAGAACCAACCCGAAATATCGACTGGAAACTTTACGCAAGAACCGAAAAACTTTTTGTGAAACGCTACGAAGAAGAAACCAATCTTCGTTGTCAGATCGTCATCGACAAGAGTTCAAGTATGTACTTCCCGGTACAGAATAAACTTGATTTCGAGCATCCTAATAAATTATGGTTTTCTATATACAGCAGCGCGGCTCTCATCGAGCTGATGCGTCGTCAACGTGATGCCGTCGCACTCTCGACTTTCGATGCTGATGTTGACCTGCATACTGCGGCTAAGCTGTCAAGGACCCATATTAATATGGTGTATGGCGAACTGGAGAAACTGATGTCGTCTTATGATAAGTCGAAGAAAACAAATACCGATGCGATTCAGTCGCTGCATAAGATAGCAGAGATGACTCATAAGAGAAGTCTCGTCATTATCTTTAGCGATATGCTTGACAGGCTTGACTCCCAGGAAGAGCTGTTCGCCGCATTGAAACACCTTCGTTATAATAAGCACGAGGTCGTTCTCTTCCATGTCTTTGACTCGCTTCATGAAGAGAAACTGGAATATGAAAACCGCCCTCATCGTTTCGTTGATATGGAAACGGATGAAATGTTGAAACTAAATCCGTCTGATGTTAAAGAAAATTATGAGAAAATCATGTCGGCTAGGAAAGACGAGCTGCTCCGTCATTGTTATCAATATCAAATTGACTATGTTGAAGCTGATATAAATAATGATTATAATCAGATACTTACATCATATCTTATCAAAAGACAGAAGATGCTTTAGGTGCTCTAATTGCACTTGAAAATCTTAATGATTTTTAACTATTTTATCCTTTTGTTTTATTTGTTTTATATTTATATTTGCGAAAGAATAGTTAAAAATTATAGTTATGTCATTAGTTAATAACAAAGAAAAAAAGTATAAATGGAACTTCGTTAATGTAGGAGGTTCTGCTAGAGTAAGAATTAACTCAGGTGAAGATATCGCTCATCTTGAAGTGCTTGATCCAAAAATGTGGACTGTGCTTTCTTGTCCAACAACAGGACTTGAAATCGATGACAAGAGTCTTAAATATATGGATTGCGACGGTGACGGCAAGCTTCGTATCAATGACGTGATTTGTGTGTCAAAATGGATTACTTCTGTTTTGAAAGATAAAGACCTTATATTAAAAGGTGTAGATTCAATAGATATCAACCAGATCAATACCGACGATGCCAATGGTAAGAAACTTTATTCTTCAGCTAAGCGAATTCTTGAGAATTTAGGTAAAGAAGGCACCGTCATTTCTTTGGCAGACACTGCTGACATAGCAGCGATTTTCGCCAAGACACGTTTCAATGGCGACGGTATAATAACAGAGGCTTCATCTGATGATGCAGAATTGAAGGCAACGATAGCGGCTGCTTTGGCAACTGTTGGCGGCGTTGCGGATAGAAGTGGCGCTCAAGGTGTTGGCGCTGACCAAATAGAAGCGTTCTATAAAAATCTTAACGATTATGTAGCATGGAATGATGCAGTTGTGGAAGCTCCTTACGGAGATAAGACAGATGCTTTGATTGCTGCTTATAGCGCATTGGATGCTAAGGTTAAAGACTTCTTCATGCGTTCTAAACTCGCAGCATTCTCTCCAAACAGCATGGCGTCTCTCGATATCCAGACTTCAAGAATTGACGCTATCAGCGCAGAGAACCTCTCGACAAAAAATGATGAAATAGCAGCTTATCCTTTGACACATATTACAGGAAAATCAGAAATTGATGTCAATGCTGCAATAAATCCTGCTTGGGATAAGAACTTCAGTGTTATTAAGTCTGTCGCTATAGAACCATCAAAGACTGTCATTACAGAAGAAGACTGGAGTGCGATAGGAGCTAAGTTCGCTGCTTATCAAGCATGGAAAAATGCTAAAGCAGGAACTGCTGTAGAAGGTCTTGGCTTAGATGCTGTTAAGAACTTCATCGCTCAGGATAAGAAAGCAGCGCTTCTTGATTTAGTTGCTCAAGATGCTGCTCTTAAAGAAGAGTCAGATAACATAGAAATGGTCGATAAGTTCCTTCATATCTTCCGTGATTTCTATAAGTTGCTCAAGAATTTCGTCACATTCAATGATTTCTATAATAAGGATAAGAACCTGAAAGCTATCTTCCAATGCGGAACTCTCATCATCGACCAAAGAGAATGTAAATTCTGTATGAAAGTCGCTGATACAGGTAAACATAGCGCAGCTGCAGGAGCAAGCGGTATGTATCTAGTATATTGCGATTGTACAACAAAGACACAGGCTGCTAAATTGCAAATAGTTGCTGCTGTTACAGTAGGTGATATCGGTGCATTGGCAGTTGGTAAGAATGGTATCTTCTATGATAACAATGGTTTGGAATGGGATGCTGTCATAACAAAAATCGTTGATAACCCGATAAATATCTCACAGTCATTCTGGTCACCTTATCGCAGAATGTCAACAGCGATAGAAAACCTTATCAATAAGAGCGCTGCTGATAAAGATGCCAAGATGATGGCAAATGCAACTGCTAACATCAACGCTGCTCCTACAAAGACAGCGGAAGAAGCAAAGGCGGCAGTTGCAACACCTCCATTCGACATTGCTAAATTCGCTGGTATATTCGCTGCAATAGGTATGGCATTAGGTATGATTGGTACAGCCTTGGCAAGTATATTCAAAGGATTGTTTGCACTTACTTGGTGGCAGCTCATTATGTTGTTCGTAGGAATCATTTTGCTTATTTCAGGACCTGCAATGGTGATGGCATGGCTTAAGTTACGCCGTAGAAACATCGCTCCGTTATTGAATGCCAACGGCTGGGCTGTCAACGCCAACTCTAAGATCAGCATTCCTTTCGGTGAGACTTTGACAGAAATTGCAAAATATCCTAAGATGAAACTTGATGATCCATTTGCTAAAAAGAAATCATGGAAAAGTCATGTTATCACATGGGTGGTGATTATCGCAGGTATCAGCGGCTTATGGTTGACTAACATCTTGTCAGAAATCAGTCCTAAACTAAAGTCACCGCTTAATAGATATAATCAAGTTGAAGTTGAGGAAGTTGTAAGTGATACATTAACAATGACTGAAGATACAGTCGTTGTTGAATAGAGTGTAGTTGTAGATTATGAAGTGCATAAGGAGACTTATAGTAAATGCTTTTATAGTCGTGATATTGTCGTCATGCGTTGCCTCTAATACAATGTATTATTGGGGAAAGGTGTCTTTATCTGATAAAATTACGCAATATGAGAAAGTGACGTATAATTATTATAAAAGTAAGTCTCCGAAAAGCATTTGTGAAATGATTGAAACTTATCATGATATCATTGTAAAATGCAAGGATAATGAGAAGATGATACCTCCGGGAATCTGTGCGGAACTTGGATATATTCTTTTAAATCATGAAAATGAAGCATGTTTTAATACATATGCAAGTAAGTCGCAGAAGAAAAAGATGGAAGGTGTCATCTTCTTCGAATATGGCAAAGAACTTATGGAGAAAGAGATGAGCTTATATCCTGAGTCTCGTCATTTCTTGGAACCAGTTATAGAACGTCTAGCCAATGAAAAAGAGGAGGTGGGATTATGAGAAGATATTGGCATGTTGTTGCAATATGTATAATGATGTTGTTGCAGACATCCTGTGCGGTGAAAGTAGGTTCAAACATAAGCCGTGGAGAGGCGTATGCAAAGCTATATAAGGAAAGTCCTGTCTCTATCTTAGTAATGCCTCCTATAAATAATACAAAGAATGCTGAAGCTAAGGATTTGTTTTATGCTTCAATAAGTCATCATATCGCAGAGTCTGGATATTATGTCATACCACCTGTTATGGCAATGGAGTTTTTTAAGAATGAAAACGTTTATGATTCAGAATATTTCCTTTCATCTTCGCTTATTGAGTTTAAGGAATACTTTGGCGCTGATGCTGTGGTATTTGCAATCATAGATAGATGGGCTAAAGAAGCTGCAGCGGTATATATTGATGTTAAGTATATCATTAAGTCAACGAAGACAAATGAAGTCTTGTTTGAGAAGACATGCTCTTTGATGTTAGACCTGATAAGGGTGTCCTCAACAGGAGGTCTTGCAGGATTATTGTCGGACTTGCTTGTCACATCTATGAATGTTGCGATGACAGAGTTTTTAGAAGCTGCTAGAATTGCAAACTTGTATGTATTTGAAGATTTGCCTTATGGCAAATATAGTCCGTTGTATTTGCAGGATAAGGAAATGCCAGCCAAGGAAAGGCGTGTTACTATAATGCAGCACCGATGAAGATTTTCTGATGACACAAAAATACAAAACGCTGATGAATTTCATCAGCGTTTTGTATTTGAATCAATAAGATTGATAGTTGTTTATTCATTATGCTATTCCGAACAATTCTATTTCAAATATCAGCGTTGAACCTCCTGGAATGCCTGGTTGTGAGTAATTGCCGTAAGCCATTTCTGAAGGGAGGTAGATTTCCCATTTGTCGCCGATGCACATCTGCTGCATTGCAATGATCCAACCGTCGATCAAGTCGCTAAGGCGGAATGCGATTGGCACGCCTTCGCTGCGGCTGCTGTCGAACACCTTGCCGTCGATGGTCCAGCCTGTGTAATGAGCTGTGACGACGCTGCGAGGAGTAGGGTGGACGCCGTCGTTTTTACCTTCGCTAATCACTTTGTAATATATGCCGTTAGGAAGCGCCTTGACGCCTTCTTCCTGAGCTTTTGCCTTTAACCAATCAATGTTGGCTTGCTTGTATTCTTGTTTGTTCATGATGTTTTTAATTATAAAAATTGAGATTTCAAAGTTAAGAAATATAATGGAAAGTTGGGAGAAAAAAAGAAGTTTTTAAAATGACGCTGTTATGTGAAGTTTTCGGAATTTTCAATAGATTTGCATAAATATGTAAGTTATATGAAAATTGAAGAAGCTATATTGTATTGTCTTGCAAGTCAGAACCATGGGATGAGGACGGAGCAGATTGCAGAGATGATAAATCAAAAGCAACTGCATGTTAGAAAAGATGGGCAACCCGTTACGTCGAGTCAGGTTTACGCCGTGATTTGTCGCTATCCTGAAATGTTTGTCAAGTCAGAGGGCGGGATAAGATTGATGATATAAATATAAGATTATCGCTGTGCTTTGAAGAATTAAAAAGTTTTGATTAAATTGAAATTATCATAAAATGAAGAAGATATTACTTGGTATTACAACTCTTTTAATGGCAATAACATTATTCTCATGTAATCCTGATGATCCGGATGGTCCAACAACCGTCAAGAAGGTTTCCATTATGGGTGATAGTTATTCCACGTTCGAAGGCTGGTCTAACGTAGATATTGCTGGCAATCCCAATGATTATTACGTGTATTATCCTCATGAGGGCAATACAGATGTGACGTCTGTGGATAAGACTTGGTGGTATATGTTGTGCCAGAAGCCTGAGTTTGAACTCGAGATTTCAAATTCCAACTCCGGATCTGTTGTTTCTAATACGCATTACAACGGAGTGGATGTGACAGATACGGATCTGTCCTTTATGCATCGTGTTGGGAAGAATTCGTTTGGAGTTGATTACAATGGCGATCCTGACATCATCCTTGTCTTTGGCGGAACCAATGACTGCTGGGCAAGAGTGGAGTTAGGTAATTATGTATATGAAAACTGGACTGATGCCGATTTGAAATGTTTCCGTCCTGCATTCAGTAAGCTTATTGCAAGTCTTCAGACGAATTATCCAGACGCCACGGTGTATAGCATCACCAATGGCGATGATGGCTTTCCTGGGGTGAGCAAGTCGTATGCAAAGTCAATAGAGAAAGTGTGCAAGCATTATGGAGTGATCAATATCGTTCTGGAAGACATTGAAAAAGTGGATGGACACCCTACATACGTAGGCATGCAGTCAATCTGCGAGCAAGTGTATGAGGTGGTGAGAGAGAGGTAACAGTGGTTAGTGGGGTATGAAAAGTCATTTATGATAGAGAGGAAACACAACGCTATTATCTACATCTTGTGGAAGCTATTTTCGACAAGCGCTTTTCTGAAGACAAAGATGTAATGTCAAACAGAATATGGAGAGAGATGATGCTTAATGGTGTTCCTTTTGTTGGGATGAGTTCTGGCAATAGACATGGAGAACGTGTTAGAATAAATATCCTTTTGTATGAAAGTATTCTGTTGTTGAGTTATGATTCATGTTTTACAATATTATTTTTTCCACAGATTCTTGATTTGCCAATATGAATATTGAGGTTTTGAATAAGAGAAACCATACGATGACTCTGATTTATCGCTCATGATAATATAAGGATTAAGTAGTTTGTCTATATCTTCTTCTGTTAATAATTCATCATGACATTTCACAAATGGGTCAATGAAATCAGCCTTTTTCTTCATCCATTCAATCTCAGTTTCCATATTCGTGTTATCGGATAAGCCTTTTTCTTTCATGCTCAGTTGAAGTTCATAGATGTATTCTCTTATAGTTTTAGACAACTTTAATCTTTCTGCATTGAATATCAGTTTCTGAACTTTTCCCAGTTCTTCATCTTTCAATGCTTGCAAACGTTTTCTTTCCTCTTCTTCAAGACGTTTACGCTCTTCTTCTTGTCTTCTGCGTTCTTCTTCCAATTTTCTTTGGCGTTCCCGTTCATCCCTAAGATCTGCAATATTTTCGAGTACCTCAACGATATGTTCAATCTTATCCTCTATTTTGGTGTATTTTGTGTCCTGTGCTGCACACTTGGCGTATGCAGAACCGTAGTGAATCTCGTATTCGTCGCATTCAAATTTTAGTACACCGCTTCCAACAGTCTCATATCTGTTTTTAGTTCCATCGTCATTAGTTGCTTGTTTATATACTTCTCGTAAAAAAGTTTGAATTTTATGCCCGCGAATAACTATATAGGTGGTGCATTCAGGATGATATCTACTTTCATCTTTTACTATCATTAATTCATAACCTTTAGCTTTTATAGCCTTGATAATAGTCGCATATATTCGAATTGCACGATCCTCCTGTTCTTGGGACACACGCATAGAAAGCCATTTGTCAGCCTTGCATTTAAATGGATTCTTAGCATTCCATGGATTTGTTTCACGGAAATTATTTTCACGCAATTTAGCCTTAGTATCCAGAATTAGTGAATCTTTCGCATATAGGACGTCAGGTACTTTATATATAGGATTAATATCTTGATCATCTAAAGTAAGTTCACGAGTCTGATACTTGCCTTCTGCATCTTTGGGACTTTTAACTTTCACTGGCTGCTTAGATATCTTCTTTTTTTTAATATAATCATCAGTATTAATCATTACCGTGTCATCCTTGCTTGGTGGCAGTCCTATTTTTTCCACCTGCTTTCCTAGACTCAAAGAAGTCCAATATCCGCTTGATGGACGTGGAATTTTGAATTTTTCGCAGATAGCTTTTAATTCAATTTGTTTCAGACCGAGCGCTTTTTCAGTGTTACCAACACCGTCAGTCCACATCATATCATATATCTGTTTTCTTGTAAGTTCCATATTATTTTCTGTATAAAGAAGAATAAGTTACTGGTTTAACCTTCGAATCTTCAATCCACTTGATTAGTTCATCTTCGAAGAAATAAATATTATGCTCTCTTTTATAGTGTGGTATTTCACAATTGTTTACAAGTCTGCGTATTGTGCTTACCTTCATTTGTAGTATTTCTGCGGCTCGCTCAATCAATATCGGACGATGTCTGTTTACACCTAGACCTAATTGTTTTTCCATATTATCCAATATTGCACGCATTTCTGCGACTTCCTCAATCAGATAGTTTACTGCTTTAGGAACAGCATTCATTGTGAGTTCCTCTTTGGTTGTTTCATTCATTTTATGATTATTTAAAATATAGTTCATAATTTGATATAATAAATATAGCACCCGTAAAGAGTGCTATATCAATTATTTATATTTTTTTGTCATATGATAATTTAATTTTTTTATTTACCGATGCAAAACCTTCCAAAAATATTATTGAGCACGTCTCCGCTGCTAATCTCGCCAGTGATGCTTCCTAAATAGTATAAGACTTCCTTTAGGTCTTGGGCGACGAACTCTGTGGAGATGCCGAAATCCAAGCCTTCTTGGACCTTCACCAATGATTCCGCTGCCTTTATCAAGGCTTCGTAATGGCGTAAATTGGTGATTAACACCTCGTTTTCGCCAACGACTAAGTTTCTTCCGTAGAATGCGATGTCTTTCTTTAACTTCTCAATATGTTCTTCATTCTTCGCTGAGATGAAGTCGTATTTAACGAGGTTACGGATGTCGTAGCAGTCTTGTCCTGTGATACTGTATTTGTACTCGTCGAGCATATAACCGCCGTTGTTTTCTATGTTTTTCTCAATGGAAGTGCGCAGGTTGTCTACGATATATTCTGTGTCCATCCATATGGCGTCTTTGTTCAAGTCGACTTTGTTGAATATTAGTAACAGTTTTTGTTTCAGTAAGTTAACATTGTTGATAATGAAGTTTGCCGATTCGAAATATTTATTAGAACTTTGGTCTAAGTCGAGTAAACCTAATACGATGTCGGCTTCTGATATCTTCTTGAAGGCACGTTCGATACCGATTTTCTCAATGGTGTCTTCTGTCTCTCTGATACCTGCGGTGTCGATGAACCTGAATGTCTTTCCTCCGATATTCAGTGTCTCTTCAATGGTGTCGCGGGTGGTGCCTGCGATGTCGGAGACGATGGCTCTTTCTTCTCCGAGCAAGGCGTTGAGCAGTGTGCTCTTACCGGCGTTGGCGTCGCCGACGATAGCGACAGGTGTGCCTTTCTTGATAGTGTTGCCAAGTCTAAAAGAATCAGTGAGTTTGTTGATATGAGTTGATGCTTCTTCTATTAAATTATTGAGTTTTGTGCGGTCGGCAAATTCCACGTCTTCTTCGCTGAAATCGAGTTCAAGTTCCATCAAAGATGTGAGGTCTAACAGTTTGCCTCTCAACACTTGAAGCTCTTTTGAGAATCCTCCCTTGAGCTGGTTCATCGCTACACGGTGTTCTGCTTCATTCTGTGATGAGATGAGGTCGGCAACGGCTTCTGCCTGGGTGAGGTCCATCTTGTTGTTGACAAACGCTCTCATGGTGTATTCGCCTGCTTCTGCCAATCGCGCACCGCTCTGAATAAGAATCTCTAAAATCTTGTTCTGAATGAAAATAGAACCGTGACAGACAATCTCGACAGAGTCTTCTCCAGTATATGAATGTGGAGTCTTGAAGAAAGTAACCATCACATCATCAATGACTTTATCCTTCAAATCGGTGATTTCGCCATAATACATTCTGTTTGGAATAACAGCGTCTTGTGTCAATTTTTTCTTTCTTATAAATCTTGAAAGTGCAATCTTGTGACTGTCTTTTCCCGACATTCTGATCATTGAAACTGCTGATGTTCCTGATGCTGTAGCGATGGCGCAAATGGTGTCTTTACTCAAAAAACTCATGTCTTTATCTTTTAATTAAATGAAACTCAATTTCTTCTGCTTTAATATTCTTTGCAATTATCTTTTTCTCTTTATCTAATATGTAAATCGTTGGTGTAGTCTTTATATCGTATTGAACTGCAATATCTTGACTTACATTATGATAATTTTCTTCACTTATGTTAATATGTAAAATAGTCAGATTCTTCTGTCTTTTCTTAATCAATCCTAAAATACGTTTTTCTCTGATACATTTCTGACAATCAGGTTTGTAAAAAAATAAAACGGTGTTTTTACTGTCAATTTCCGATAAGTCGATTTGTTTTCCTTCATCATCGATATATGTGAAAGTAGGAGCGATGCGTCCAATAGTTATTTTCCTTAATATATCAGCTCTCTTAACAATCTCACTTCTGATATTTTCCGTTAAATTGTTGATTTCCAATTTTGAAAAATAAACGTCTGACAAATGTGTGTAAATTATATCGTTATCAAAATATTTGGAATATAAATACCATAAGATGTAATCTCTCACTTCATGATTGACTAAGTCTTGAGGAATGTCTCTATATCTGGATGTTGTTTGATATATTATATAATCAATTTTTTGAAGAACAACATCCGTAGTTTGCTTCGACATATAATTATTGAAATAATCGTCTAACTTGTTCTTTAACAGACGTGTATTTAAGATACGAACGTCTCTAAAACTAATATCATCAAAATAATGGTCAATGATATATTGTTCGTAATTGTCTTTATATTCTTGAGGTACGATGATTTCCTTGTTGAATCCTATATATGTTCTTAGAAATGAATTTCTATCTTTTATTTTTATCGATTCTAAATATTCATTGTGATTCAATTTTATGGAATCTATTTTTTTTGTATTGTCTGGAAAATATTCCATTTCGCTTTCTAAAGCTTTGATGTGTAACTTGTCGTGAAATGTTCTGGAATGGATTTTAAAATAATCGGATGTTTCTTTGCAGCCTTTTATTTTGTAGGTGTTAGGTCTCATAAGGTCTTTGACGAGAATGGAGAACTTTTGGTCTTTGCCTATCAATATTTCAAAAAGTGGATTTTGTTTGCTGTCGGACAAGATGTAAATGCCTTCGTCGTATTTGCTGCTGCTTTTAAAGGTTTTCTTGTCTGAAGATATTGAACTTGAATCAATTATGATTTGTGTTTTGTCGCTTTTATATTTTACAAGGTATAATACGGTATCATTGATGTCATTTATTTTGACATCGATGTTAACCTGCGAGAGTAGTCTTAATGGCAGAATTGTTAAAAAAAATATGCATGAAATCTTAAAAAATACGGACTTCATAGTTAATTTCTGTTAAAAAGCCAACAAAGATACTCAGAATATTTTTTTTATCAAAAAATAATATATACTTTTGTCGCAGAAACCAAAATTGAAACTTTATATGAAAAGCAAATCTTTATATTTGACTTTATTTGCACTTGTATTTCAGTGTGTTACATTTAATGTATTATATTCTCAAAATGAAAATACATTAAGGATTGCCTTTTGGAATATGGAGAATTTCTTCGATCCATTCGTGGATTCGACACGGACTTATAATGAATATACAGAAGAAGGTTCTCAGCATTGGACATTGTCACGTTTTTATAAGAAACGAAATAATATTTATAAGACAATTTTGGCACTTTCGGAAGGTGATCCTTTGTCTGTTTTAGGGATGTGTGAGGTTGAAAATACGTTTGTCACTACGATGTTGTTTCAGGAGACGCCATTGAAACGTCATAATTATCGCGTCATCCATTATGAAGGTGACGATAGGAGAGGGATAGATGTGGCAATAGCATATTCTATTGATAAGCTGCAACTTATAAGCAGTGAGGTGATTAAGATTAGAAATCCTGATAATAAGCGTTTTAAGACTAGAGATATATTGTATGCTAAGTTCTATGATAGAAAAAGTGATACCTTGCATTGTTTTGTAAATCACTGGCCTTCACGTTATGGTGGCGAGAAAGAGACAATTCATCTAAGGGAATTGGCAGCGTATATATTAAAAGACAGAGTCGATTCCTTGATGAGAGCCAGCGACTGTATTCCTAAAATTGTGATTATGGGTGATTTTAATGATACGCCATTGGATAACAGTATGCTGAATGTTCTAAAGGCAAAACCACCAGAACGACGTCATGTTGAAGATACTTTGATAAATCTCTTCGTCAATGCTGATAACCTTGGCTTTGACGGTACGTTGAAACATCAATATAGATGGCAGATCTTTGATCAGATTATCATTAGCAATAGCTTGTATAATGATTCAAAATCATTACGTTATATAAATAAATCTGCCACCATATTTCATCATGATTTTTTATTTGTAGATGATGAAACGTATGGTGGCAAGAAGTTATTCAGAACTTATATCGGACCAAAATATCAAGGAGGATATAGTGACCATCTTCCTGTCTATATTGACCTTAGAAGTACTTTTTAGGATTTCTTTTGCAAATGTCAATGAAACCGCAATTGCTGCATTTCTTTTCATCTTCGGTTTGCTTGAAAGGAATGTCTCTGTTTAATATTTCTTTGAATAAATCTGAAAACATTGACTCGCAATCTGTTATTAGATTTTCATCATTGAAATGTTCACTGTTGTTTGATAATGAAAACACGCCTTTGCTGATCTTTCTTAAACCGATGATTCCAGGCGCGATGTTTTCTGCTTCAACGTGCAGATTTGATTTCTTGTATAAGTACTTGTAAATCAAAAGTTGTAATGACTTGTCACTGATATCTTTGAGTTCTTTGACATCCTTTTTGATTACGACGTCACTGTCTTTGACTGCACCGCTTTTGTAGTCGATGATTCTGATTGTGTTGCCAACTTGGTCTATTCTGTCTGCATTGCCAAGCAGATTGACTTTTATGTTGTATTCTGGAATATCGATGCTGCAACATAGTTCTTCTTCAAGGCCAATAACTTTCATGCTTTTGTTTTCTTTCAAGAACTTAATTTCTTGATTTATAAAGTTATTGATCATCTTGTCCATCATCTTGGAACTTAAGTAATTGAATCCTGTATTAGGCAGACCGTTAGGGAAGTTGTTGTCTGTCAATGCTTTCTTCAATGACTCTTCGAAGTGTTTTTCGTAAACCTCTTGGTATTTCTCTAATGTGACTTCGTCATTGCCGAAATGAGTATAAAGATTTTCCAATGTGGCATGAATGATGGTTCCAATTATATTGCTTTGTATCAATTCATTAGGTGTCTCGTCCTTTATTTTTTCTATGTATTGCAAATAGAATTTTAAAGGACAGTTCAAATAGCATGAAATTGATGTTGGAGATAATCCTGATATCTTGTCATCAGATACTAATGAAAGTTTTCTTATGATTTTCTCATATACTTCGTCGGTCTTGATTGCTTGTAATTCTTTGACATCCTGATTGCTGTTGATAGGTGATTTGTATATTTTCTCACTTATCTTGACATTAGGATTCTTAGATGGCATCTCATGTAATATCTGCTTGATAAACCTGCTGGCTTCACCTTCGCCCATACCGTCAGCTAGTGTGTTGTAGTAAATTTTGATGTTTTCTGCATTTTGCAACAAGCGATAGAAGTGGTAAGCATAAACAGCTTGCTTATTGTTATATGTAGGTAGTCCGTAGTGTCTTCTTAAATCAAAAGGAATCAGACTGTTTGCGCTTTTAGATTGAGGGAGAATGCCTTCATTGACGCTTAGGATGTGAACTGTTTTGAAGTCCAGGTTTCTGGTTTCCAATAAACCCATTATCTGCAGACCGCCATGTGCGCCTTTTAGATTTATCGTCATTTCTGATGATGATTGTCTGTAAAGATTCTCGATATCAGATATTTGTATTATCTGCTCATACTTGTTCAGAAGCTTGTCAATCTTATTGATGATTCTTCCGGCAATGCTGATTTGGTTTGTTATAAAATGTGTAGAGTCATGACTTTTGACTTTGCCGTAAATTAACTTCAAAAGTTCTTTTATTGAAGCTATGCAGTCGAATGTGCTGCTCCATTTCTTTGAAATGACACATAAGAAGTTATAAATGTCGGAAAGTTCTTCTAAGCTTTTGTAGTCTTCAATATTGATGTAATAAGCTGATTTCTTTATATATTCGTTTTTCCATCGGAATAAACGTTTTAATTCGTTTTCCGTGAAAATTATTTTGATTAGTTCAGAATTTAATAATCTAGTGAGTGACCAGAAATATATTCCTTTGTTGGTGCTTATATTTTTCTGAAAGACAAATAGATGCTGTAAGAACTGGTTGAGTGTTGTTTTGGAATAAGGGAATCCCATTGTTACCTGCATTTTGTCAAACTTATCAGGAATACAGTTCAACACAGGTATAAGCATTGATTCATCAGACAAAACGATTACTTTATCTTCGTCATCTTCTTTGTTTTGAGTTTCTCTATGTAATTCAAGCTGTAAGGCATTTGTCTGAATTACAGCGCCAGACGCTCCGATAATATCTATTTTTTTTGAATCGTCAACGAGTTTCTTGCCTAAAAAAGTAGGTTTTATAGACTGGATGTTTTTGTTTCTTTCGAAGAATTCTCTTGCGAAGATGCCTGCTTCCTGTTTGCTGTCTTTGAAATAGTATTCGTCCAAATCCCAAATGAGAGTGGCTTTCTCGTTCTGTATCAGTCTTACGATTATACCTTCTTCGGTTTTTGTCATGGCGTTGAAACCAGCAAAGATAATCTTTCTGTTGCCAATGATTTCTTGAAGTCTTTCTTGGTCTAATTCGTACAGATATCTGGAAATCAACCCATAATAACCGCAGCTGTTTTCTAGCAGAACTTTTCTTAATGCTTCGTAATAACCGTTTAATGATGAGAAGAATTCAATATATTTTTTGTCGATATTATAGTTCTCATTTAAAAATTGAAGATCTATTTCTTTAGCGTCTTTTGTGTTTTGGAATAGGTTTTTGGCATTTACTGCATATTGATCTATTTCGTCAAAATCTTTTAACATCTGGGATGCTAGTCCGTAAATATCATTTGAAGATATCTTGCCAGTATTGTTGACAATTTTGATGAGTTCAAATATAATATCAATATTATCAAGCAGTTGTAAGCCGCTCCAAGAACACATCGCTTCTTGAATGGAAAGTATTTGAGGCAACCATACATTTTTTTTATAGTCGCTTTTCATCAGTTCCATCCTCAGCTTCAAGGCGGCACGTTTGTTAGGGAATATGATCGTTAAAGATTCTTTTGAGAGATCATAATTTCCTTTGATGTAATTCGCTATTTCTGTGATAAAAGCCATGTCGCTGCCTCCTTTAATTGTTCTTGTGTTCCTAAATCAAACCAATAGTTAGGCTGAATGAATTTTGATCTTACATTATTATTTCTGCTGATTTCTTTGTATAGATCAAAGACGTAACATTTCTTTAATTCGAAGTTGTAAAAATATTCTGGTTTGATGAAATGCAATCCGCTGAAAGATAATAGTTTGAAATTATCATTGAACTCTTTTTCACCGTCATATTGATTTGTTTCGAGATTCATTCTTCCAACGTAATTGTCGTTCTCGTCAAATACGATTTTTCTTTTGTTGTTGCGATCTTGAGTGAGAAGCCATGCTGCGTCATCAGACTTCGTAAAATCATCATAAACAGATTGAAAGTCGATATCTGTGATGATGTCAACATTATGGATTAGAACGGCTTCGCTGTCTTTGAAGTAGGGTAGTGCCTTTATAATCGCGCCTCCAGTATCAAGCAATGAGTCTCTTTCATCGGAAATTTCAATACTGACATTTCCATATTTTTTAGTCTTGAAATAATCCAGTATTTTTTCTCCGTAATGATGTATGTTTATGACAAAATGATTGAAATTCTGAGATATAAGATTATCGATTACGACTTCTAGTAAAGGCTTTTGGTTTAACTCTACCAGTGCCTTGGGTCTGTCTGATGTCAGTTCCTTAAGTCTCGTTCCAAGACCAGCTGCTAGAATAAATGCCGTTCTTTTATCACTTGTTTTCATAAACATAATATTTGTTTTGGACTAGGTGATTTAAAACCACTTTTATCTGAGGATATTTCTGATGTAATGCCTTGGCTATCGTTTCTGCAAAGAAAACGGAGCGATGTTGTCCACCTGTACATCCGAAGTTGACAAATAGATTCTTGAAATTTCTTTCTAGATAGTTGTCAACAGATTGTGATACGATAGACTGTGTTAATTCAATGAAATGATGTACTTCTGGATATTGGTTTAGATAGTCCTGTACTTCGGTATCTTGTCCTGTCAGTTTTTTGTATTCTTCATAACGGCCTGGGTTAGGCAAGGCTCTGCAGTCGAAGACGAATCCGCCGCCATTGCCGCTTCTGTCTTCTGGAATGCCACCGTTCTTGAAAGAAAAACTATTTACAACGACTGTTAGTTTCTCGTTTTCAGAAGCTTGGTATTTAGGTAATATCTTTTCAATTTGATCCAAGACATTTGTCAGTTCGTTTGTCTCAAATGGGAAGTGGAGGTCGTCTTTTAATGACAATAGTTCATTCAGCGCAAAAGGAATGCTTTCGATGAAGTGTTGCTTCTTTTGGATAAGTCCTCTAAATCCGTAAGCGCCAAGTACTTGTAATAACCTTAATAAGATGAATGCGTTGTAGTATTTGTCAAAACCGATTTCTTCAGTATTAACATACTTGCTTAATTCTTTTTTGTAATGATCAAGGAGTTCAAGTCTTAATACCTTTGGCAGCTGCGCTTTTACCTGATATAATAATGAGATTATGTCGTATTGAAGCGGTCCTTTTCTTCCGCCTTGGTAGTCAATGAAATATGTTTGATTATCTTTGATCATTATATTCCTTGACTGGAAGTCTCTGTACATGAAAAAGTCGGCTGGAGCTTCCATTATGAAATCGGCAATATTTTGAAAGTCAGCGTTTAACCTGCTTTCGTTAAAGTTGATTTCATCATTGACTTTTAAGAAATAATATTTGAAATAGTTTAAGTCGTCAATTACGGAATTCCTGTCGAATGAAGGAGCAGGAAACGCTACAGAATAATCCAGACCTTTATTTCCTTTGATTTGAAAATCAACTAGATTGCTGATGGCTTGCTTGTATAATTCAATCGTTGTGTTATCGTATGAATTGTTCTTCACGCAATTTTGTACGTAGTTGAACAATGAGGTGTCTCCTAAATCAGATTGTATGTAGCAATCTTTTTCGTCATTTACTGAAATTATCTCTGGCACAGGAAGATTGGCTTGTGAGAAATGTTTTGAAAAATCAAGAAAAGCAATGTTTTCTTCAATATTGGAATTATATGTAGCTATATATGTTTTGTCTTCTGTTTGTATTCTATAGTAGATGCGAGAAGAGCCAGAGGCTGGCAACATCTTGATGTTAACGATTTTTTCAGATAAATCGTTATTCATCAGCTTGATGATGTTTTCTTTTATTTCCTGTTTGTTTTTCATTGGGATAATATTGACCGACTACAAATTTACAACTTTTTCGTTTCTAAAAACTAAGCATTACAAGGATTTTTGCCTAAGATTTAGCCCCGATTTCGTTAACATAGTTTTTTGTATTTTTTTTAATTTTCGCGTCAAATTATTTTTATCTTTGCAGAAAATTAAGAGAATGTGAGATTTGTCTTCGCATTCTTATGAGTATCAACCCCAATCGAAATCTCGCAAGAGATGGAGAATTAAAATTATTAAAATATGAACGCTAACGAACGTAATGAAATTGTTAAGCTTATACAGCCTAACATTTTGCCTAATGCTGTCGAAATTGAAGTTAAAGTGACAGATGATGAACAAGTTATTGGACAGGTTTTACCAAATGAAGTTGCAGAAAACGTTGAAGAGGATTTGGTTAATCTCGATATAATTACAGATGACGATGATGAAAATGAAGAAGTTGAGACTGACTATGATTTCTCTAACTGTAATAAATTAGAGTTAATAGAAATCTTGGAAGAGACAGTACAGGATGCGGACGTTGTTAAGATAAAAGATAAAGTTGTTGCTTTGAAATCTAACTTCTTGAGAATTTGCAAAGAAGAAAGAGATAAAGAAATGGAACAATTTATCTTGGATGGTGGCGATGCAGAAAGCTACGAACATGTAGAAGATCCTTTGGAAATTCGTTTTAAAGCAGCTTTCGGAATCTTCAGAAACAACAAGTTGAAATATAATGAAGCTCTTGAAGAACAAAAAGTTGTCAACCTTCAACAAAAGAGCGCTATCCTTGAAGAACTTAAGCAACTCATCAATTCTGAAGAGACATTAAAGAAGACATACGATGAGTTCCGTAATCTTCAAGATAGATGGAAAGAGATAGGTCAAGTTCCAGCTACAGAAATCACAAACTTATGGAACAACTATCATTTCTTGGTAGAGAAATTCTACGATAAAGTTAAGATCAACCGTGAATTACGTGATTTAGATCTTAAGAAAAACTTGGAAGCAAAGATTGAATTGTGTGAAAAGACAGAAGAACTCCTTCTTGAAAAGTCAGTTACAAAAGCTTTCAAACTTTTACAGAAATATCATGACGAGTGGAAAGAAATAGGTCCAGTTCCACAAGAAAAGAAAGATGAAATCTGGGAACGTTTCAAAAACACTACAGATAAGATCAACCAAGTGCGTCGTGAACATTATTCAAAGATCCAAGAAGAACAACAAGGCAACTATGATGCAAAGGCTGCAATCTGTGAAAAGATAGAAGAACTCCTCAACGACAGCATCAACAGCATAGGCGCATGGCAAAAGAAATCAAATGACGTCAACGAACTCTTCAAAGTTTGGAAAACTATAGGTCCAGCTCAAAAGAAACTCAACGACGAAATTTGGGCTCGCTTCAAAGGTTCTATGGATGCTTTCTTCAGCAACAAGAAAGAATTCTTCAGCAGATTGAAAGAACAACAATTGGAAAACTATAATAGAAAATTACAGTTGTGTGTTGAAGCTGAAGCTCTTGCTGATAGCAAAGAATGGAAAAAAGCTACAGATCGCATCAAGAAATTACAAGAAGAATGGAAGAAAATCGGTCCAGTGCCAAAACGTCATTCAGACAAGATCTGGAAACGCTTCCGTTCAGCATGCGACGCATTCTTCACAAGCAAGTCAGAACACTTCAGCGGCATCAAAGGTGTTGAAGAAGAAAACCTCAGACTTAAGAGAGAACTTCTTGAACGTATCAAGGCTTACGAAATCAAGAAAGAACGTTCAGAAAACATGGAAGCAATCAAAGCATTCCAAAGAGAATGGATGGCTATCGGTTACGTTCCAATGAAATATAAAGAAGCTACACAAGATGAATATCGCAAGTCTATCGACGCTTTGTTCGACAAGATGAAGCTTAACGAAAACGAAACCTCAACAGCACAATATCGCAATATGGTTGAAGGTATGAAAGACGATCCAGAATCACGCGATAAGGTAAGAAAAGAACGTAACATCTTGACAAACAAGATTACAAAATTACGTGAAGAGATTAGCGTTTTGGAAAACAACATCGGTTTCTTCTCTGGCAGCAAGCAATCAGAAATCATGAGAGCTGAGTATGAAAAGAAGATCAACAGAGCAAAGAACGACGTTAAAGTCTTGGAAGCAAAATTGAAAATCCTCAACGAACAGTAAATAATTATTTGAAGAGCTGTACGGACCAGTGCAGCTCTTTTTTTTAGAATATGGGCGCAAATACTTTTGGTAATAATTTCACTCTGACCACTTTCGGCGAATCACATGGCGAAGCTGTAGGTGGCGTTATTGACGGTTGTCCTTCAGGATTGTTAATAGATCTTAATATGATAGAGGAAGAACTTCAAAGAAGAAAGACAGGAACTAACTCAGCAATGTCTCAGAGAAAAGAATCTGATAAAGTCGTTTTTCTTTCAGGTATATTTGAAGGCAAGACTTTAGGAACGCCGATAGCGTTTATGGTGAAAAACGAAGATGCAAGATCTGCTGATTACGAAAATATTAAAGATATATATCGTCCGTCGCATGCCGATTTCACCTATCAGCAGAAATACGGAATCCGCGATTATAGAGGCGGCGGCAGAGGCTCGGCGAGAACACTGCTGCCATGCGTAGTCGCGGGCGCCATCGCCAAACAAATACTGCATCAACATAATATCGAGATACTTTCTTTCGTCACGCAGATAGGCGAGGAGAGAAGTGATGCTTTCTCATCGGAAGAGATAGTTGATATATTGAATAAGGTTAAGAAAGAAAACGACACCGTCGGAGCTGTGGTGCGAGTTGAAATAGACAATATGCCTGTCGGAGTCGGCGAACCTCATTTCAGAAAACTGCAGGCGGTATTGGCGCAGGCGATGTTTAGCATCAATGCTGTAAAAGGTTTTGAATATGGAGAAGGCTTCCATGCTGCAGCTATGCGCGGCTCAGAATGTAATGATGCCTTTATTAATATAGACGGAAAGATAAGAACGAAGACTAATCATTCTGGCGGTATACAAGGCGGCATATCGAATGGAGAGAAGATTTATTTTAATGTGGCCTTCAAACCGATTCCTACAATAATGCAGTCGCAGAAGACAGTGAATGTCAATGGCGAGGAAGTCGTTTATGATATTACAGGACGCCATGACGTCTGCGTCGTTCCACGAGTGCTTCCTGTAGTAGAGGCAATGACAGCAATAGCACTTGTAGATTTCATCCGCTAAATCAAACATCCACTAAACCACACTAAAAAGACACGAAATGTTTTCGTGCAGATTCGTGCAATTTCGTGGATAAAAAATAAAGAGTCGAGGTTTTCTCGACTCTTGTTGTTATAGTAGGTTTAGTTTGTTCTGTAGTTGATTTTAGTCCTGGCAGTAATTAGTAAGTGGCAGTATCTGTAGTTATATGTTAGTGCTTGAAGTAGTTGTCAATCAATAATTGTCTTTTTTTGGTTCGAAGAAAGCTTGTGGATGTACGCAAGCTGGACAAGCTTTAGGAGCTGATTTGCCTTTGTGTACATAACCGCAGTTACGGCATTGCCATTCGATTTCTTCGTCACGTTCAAACACTTGGCCAGATTCTACGCGAGATAACAATTTGCGGTAGCGTTGTTCATGAAAAGCTTCAACTTCAGAGATCTTTCTCCATGCTGTTGCGATTGCTGGGAAGCCTTCTTCGTCAGCGATGCGTGCGAATTCTGGATAGAGGTCAACCCATTCTTCGTTTTCGCCTTCTGCTGCTGCGCGTAAGTTTTCCATTGTTGTGCCGATGACGCCAGCTGGATAACATGCTGTGATTTCAACCATACCGCCTTCTAAGAACTTGAAGAAACGTTCTGCGTGTTCTTTTTCTTGTTCTGCTGTTTCTTCAAAGACAGCTGCGATTTGTTCGTAACCTTCTTTACGTGCTTTTGATGCGAAGAATTTATAACGTGAGCGTGCTTGTGATTCGCCTGCAAATGATTTCAAAAGATTTTTTTCTGTTTGTGTGCCTTTTACGCTTTTCATGATTCAATGTTTTTTTTAAGTTCGTGTATTATTTATTTACTCAACAAATATATAGTCTTTTTGTTTTATTTGACTAAGTTTTTTCTGTTTTATTTTCTTTTAATTTTGTTTTGACTTTTTGTTTTGTTTTACGCTGCAAAAATATAACGAAAAGAAACACTCGTCAAACAGATATTTTCGATAACAATATCGATTTTGTCAATGATGAACCTTGAACCTTGAACTTTGAACTTTGAACTCTGACTACTGATAACCAACTTTCAATTTTCAGTTTTCAGTTTTCAATTTTCTTTTGGGCGTTCCGGCTATCGCCGTCGGGCTTTCCGCTCTATCTTTGCTCCGCTTAATTTTCCCTCGCTCAAAAAAAACCGAAGTCCATAGTCCGAAGTCTGAAGTCCGAGCTTCGCAAAGGATGCCGCTCCAATCCCTAACGCAGCCCTGCTATAAAAAAACAGAACCTCAAAAACTAAAAATCTCAAAATCTCAAAAGTTTTGAAGTTCTGAGATTCTGAGATTCTGAAGTTTTGAAGTTCTGAAATTCTGAGGTTCTAATCAAGTGCCTCTATTTCCTTGACCAAATTGTCGATTAACTTGTTCTTTAAGTCGTATAGAGCGTTTGAAATGTCACATTTATAATAATGTGGGTTTATGAGACGCTTTTGTGAGTCGTCGAGATGTGCAAGGTTTTCTTTGTAATATGCTTGCTTTTCTTGTATTGTTCTGTCTTGATATGTGATCTCGCCGTCTTTTACTATCTGTTGTTGCAATGCGCGGAACTCATATTTGCCTTCTTCAAATGTCATGGATTTGAATCTGTCGCGTTCGTCGCGTACGGTGATTGTCTTGCCTGCCTCGATTTTCTTAGATGTTTCGTCGCCACGGAGACAGGTGATGTCGACTTTGAATCTTCCGTTTTGTATAATTCTGTAAGTGATCTGGAAACCAGGGTTTATAAGTTTCGTGGTCTCTTCTGAACGTTTCAACACAGGCATATCGTCGATTTGGACGAGTTTGAAGACATTGCCAAAACAAGGGTTGTGTTTGCTTGTTGCGATAGCGTCGCCAACGCCGTATGAGTCGACCTGGCAACCTTGGCGTTCCAATTCTGTGATAAGATATTCGTCTAATGCGTTAGTGGCAAATATCTTGCAGTTTTTGAGTCCGGCTTCGTTGAGCATTTCTCTACATTTTACAGAGAGGTATGTCAAGTCGCCGCTGTCGAGTCTGATACCGTATCCGTAAGGATAGTTATCGTCGATGCCGTTTTCTTTGAAAGCCTTGATGGCGTTTTTGACGCCGCATCTCAAAGTGTCGTAGGTATCTATTAATAATATGAGTGGTTCAGATTTATGTGTCTTGATATATGTGTCGAAAGCTGTGAATTCGCCATTGATGCTGCATCCGAATGCAGTGACGTAGCTGTGTGCCATTGTTCCGATAGAAGGGAAACCAAAGTTCATTCCAGAGACGATGTTAGAGCTGTTGGCGCATCCTCCGATGAGAGCTGCTTTGCCTCCGTAGATAGCAGCCCAAGGACCGTGAGCACGACGGCTGCCGAATTCGCTGATAGGTTTTGTTGTGCTTCTTGTCACGCGAGATGCTTTTGTAGCAACAGCCATCTGGTGGTTCATGATTGATAGGAGTGGAGTCTCAAGGACTTGTCCTTCAATGATAGGAGCTTCTATGGTTATTATCGGCTGTGTTGGGAAAGCGATTTCGCCCTCGCGCATGGCGTAGACGTTGCCGGTAAATTTCATATTAGCGAAATATTGACGTACTTCTTTGTAGTCTTCGCCAGGAAGGAATTTCTCGAAGAACTTCTCGTCTCCGCAGTTGAGGCCTTTGATGACTTCTAAAACTTCTGTGATTCCGCTTACGACTGCCCAGTTATTTGTGTCAGGTGCTTTTCTGTAGAAGAGGTTGAAAACAGCACGTTTGTCTTTCATTCCACTTTCGTAGAAGGATTTTCCCATTGTGTATTGGTACTTATCTGAGCAATAAGAAATATTCAAATCCATATCAATGAATGTTTTATAAACAAAAAGACTGACTTGTTTAAGCCAGTCTCATTCAATTTTGTGATCCGGTTGGGATTCGAACCCAAGACCCACAGCTTAGAAGGCTGTTGCTCTATCCAGCTGAGCTACCGAACCATCGCATTTGCGTTTGCAAAGATACAATTTTTATTTAAACAAATACAAAAAAAATGATATTTTTTTTAAAATATTTATTTGCTTATAAATCAAATAATAAGGTGCTATATTGTGTAAGTGACTTGTCCTAGTTTTGATTTTTTTACGTCAATTGTACTGCCTTGAAAGATACAGTCATCAAGTTCAACGATGGCAGCATAAGCTTCAGCATCGTTAGGCATCTCAACAAATCCATAACATTTGGAACGATTGGTGTCCCTATCCATAATTACTTTTGCAGAATCAACTTTACCGAATTTGCTAAAAAGTGCAACCAAATCATCAGCCTTGGTGTAAAATCCCAACTTCGCAACAAAAATCTTCATGATAAAAATAACATTCTCTAATTAAAAAACTAATTCGTTGAAATAAAATCTCTATAATAACTTTGTATTGCAAAATTACAAATATTATTTCAATTGATGAAATGTTATCTTTAAAATATTTTATCTGTTTTGTTACATTATGCTGATGATTTTTTTCATAATGTCGGTATTATCCATTATCCCAGTGAAGTTGTTTGCTCCAGGACCGAAAGCGAAGATTGGAACTAGGAGCGGGGAGTGGCTGCCGTTGGAAAAATGGAGCTTGGTCTTTGTGTATCGTCCTTCTGGATCGACAATGCTGAGTCCTCCTGTTTCATGGTCTGCTGTGACTATGATAAGTGTGTTTTTATTTTCTTTGGCGTAATCTAAAGCAACCTTGATGGTGTTGTCGAAATCGATCATTTCATTTACCAAATATGTGGAGTCGTTGTTGTGACATGCGAAATCAATTTGCGAGCCTTCAACCATAAGGAAGAAGCCGTTTTTATTTTCCAGATTCTTTAGTGCAAGAGATGTGGCATCTGGTAAGAAGTCGCCTCTTTGTGGATATGCAGGAAGATGGTTTTCGTCTGCGAGGACAAATATCTTTTCAAGATCACTGTCCATATTAATTAATGTGTCGTAATAATGCCATCCGTTGTCCTGCATTTTTTCTATTAAATTGAGGCTGTCGTTACGTTTGTTGAAGTGCTTTCTTCCGCCACCTATTAATAAATCTACTTTTTCGCAATTTGCGAAGTCTTTGGCGATTTCTTCATAATTGTTTCTATTGATATTCTTTGCTACGAAAGAAGCAGGAGTGGCATGTGTGATATAAGATGTCGCGATTACACCTGTTTTCAAGCCTTGGTCGGAGAGAATTTCTAGAATACTTGGCACAGGAATGCTGTCGGCATCCATTCCAATCATGCCGTTATTTGTTTTATGTCCAGTGGCTATTGCAGTGCCTCCTGCAGCAGAATCGGTAATTTTGTGAGATTTTGAGTGTGTTTTTACCAATCCAGAGACAGGAAATTGCTCAAAAACGGTGTTTTTTTTCATTGCCAACATAGCGGAGCAGATTTGAGGAGTGCTCATTCCGTCGCCAATTAACACTATGACGTTTTGTGGCTTGTCGGTTGAATTTGAATTGCTATTATTGTTGCAAGATATTAATAATAAGGATATTACGATTGATAATAATGATAAATACAAATGCTTTTTCATAATGAGATATTTGTTCACAAAGTTATTTATTAATGTTAAAATATGAGAAAAAATAAAAAAAATATTTTTTTTTGAAAAAAGTGTTGGAGATATAAAAAAAAGATGTACCTTTGCACTCGCAAAACCACGGAACACGGAGAGGTGGGTGAGTGGCTGAAACCAACAGTTTGCTAAACTGTCGTAGTCCCAAAGGCTACCGGGGGTTCGAATCCCCCCTTCTCCGCCGCGATTATCGGGGCATAGCGCAGTCCGGCTAGCGCACCTGCTTTGGGAGCAGGGGGTCCCAGGTTCGAATCCTGGTACCCCGACACAGAAAACCAAGGAGTTACAGAAATGTGACTCCTTTTTTTGTTTGCATAAAATCATGGTTGAAATGGTGTTTTAGCCTATTTGTTTCAACCGTGGCATCAACTGGTGTTTCAACCGTAATGTCATGGTGGTAAAACAAAGACCATAATTTCTGCAAAAATGTCTAAAAAAATGTCTGTTGTACAGTTGAAAAATGTCAGTTAAAACGTAAATGTTTCAACCAGGATTTCAACCAATGTTTCAACCGAAAAAGTCATGGTAAGTGCAACAGTTACAGTAATTTGCTACAAGTGGAAAACGCTTTCTAATGGTGAAAATCCTTTAATGCTTCGTGTTACAAAAGAAAGAATGTTACGAACATATAAAACCAGCAAGTGTGAATGTGCCAATATTGCAAAGTCAGAAAGGCACGACTTTCAGCATACAGAGAATTAACGTAATGCTCAAAGAAGTAAAAAAGAAATACCGTTTACACGTTGGTAATTTCTCGTGCCATTCATTACGCAAGACCTTTGGCAGACAAGTTTACACCATGAGTGGAGAAAACGCAGAGCTAGCATTAGTTAAGCTGATGGAATTGTTTAATCACAGCAGTGTGGCAATAACTAAAAGATACTTAGGATTGAGACAGGAGGAGATTTTAGAAGCTTATGATATGCTAAGTTTCTGATATTTGGCTTGGTGGATTTTTTCAGATTTTTGCTTTTATATAGTGAGATTTGAAAAATCTACCATCTAGATTTTATGCTATTAAAAATTCATTTAAAAATAATTAAGAATATTTATCAACAGATAGATATTATCTAAAAAACTTTTATACCTTTGCGAAGCAACTCCGCAGTGGAGTGCAAAGGTGTTATTGAAATATCAATAAAGTTCCCACACCTTTCTTTTTATAATCCGCTACTCTCTGGGAATTGGATAGCACATTAATTATAATTTATGGCTAAAATTATATACTTCAAAAAAGAGGAGAGATTAGCAATACTCAAAATTTTGATTGACATTAATAATAGCTGCTTTCAATATGATAATAAAGGGATAAAGTTCATAGAGAATGTCGCGAATTTTATAGCTACATCTAATGAGATTTCAGAAGCTTATATTATGCCTCGTACAGATGCCCAGAACATAATAGCAAATAGCGTGGAAAAGGATGGTTTTATTCACTATATTATACAATACATGCTATGCTTGGAGAAAGATAATAATCGTTTTAATCATTATCTTTATTCAGTTAATCTCATAACTGAGAAAATAAAGTTTAGTTATTCGTTTGAGTTCAGTGATCGCTGGGCAAATCCTCTTAATGCTTCCTTTTATCATATAATTAAAGAGGACTGTTACAGTACTGTACCATCTAAAGAAACTTTATACAAAGACCTATGAGCATAGTAGAATTTCTAAAGAATATGTTGAATTCCCTTTTGGATGGTTCTTTTGAAAGGGTAAGAATAATCAACGAAATGAATAAAGGTTTTAAAGACCTGTTTTATTCTGGGGCAATCAACAGATTGTGCCATGTTTCCATTTCTGCTGGAGACCCAGACTTCTTACATGAAATGAGTTCCTTAACATTCAGAAGCGGATTCAAAATAGGCATAGAGAATGACATTAATCTAGAAATGTCTGAGGTAATGGAATTGTCTAAATACATATTGGCAAACACAGCTTTTATACGCCAACTTATGGCTATGGGATTTGATACACTGATTATTCAAGGTTTGAATAACAAGAAAGGTCGAAAGTTCTCCTTAAAGGCATACGCAAAATTAGAAAACTATTTCATTCAATAATTATGTTCAGATGGTTTAAAAGGCTTTTCCTATCACGCAAGAATAGGAAAGAGGCAATGTTAGAAAGTGTAAATGTGGTTGAAAGCATAGCAAGTGCAAAAGCTTTGCATAAAGAACTGATTATTAAAGCACATCCAGATAAAAATCCAACAAAAGTAGAACTTGCACAAGAACTGTCTGAGTTGATAAATGTTAATCGCTTTAACTATAGAGAATTGCTAAAGTTGAAAGAACGAGTGGAGAATGAATTGTAGGGTCTTATCGATAACTGACCGATAATCTCAGATATAGTTTAATAACATGAAAACGAAAATACCCAAGATAGCATTCTTACTTATATTAGTAGGCATCTTCCTATTGCCTATTATAATGAATTGCCTACTATTACTTCCCACGCCTTTTAACTTAAAGACTATCGGGAGTGAGGTGGAATGGTTATCATTCTGGGGAACATACTTGGGAGGCATAATTGGTGCTTGCGTGTCGTTCACTATCTTATATATGACCCTAATTCATAATAGAAAAGAAGCAGAGGTTGAGCGCACTAACAATCGATTATTACAACTGAAGAAAGATTTGTCAGAACGACTTTCGGACATTAATTATATGCAGCTTAACATTAACATTTCAAAGGATACTGATATCTCATCTGAAATAGATCGATTGAATGTGCTATTCGGAAAATATCAACAAAAATTATACACGGCTAAGTTTGTCTATGAAAATGATGAGAACAAACTCGCAAAACAATTTTACGAGGCATATTCCAATTTTATACTATTCTATTGTCAAATGATAAATTGCTTCAAACAGATTTTGATGAGTGGTAACGATAAAGAGGAAATGCAACGCTTGATAAGTGAACAACTCAATAATTTATCTATTAGCCAATTGGCTTCGTTTAAACTTGTTAACATGGCTGCATTAGATTATTACAAATCCGAAGAGGATAGACTAAATTTTTTAAAAACTAGTTTTCTGTAAAGAAGAAGCATAAATGGTTGTAGATTATACTGCGCTATTATGACTATTATGATAAGATTGTAGTTTTGATACAACTATCCAAAAGCCAACCTGCATTTTCACTGTGAGTTGGCTTTAGTTTTTTTATAAATGTAGATACTTGATATTTTAGAATATATGGTGTTTAAATCCTATTAAAAACCTAATTATATACTAAGTGAAATCCTATAAAAAAGATTCAGCAAACATTAAAAAAAGGCTTGAAAATCACTGCTTATGATAATAGTTATTATTATCTTTGTGGTGGCTATAATAAGCCGTAGTTCGATAATTTAATGTTTAATCTTCTTGGTTGGAGCGGATGTTTCAACTGATATGTCAACCGCATTATAATTCTCTCAAAATATATTACTATTAAGATACTGATATTCAGATGTCTGAATATAAAAATGGTGGTAATAATAATATGCTTTGGGAGCAGGGGGGTCCCAGGTTCGAATCCTGGTACCCCGACACAGAAAACCAAGGAGTTACAGAAATGTGACTCCTTTTTTTGTTTGCACTAATTTCATGGTTGAAATGGTGGTTGAAGTGGAATCAGTCCGAAAAATCGGTCAACCTACATTTCCCGTAAGTTGGCTTTTTTCATCTCCAAACAATATATTCAAAATTCAATAGTTATATTTCAAAAACAATTCGTGTCTAACATTTTCTTTTACATAATTACAATAATCTTTGGTGCGTGCTGTGGTTTTATAACGTGGCTATCTAAGATATTTGGATGGACATATACCGAGGCTTGTGTTTATATCAATCTGTACTTGCAATATGCAGTGCTGTTGTTGTCAACATTGTCTGTTGTTTATGTCGCTGCAAAGAAGATGAGTCAAGGTTTTTCTAAACCTAGATTGCTGGTGCTAATAATGAGTGTTGTTTATAACATTCCGTTCGTTTGCTTTGGTACATGGTTATATAACAGATATGGCAAAATCAGTTGTGACGCGGCATTTCAACTATGCAAAAACGACCTTTGGAAATTAGGTGAACATCTTGATATACCAAGCAATATTCCTTGCTACAGCAAAGGATGGACGGAATATTATGTGGTAAATATTATCATCTTCGTTGTCTTGTACTTGCTTATCTTCTTTATAGATTGTGGTGTAAAGAAATTGATAAAGAAATATGTTTAAACTCTAATATTTATATATGATTAAGAAGATTTTATTAAGGATGTTATTGGTTATCGTAGTGATAATTGTTATCGGTCTCCTTATTCCTCAAAACTTAAAGATGCCTGTAGTGGGCGCTGATAATAACAGCTATAATCATGAGACTTTCTGGTATGAAGGATGGGGAAGTTCAATCGTTCACAAAGGGATTGATGTCTTTGCGAAGAAAGGAACCAGCGTTCATTCTGCAACAAAAGGCATAGTTCTTATTACAACTGAATATGGCAAAGGCGGTAAATTTGTTTTAATATTAGGTCCAAAGTGGAGACTTCACTATTACGCTCATTTGGATGAAATCAAGACTAAACGCTTTGCTTTTGTTACACAGGATACGGAGATTGGAACTGTTGGCAATACAGGAAATGCTATCAATACTCCATCGCATCTTCATTATGGAATAGGTACTCTGGTTCTTTATCTTTGGAGAATCGATAGGTCGCCGCTTGGATATCAAAAGATGTTCTATCTGAATCCAATTGATTATTTGAAAGACTGAAATTCTAAATTTATCCCAGCGCCACATCCAATATCATCATTATAATAAATCCAATCATAAAGCCCCATGTGCCTGTATGCGGGTTCTCGCTTAAGTTGGCGTCCGGTATCAGGTCTTCTGCTACTACAAACAACATCGCGCCGGCAGAGAAGGCCAGTAGCCAAGGTTGTAAAACTATCAGATGTGAGGCGAGGAAGAATCCTACGATAGCTGATAATGGTTCTACAACGCCGCTGCCCATACCGAAGAGAAAGGCTTTCTTGCTGCTGCCCGTCACTTGTTTCATTGGCAAAGAAACTGCTGCTCCTTCAGGAAAGTTCTGAATGCCAATACCAATCGCTAATCCTAATGCAGAGATGTATGATGCTGTGTCGCCAGCAACAGCTGCTGCTCCAAAAGCAAATCCTACTGCTAGACCTTCTGGTATGTTGTGCAATGTGACGGCGAAAAACAATTTCATTGACTTGGAGAAGTGGGAGCGAGGTCCTTCTTCCTGATGCGTGCCGTTGTGCATGTGCGGCACTATCTTATCCAATAATGCTAAAAGTAATCCTCCTATTATAATACTCGTCGCAGCTGGGAACCAGGCGAATTTGCCAAAAGTGGCTTCAGACATGTCAATGGATGGAATTATCAATGACCATATCGATGCGGCAACCATGATGCCGCCAGCTAATCCTAAAAGCATAGAATTAACACTCTGTGATATGTCTTTCTTGAAAAAGAAAACCAATGACGATCCTAATGTCGTCATTATAAATATGATAGAAAATCCTAAAAAGGTTATCAGTGTATTGTTCATACAAATTTCTAATTGATTAAAAAAAGACGCATCAATTAATGCGTCTCTATATTTTATTTTGCTAATTCTGCAATAACGACTGTCAAGTTACTTGCAAACAACTTAACAGCTAAAGCCAACAAGATGACACCGAAGAATTTACGTAAGATGAAGATGAAGTCTTTACCTAACCATTTTTCAATTCTGCCGACAAAACGTATTACGATATATGCTAAAATCAAATTTAAAATAAGTCCTAACATGATGTTAATCACTGAATAATCAGCACGTAATGACAACAAAGCTGTCAATGCGCCAGGACCTGCCAATAATGGGAATGCAATAGGCACAACAGAAACGTTAGATCCTTGATTGTCATATTTGATGATATCGAAACCTAAAACCATTTCCAATGCCAAAATGAAGATTACAAAAGAACCGGCAACAGCAAATGATGCAACGTCAACACTGAATAAGTCAAGGAGTCTGTCGCCAGCGTAGAAGAAACCGACAAACATCAATAATGCAACTAAACAAGCTTGACCGGCTTTGATGCTTTTGTCGCTGCTTTTGAGACTTAAGAAGATTGGTATAGAACCTGTTACGTCTATAATAACAAAAAGTACGATGAATGAACTTAAAATCTCAACTAAATTGATTTGTGATAAAATTCCCATAAGTTTATTTCTTTTAATTAATAATCATTTAAAGAACTGTGACTTAACACTTTCCACCAAAGTCTTAAAATCATTTAACGTTGGAAGAAGTTGTATTGTTCTTACTTTAGTTTCTTTTTTAAAAATCAACCATTGATAAATGATTGTTGCCAAGTAAGTCGTTGAAACAGAGATGCCAGCACCAACAATTCCATACTTTGGTATTAGAATATAAATCGATGGTATGGTAACTAGCAATCCTACTAAAGAACCATAAAGGTTGTGTTTTGGAAGATTGACGCCAGAGAAATAATGACTAAAAATCATATTGGCCGCCATGAAAACCATTCCAGGACTTAGACTTACCAAAACGTCTTTTGTCTCTGCGAACTCAGGTGTGAAAATCCAAGCGTATATTGACTTAGGTATCAGGCAGATGACTATCATGCACAAGGCTGTCAATATCACTGCTAATTTCAAGAATATCACAGTAAGATCCGCTGCTTTCTTCTTGTCGTCCATATTGCTTATAGAAGAGAACTGGACTAATGCTATACTGTTGCCAATCAACTTAGTGGCTTCAGAAACCTGAGTGCCAGATGTATAGACACCAACTTCAGACATGCCGAAAAATCTCTTTATGACGAAATAGCTAATCCTTCTATTGATCATTGTCACCAAGGTGGAAAGCTGTATCATGCTGCCGAAATTAAACATTTCCTTGGCAGTGGGAATAAGCTTTTCGTGTTGGTTATCACTAAAATATGGCAATATGCAAACGAATCCACAGATATTGACCGTCAAGTATCCTGTAATAAGCGAATACACAAATGCGTCAGCATTACGGATGTCAAATACGAAGATAAACAATATCATGGATATAATCTGTGTCATAAACTGTATGATAAACAACACATTCTGCGTTCCTACACGTTCTTTTCCTAAAAGCACGTTCATATTGAAATTATGAAGTCCATAAAGGAAAACCATTAATATAATGTGTGTTCCGTAACCTTCAGGAACGAATGCGTCATAAACAGCAGGAGCGAAGTTTGATAAAAGACAGAAGATGACCGCTAAAAAAGCAACCGTCAACAATATCCAAGCGTATGATATTTTGAATAAGGTGACGAAGGATTTTCTTGGAGTGTAATAGATAAGACCGCTGCCAGAAAGCAATTCAACTGCTATAAGAAGAAGCGAAACATCGACCAAGACAGTCGCGCCAATGCCCCAAGCTTCTCTGCCTAGGAAGTTGGTTCCAAACCACAGAGTGACAAAGCCGACCAAGGCATTTAACAGACGTGTTCCAAATGTTCCAAATATCTTCTTAATCATTTATTTATGTATCTTTTGTTTAAGTTGTTGTTTAAATCCAGAAAATGTAAAAACGAACCTCTTTCCATCGAAAACAACGATGTTGTCGTCACTGTTTATGGTGTGAATTCCTTTATCATAATCGCTATTTTCTATTGGCAATATGCTTCCAAATTCTTTTGTCGCAAATTGTTTTTCGTTCAGCGATTCTATCTCTTCTAAAGTAATAGCCTGTCCGTAATGTTCGGTGCAGTTTTGCGAAGGACGTATCGTTTTTCCATTATAAGTGAAAATCTTGCCGGCAGGACGGGCCTTGCTGCAATCTATCATGACTGGATTATTGTCATGAGGCAGATATGGTCCTCTTAGATTTTCTGAATAGTAAATCTCAAGATGAGTGTGCGAGTTTTTCTGATTTACCAAAAACATAAACCATTTGTCATCTTGGCGATATAATGTCCCATCGACAATTGGGAAACCTTCTAGCAAAACAGAATCTTTTTCAAAAGCTAACTTTTCTTCATCAAAACGATATAATGTCACTTGTTTTGTCGCATTAGCTTCAGGCAAACAATAAATTACGTTCTCATACTCAAATACGTAAGGGTAGGAACGATGTTCCTTGAAATTCGTCAGCTTATGATATTTCTTAAAACCTTCTGATTTTAACGCAACTGCTAGATCGGCTTTGCCTTTAGGATATGAATACCATTCAAAGAATATATAAGTATCTTTTTCGGTCTTAATAATGAAAGGATCTGCGAAATAACAATTCCTTCTAGGTTTCTTAAACCATTGAATATTAAGAGACTCTCGGTCTTTATTGTCAATAAAATCCTCAATGGAGCTTTCGCAGAAACCGACATTCCAATCTTCTTGTCTGAAAAGGTCGTTAAGATGAAAACCGACTCTTCTCCACACCGACTTCCAAAAATATTGAATCATCTTGATGTTGACAGGAGGATAAAGCAATGGAGCTTCTGAATTTGATTGTTCGCCTTTTAAAGTGCCATTGTTTATCAAATCCTTACACACCTGTAATGGCAATATAGATGCACCGAAAAACAATTGGTCTAGATGCGCCTTATAACTGTGAAGTATAGTCTTGAAATGAACTCTCTTTAGTATTATGCCTTTGTCAAGGCTATTGGTAAGTCGTTGCAAGATAACGCCGTTGCTAGGTGTTATCTTCATAAACTCCCAAAAACCAGGAGGGCCGCCTCTAACAACTCTCTCATCGTCATGATGGTAAGACCAGATGCCGTATTTTGCAACGTTCAGCACTTCGCCACGAACGATATCGAAACCGAAACGAAGTATGAAATCCAGATTCTGATTGCGAATTTCCTGTATGTCGATCTCTTCAAAATATGTAGAGATTCCTTTGATTATTGGTTTGCAAAATATTGTTGGGATATCTTTCGTAAGTTCCGTTATATCAGCGGGATATTTGCTTCTTGGCTTGAAGAAAAAACGACTCCATACTCTGTACAAAGTTCTTCGATACGGATAGTTCTTGATTTTTTCCAATAAACCAGGAACCGGAGTTTCATCTGCATTTTGGATAATAAGAGATAACTTCATTCCGTTATCCATCAGTAATTTGATGGTGTCATATTGCCAAGATGCAACAGTTAAGCTGTTAATCATCAAGCCAAAACGAAGTGATTTTTTCTTATTTTCCATCAGATTTAAATTTACGCAAAAATACAATTTTATGAATAATTTCTCAACAATTTTAGACAATAAAAAAAAACTGCCGAAAACCTTTATTTTGGTAGGAAAAATCATTATTTTTGCACATCAATTTGGTTCATGAAGTTATCTATCGTCATAGTAAATTATAATGTCGAGCATTTTCTCGAGCAGTGTCTTTTCTCAGTCAGAAAAGCCATTGCTAATATAGATGCTGAGGTTTATGTTGTTGATAACAACTCCGTTGACGGATCTCTCAAAATGCTCGCGGAAAAATTTCCTGAAGTAAAAGTAATTGCAAACAAAGATAACGTTGGATTCAGTCGCGCTAATAATCAAGCGATTAGAATTTCTACAGGCGAGTATGTCTTATTGCTTAACCCAGATACAGTCGTTGAAGACGACACATTTACCAAGACAATAGAATTCATGGACTCACATCCAGATGCCGGCGGCCTCGGTGTCAAAATGGTCGATGGAAAAGGCAGATTTCTTCCAGAGTCAAAACGCGGACTTCCAACACCGGCAACAGCATTCTACAAGATGTTCGGTCTGGCAAAACTGTTCCCTCATTCAAAGCGTTTCGCAAGTTATTACATGGGACACCTTGATAATGATGAAATTAATGAAGTCGAGATTTTGGCAGGCGCTTTCATGCTTATGCGCCGTGAGACATTGGACAAATGCGGACTGCTTGATGAGACATTCTTCATGTATGGTGAAGATATCGACTTGTCTTATAGAATAACGCTAGCAGGATATAAAAACTATTACTATCCAAAAACAAGAATAATACACTACAAGGGAGAAAGTACCAAGAAAACAAGCGTGAACTACGTACTCGTTTTCTATAAGGCAATGGAGATCTTCGTCAAGAAGCATTTCGCCAATAATGGTGCAAAGACATTCTCGTTTTTTATTAACATAGCGATATATTTCAAGGCATTCCTGGCTCTGTTATCACAGTTTTTTAGCAAAGCAGTTCAGCCACTGATAGATACAGTCTTAGGTTATTCAGGCCTCGCCGCTATTGGATATTTTTGGGGCAATATGATGGTCTATGACGGAAGCGGCACATATCCAACAATATTATTCACAATAATACTTCCAATTTATCTCTTGATATGGTTGTTAACATCTTATTTCTCTGGAGGTTATGACAAACCATACAAAATCGCACCGGCTGCCGGCGGCGTTTTCTTGGGAAGTTTGCTTATCTTGGTTCTATATGCTTTATTGCCAGAACAATTGCGATTCTCACGCGCCTTGATTCTTTTTGGCATGATATGGGTTGCTGTCGAAATGAGCTTCACCAGATGGATTGGATATTTGTTGAAACGTCCTAGTTTCCAATATGGCAAGAATGCAAAGAAGCGCTTCCTTGTAATTGGCAGCGATGAAGAGACACAACGCGTGCAAAATCTTTTGCAAAGCACTTCCATAAAACCTGATTTCATCGGATTGATAAGTCCATTCGATGACAAAGACGTGCCGGAAAATTACCTCGGCAACTTGCATCAGGTTCCAGATATCATCGATATTTATAAGATTAACGAGATCATATTCTGCTCAAAAGATTTGTCACACCAGTTGATTATCGACAAGATGGAAGAGTGGCACTCTTCACTCGATTATAAGATTGCACCAGAAGACACATTGTCAATCATCGGCAGCAACTCAATCAACACAAGAGGCGATCTCTATACAATCGATATTAAAACAATAAGTACGAATTCTAATAAGAGAAAGAAACGTCTATTCGACATCATCTCATCATCGGTAGGAATAGTGTTCTGGATTTTCATAGCTTTATTTATCGATAAGCCATTCAGATTCTTGAAGAGCTGTTTTAAGGTGCTGTTCGGAAAGTATTCATGGATAGGTTATTGCGATGTGAAAGACAATGAAAAATCTAAGCTTCCAAAAATCAAGAAGGGTATTTTTGACCCATCTGCTAGCATAAGCATAAACGGTTTGACAGAAGAAGAGAAAGAACATCTCAATCTCATGTATGCAAGAGATTATTCTTTGTCGAAAGACATACATTTCTTTTTAAGAGCTTTAAGAAAATAAGTAACATTAAAGATAATTAATATGATAAACAGAAGGTTTTTAAGAGTTAAGGTCTTGCAAGCAATTTATGCTTACTTAGGATCAGGCGAAGAACAAATTGAATCAGGTGTAAAACACTTACTTGAAAGCATTGATAAAATGCACGAGTTATTCGTATGGCAACTCTCTTTTCTTGTTGAGACTAAACGTTTCGCAGAAAATAGAATAGAAGAGAACAAACGCAAGAACTTCCCTACAAAAGAAGATTTGAATCCTAACATGCGTTATGTTGAAAACAGAGTTTTGAATGTTCTTGAAAACAACAAAGACCTCTGTAAAGAAGAAGAAAGACTCAAGATCAACTGGGCTGACCATCAAGATATTATAAGAAACTATTATAATATGATGCGTAATACTCAAGAATATCAAGAGTATATGTCTGACGAAAACAACAGCTTCGATCACGACAAGAAGTTCATCGTCAAGATGATAACAGAATATTTCTCAGAACTTGAGTTGTTACAAGATTTCTATGAAGAAAAGAGTATCTTCTTCGTTGATGATTATCATTTAGTTACATCAATGTTAGTGAAATTCTTCTCAGACTTGAAGGCAAGCTTTAACGAAACATCATTACTTCCAACAATCTACAAGACTGAAAATGACCCAGTCAATGAAGATAAGGAATTCGTTAAAAAGTTATTCAAAGAAGTCATCAAACATGATGATGAATATGGCAAATTAGTCGGCTCTAACACATCTAACTGGGAAAAAGAACGTGTCTGCGTCATGGATATGATTATCTTGAAAATGGCCTTGACAGAATTCAATTGCTTCCCATATATTCCTGTTAAAGTAACTATGAATGAATACATTGAGATATCAAAATATTTCAGTACACCTAAGAGCAAGGTATTCGTCAATGGTATTTTAGACAGAATATTAAAGAAGCTTAACGAAGAAAACCTTATAGTTAAGAAAGGTATAGGTTTGTTAGATTCTTAATAATAATTAAGACTATATTTCGTTTACATAATAAAATTAGAATCATGAGAAAAAAGTTATACATGCTATTAGTCTTTTTGTCGTTGACAGTGATTAGTTTTGCTCAACAGAAAGACGGTACGTATAACTTTTTGAACATGACAAGTTCAGCAAGAGTTGCAGCTTTAGGTGGAACTGTTGTTCCTATGCTAGGTTCAGACATTCAGACTGTTGTGTCAAATCCTTCTTTGATAAGCCCAACGATGAACAACTCCATATCGCTTTCGTATGTCGATTATTATAACGATATAAACATCGCTTCGATACAATATGGAAGAACATTTGACAAGATAGGAAGTTTTGTGGCTTCAATACAATACAATGATTACGGAACTTTTTATTATGCTGATGAGACTGGAGTCCAAGACAACGTAATGTTTTCAGTATCAGATTACATAATTAACATAGGATGGGGACGTCAGCTTAACGACAGACTCAGCATTGGCTCCAATTTAAAATTTGCTGGACTTCAGTATGAAAACAACGCTTCATTTGCATTGGCTACAGACCTTGCACTTACTTATGTAAACAAGGACAATTGGGTGTTTTCTTTGGTGGCGCGTAATATCGGTTATGAACTTTATAATAACTATCAAGGTGTTAGAGGTGAATTGCCTTTCAAGATGCAAGTTGGAGCTTCTAAGAAATTAGAGCATCTGCCGCTTACATTTATTTTCGTTTACGATAATCTTCAAAGATGGGATCTTGCTTATGACGATCCATTGGATCTTGAAAACAATTACGATCCGATGACAGGAGAGATGAAAAAGAAAAACAAAATTGATGAGTTGTCAGAAAATCTCTTCAGACATATTGTGGCAGCTGGCGAATTAAACTTAGGCAAAAACTTGACATTGCGAGTCGGTTACAATTACGGATTGCGTCAAAATATGAAAAGCCCTACTAAGAAAGGAGCTGTCGGCTTATCTTATGGCGTTGCTATAAACGTTTATAAATTCAACATAAGCTATTCTCGTTCAGAGATGCATATCCACGGATCTCCAAACTTCCTTACAATCACAACAAATTTAGACAGCTTCAAAAAACATTGATAAATAATGTATCTTCAAGAGTTAAAGTTAAGCAATTTTAAAAATTGTCAATCAGCAGATCTGTCCTTGTCAGAGAAGATCAACTGTTTCGTGGGACTTAATGCTGCTGGCAAGACAAACATCTTGGATTCAATATATTATCTGGCTTTTTGCAAAAGCTATTTCACTTTAACAGATAGGCAGAACATACGCCACGGAGAGGAATTCTTTGCCATACACGGCGACTTCCACTTCGACAATGACGAACTACATACAATTTCCTGCGTACAGAAAAGCAGTTCGAAGAAGTCGTTCAAATGCGACAAGAAAGAATATGAGCGTCTTGCCGACCATATAGGCAAGATTCCTTTAGTGATGATATCACCATACGACAGCGACCTGATCAACAACGGCAGCGAACTGAGACGCAAGTTCATCGACGGCGTTATTTCACAATTCGATGCGACGTATCTCAATAGCCTTTTAAATTATAACAAGGCGCTGCAGCAGAGAAACAAGCAGCTTAAGTTTTTCTCAGAAAACAGAATGTGGGATGACACATTATTAGAGATGTGGAACCATCAGCTCATTCAAAACGCAGTTCCTATAAATGAGAAGAGAAAGTCTTTCCTTGAGGAATTTGTACCGGTCTTTCAAGAATATTACGAGATAGTATCAGGCACGAACGAAAGAGTAGCGATAACTTATAACTCAGCGCTTAACGAAAGACCTTACGAAGAACTATTGGCAGAGAGTCTCAACCATGACAGATACAGCACATATACAAATGTCGGCATTCATAAAGACGACCTGACATTTCTTATCAACGACCATCCAGTGAAACAGTTCGCTTCACAAGGTCAGCAGAAGTCGTTTGTGATAGCGATAAAGCTTGCGCAGTTTGACTTCAACTACAAGAAAATAGGACATAAGCCGATATTGCTTTTAGACGATATTTTCGACAAACTAGATGATAACAGAGTCGCTCAGCTTGTGAAACTTGTCGGCAACGACCATTTCGGACAAGTATTCATCACAGACACTCAGCGTCAAAGAATCAAATATTTGATGGATAATACTGTCGTGAACCATAAGATTTTTAAAGTTAATAACGGAATAATTTCTACTGACGATGAATGAAGACGGATACACATTGGCGGAACTGATAAGCGAGTTTTACAAACGCCATCACAGAGAGAACAGCCTCGACGAGATGAAGATCATCGAGTCGTGGAAAAGTGTCGTCGGTGGATTTATTGCGGCGCACACATTGGATCTTAGAATCACAAAGGGCATTTTATATGTCAAAGTCGATGCCGATTCTTTAAGAAACGAATTGATGTATTCAAAGACCATTTTGTTAAGAAACATTAACAGAGTCACAGGTACAGATTTTTTGAAAGATATTGTCATAATTTAATCAAGCTAAAACTTGTTTTAATGCTTTTTTTTTGTATTTTTGTAGCATAAACTATTGATTTATTTAAAATAAAAGAACAATAATAATTTATAGAATTAAATATTATGATTAACTCACAAGACATTAAAAAAGGAACATGTATCCGTTTCAACGGAAAACTTTATTTCTGCGTTGATTTCCAACACGTAAAACCAGGTAAAGGTAACACTTTCATGCGTGTAACAATGAAGAGCATTGTTGACGGACGTACTTTAGAACATCGTTTTGACATCAGTGAAAAATTAGAAGACGTACGCGTTGAACGTCGTCAATATCAATATCTTTACAAAGAAGGTGATGACTATATCTTCATGAACCAAGAAGACTACGAACAAATTCCTCTCAATAAAGAATTAATCACAGGTGTTGACTTCCTCAAAGAAAGCGATGTTTGTGAAGTTGTATTCGACACATCAACAGAAACAGTTCTTTTCGCTGAATTGCCTATCAAGACTGTTTTGGAAGTTACATATACAGAACCAGGTGAAAAAGGCAACACAGCAACTAACGCTATGAAAGACGCTACAGTTGAAACAGGCGCTACAGTTAGAGTTCCTTTATTCATCAACACTGGCGATAAAATTAGAGTAGACACTCGTACAGGTGAATACACTGAAAGAGTAAAATAATTGAATTAAATGAAAATAAATCCACATACGACTCTTAAGTGCGTCGCTGACTATGTTGGAGCAAAGAAAACGATCGGGGATCCTAACTTTGTGATCTCCGGTCTTAATGAAATCCATGAAGTTGAACCTGGCGATATCACTTTTGTAGATCATCCTAAATATTACAAAAAGGCTTTAACTTCTGCAGCAACAACAATCATCATCAACAGTGAAGACGTTGAATGTCCTGAAGGCAAAGCTTTAATCATTCACGACAGTCCATTAGATGCTTTCAACAAGCTTATATTGTCTTATCGTAGATTTGAGCCTGCAACAGCGATGATAGGTCCTAAAGCCGAGATCGGCGAAGGCACTATCATAGAACCAGGAGTTTTTGTCGGTGACAGAGTTAAGATTGGAAAAAATTGTATCATCCACCCAAATGTCACGATTTACAATCACGTTATAATAGGTGATAATGTAATCATTCAAAGTGGCAGTGTAATTGGTGGTGATGCTTGTTATTTCCAACGTCGTCCTGATGGCTTCGTGAAATTCGAATCTTGCGGAAGAGTCATTATTGAAGATGATGTGGAAATAGGTGCCTGCTGCTGCGTTGACATAGGCGTTACAAGCGACACCATCGTTGGCAAAGGAACCAAAATGGACAACTTCGTTCAGATTGGCCACGATGCAAAACTCGGAAAGAACTGCTTCCTCGGCGCTCATGCTTCAGTAGGCGGAGTGACAGTGGTAAAAGACAACGTTTCAATCTGGGCAATGGCATCTGTCAACAAAGATCTCGTTATCGCTGAAGGAACAGTGGTGCTCGCTTATTCAGGCGTCGATAAAGACACAACACCGGGCATGACTTACTTCGGAGTTCCTGCTGATGAAGCTAGAAAGAAATGGAGAGAAATAGCGACTATCAAGGCGCTTACAAATAAATAAAGACATCAAGTCGCTGAGTCACCGAGTCGCCAAGAAGATTCAGACTCATAGATAAAAAAAGACCAAGGTTCCTTGGTCTTTTTTTATGTCAACGGACAACAGTCTACAGTCAACAGACTTTTTAGAATTTAAAGTTGAAAAATGACAATGTAATTTAATTTTCAATTTTCAGTTTTCAATTTTCAATTCGATTTATATCGCTTCTTCTGAGCGTCGTCTCATTTCTTCCGAGATGGCGATGAATTCATCCACATTCATGTCTTTGATAAAAATCAGACCATGTGTTGATCTTACCAATGGACGTGAGTTTTCATAGAAATAATTCTTGCCTAATATCAGCTGAACATCATGCAATTGTTTGATCCATGTCTTCTTGGAGATGTCGCTGAATGGGCCGTCATGCAAAGGATTTGGAAATTCCGCTTTGACTTGAGACAGGTAACTAGCAGCGAAAGACTTATCCAAGACAGCCATAGCGTTAAGTGATACTGGAACATACATGTTAGCTTCAGCAGGGTGGAATTTGAACCAAACATTGCGATAACCGTAAATTCTAAGGTTGGATAAATCCTTTTCCTTGCTCCATTCTGCAACGGCAGCAGCAGTTGCTTGTAACACTTTATAATGTGTGTCAGGTCCACTGCCTTCTGGATCTAATGTCACGCTTATGATATCTGGTTGAATCTCTCTGAACTGGTTTAAGATTGGCATAACATCACGTTCAACATTGACGCCTTTGGTGATGCCTTTGTCCTGATAGAAACCGAGATGCAAATGGTGGACGTGATCTACTTGAACGCCATTATATGCCCAGACAAGCTCTTCTTCAAACTCTCTGATCATTCCTTTCAACTGTTGCAAATCTGGAGTGTTAGGCTCGCCATCGTAACTGTTTTCCAATACAGAAATGACTTCGTTATATTTGGCTGTCAACTCATCTATATTCTTGAATTGCCATACAGCAACGGAACAGCGTAATAATCTGTGACTGAAGCCTCTGTCCATTTCATATTGATTGTCACTTGCAACGGCATCTAAATAATGATATACATCCTTGTCGTATTTATGTTTATATCCTTCGGTAAAGAAGTCAGGATAATGTATCATTTCAATCTTATCCTTTGCAAGATAATCAAGGACCATCTTGAATGAATTAAGAAGGAATCCGTTTGTTACAGAGTTATAACCAGAGGTCATGACAGCAAAATGAACATTGTTGCTTGCTGGTCTCAGTTGTCTGTTTGTCAAAGGCATAATGCCAAGCATGATATCATCGTGGTGAGGACCAGAGTTATAGATGACCTTGTTTAATTGTGTAACAGAACCTCTTTCCAATTTCTTCTCTGTAGATCTGATCACTTCCTGAACGGTTTCAAGGCTTAGGTTTGGAATCATTCTGCAACGACAATCATTCTGAAGGTCTTCCATAGTCAGACGATGTGCGTATTTATTCAATTTCTTGCAAAGTCCGATGATGGCTCTTTCTGTCTTTTCGAAATTCCATTCGTCTTTGAAGTAATAGTTGTTGGTGGAATCTGTAAGATGGCTAGCAGCACCTTTGGTAAGATAGAATCTGCTATTTTCAAGACGCTGAAGCACTGTGGCAGGATATTCTGTAGTCATTTCAGACTCAAGTGTATTTTTGATAATCTGAGCGTTAGACTCGCCGGCAGCCATGACGATGGCTATAGTGTCAGGGTTTCTTGTTATCGTATCTAATCCTATTGTGAGAACCAAACGATTCTTTGCAACCTCGATGCCTCCTAAAGAAGAAGCGGCATCTGCCTGTGTCGCGAAATTAGTCTGACGTAAAGATGTGTCAGAATGTAAACTTGTACCTTTGATATTAAAGGCAATACGACCATCGGAACCTAATGTTGTTACTAAAAATCCGATATCGCCTTTAGCTTTGATCTGGTCATCATATCTTGAACACCAGTCATCAATAAGGAATATTGACTGTTGTTGGATGCGTTCCTGTTCGTTGACAGCCTGACGATAACGCAAGCTTAAATCGATGGTGTAATCAGGGAATACTTCGCTATAAGATTTGCCTTGATATAGTTTTATTTCATCACTGTTGATGAACAAGGCTTTCTTTGGATCTAGACCAAAACCTTCTATGAAGTTCTTTTTGACATAATTGCAGAAAGAATTGTGTTGTTTTGGAGAGATGGGATAGAACTCATCCATCTGAACAAAGTGCAATCCAGAAAGATCTGGTTTCTTGACGCCGCCTAATCCGTATTTTTCAAGGACTTTCTGTGTCTCAGGCTCGTTCCAAGTATCTAAAAAATGATGAGTATAATGTATAAAATTCTTTAACGATTTATCTGATGACAAACTAATGACGCCTTCTGGATTTTCTGAAACCCATTCAAGAAAACGCAAGGCTGTCATAACGCCTAACTTAGGCACGCTGTCAGTGACAATGTATGGAATCAATGTGGTCATTTCTGTGATATTCGATTCCATTAAAAAACTTTGCTCTACCTTTGAAAAAATATTGTTCATATATATGTAGATTTTAAATCTAAATTATTTTACAAAGGTAATGAAAATTGTTATATTTTTGAAGAAAAATGTAGTGATATGAAAGTATTTTTGATCATAATAATTATGGTTTTTATTTGGAAATGGAGAAAGCTGCACTATCTGCTTAAAGCCATAACTCTTGGCGTGTGTATCATAGCTTTAGATCTTTTCAATACACAAACAAAAGACTTGTTTTTCTTCTTTGAAGAACCTGCTAATTGTTGGGAAGAGACCTTGCCTCTAGGTAACGGACGCCTTGGCATCATGCCTGACGGCGGAATCGAAAAAGAAAATATCGTACTTAACGACATAACACTCTGGTCGGGAAAGGTTGCCGACTACTCAAACCATAAAGCAAAGGACGCATTGCCAGAGATTCAGCGACTTCTTTTAGAAGGTAAAAATTACGAAGCACAGGAATTGGTTTATAGGACGTTCACTTGTTCCAACAACGGTTCCAACTGGGGCAACGGAGCAAATGCCAACTTCGGATGCTTCCAGACTTTGGGAAATATAGAAATAGAATATCTTTACGATAGTGACATCAAAGACAGAACATATACCAGAAAACTCGATTTAAACAACGCCATCGCCACAACAGAATTTGAAACAGACAAAGCTAAATTCCATCGCGAATACTTTGTATCACGAGACTCCGATGTCGCAGTAATTCGTCTCGATGCAGATAAATCAAATATGATTTCCGTCGACATCAATCTGAACAGACAAGAACGTGTAGAATATCTCACTGAAGACAATTCCATCGTGATGTTCGGTCAGCTTAACGACGGAAACAATGGCGACGAAGGAATGAAATATCTTTCAAAAGTAACAGTCAACAACGAGGGAGGCGAAGTTCAATATCTTGACAATAAAATAATTGTAAGAAACGCCGATGAACTTACACTTATATTCTCATCTGCAACGAATTATAAAAACGACAATTACGTCGCTTTAGTAGATGACTTGATGAATGACGCCAAGTCTCGTTCTTATAAATCTTTAAGAAAAAATCATATCAAGACATATCAGGAATTGTTCAACAGAGTGGAAGTTGATTTTGGTGAAGGTATCACCGACAATCATCCTATTACAGACAGACTCTTTGATTTTCAAGAAGAAGACGATCCTCAATTAGCAACATTATATTTCCAATACGGTCGTTATCTTTTGATTTCCTCAACACGAGAAGATCTGTTGCCTCCTAATTTACAAGGACTCTGGGCTAACACTATACAGACACCATGGAACGGCGACTATCACCTTAATATTAATGTGCAGATGAACCACTGGCTCGCTGAGATATGCAACCTTTCCGAATTACACAAACCACTTATCGAATTCACCAAAGGAATCGTTGAATCAGGAGAAACGACTGCACAAGGATTCTACGGAGCCAACGGCTGGACAGCACACTCAATCTGTAACTTATGGGGGTTCACAGCTCCTGGCGAACACCCTTCATGGGGCGCGACAAACACCGGAGGCGCATGGCTCTGCCAACATCTCTATCAACATTATCTTTTTACAAAAGACATTGATTATCTTAAAGAAATATATCCAGTCATGAAAGGCGCTGCTCAGTTCTTCAACTCCGTCATGATTGAAGAAAACGAACACTCATGGTTAGTTACAGCACCAACATCATCACCTGAAAACTCGTTCTATCTTCCTGACGGAAAAATCGCCAGCGTATGCATGGGACCTACTATGGACATACAGATTATCACAGAGTTATATCAAAACGTAATCGCTTCGGCAGAATTATTAAACATTGACAAAGAATTCTGTGACACATTGAAAAACGCATTGACGAAATTTCCTCCAATGCAGATAAGCGAAGGAGGATATCTACAAGAATGGATGAAAGATTATGGCGAACCAGAAATACATCACCGTCATGTGTCGCATCTCTTCGGATTGCATCCGGGAAGACTTATAACAAAATCAAAGACCCCTGATTTATACGAAGCATGCAAGGTCTCGTTGGAACGCCGTGGTGACGATGGAACAGGCTGGTCGCGAGCCTGGAAAATTAACTTCTGGGCGCGACTCCATGATGGCGAGCGTGCGTACAAACTCCTTAAGAATCTGTTGCAGCCAGCGATGGTCGGCGACAGAGTAGGAGCGGGTACTTACCCAAATCTCTTCTGCGCACATCCGCCATTCCAAATTGACGGTAACTTCGGAGGAACTGCCGGCATTGCAGAGATGCTGCTTCAATCACACGACGGATTCATTGAGGTATTGCCAGCATTGCCATCAGCATGGAAAACAGGTCATTTCAAAGGACTCTGCGCGGAAAACGGCGCTGTAGTAGATTGCTATTGGGAAAACGGAAACGTTAAAGAAATTAAGATAAAATCTAAAATAGGAGGCACCTATTATATATTAATGCCAGATAATTCCGTTAAGGAAGTGAAATTGAAGAAAAATCAAAGTAAAATAATAAAATGACACAGACGGTTGACATCGACACTGACTGTTGTCTGTTGTCCGTTGTCTGTTGACCAAAAAGTAAAAAACATGAAAAAACTATTCTTATTAACAACAATTATTGCATTGCTTTCATCATGCGTTGAAGAGAAAGCAAAAGTTGTAGATGCAAACCTCGACATAGTTCCGGTTCCACGAGAAGTTGTAGTGTGCATGAACGACAATGGTTTCCAACTTAATAAAGAAACCGTCATCATTTATGAAAACGAAGCAAATCAATTCAATGCCGAGTTCTTGCAATCTTATTTGAAAAACATATTCAAATCAAATCTTAAGATTTGTAGAGACGTCACTCCTGTGGCGTCTAACAATAGCATTAGCCTCAATATCGTAGATCCAAGTGAATGTGAGAACTTTAATTTGGCAAACGACAAAGAAGCTTATCTCTTAAGCGTAAGTCTTGATAAAATCGACATTTATGCTATTGACGCTGCCGGTATTTTCTACGGTATCCAGACTTTGATCCAGATGATGCCTAACGACATTTATTCTGAAGATGCTGTAAAAGTTGCAGGCGTTATGTTTCCATCATTAAACATCCATGACAATCCACGTTTTAAATACAGAGGATTGATGTTGGACTGCTCTCGTACCTTCTTCGATGTGGATTATATCAAGCATCTTTTGAATGGTTTGGCTCATTATAAAATCAACAATTTCCACTGGCATCTCGCTGACGACCAAGGTTGGAGATTAGAGATAAAACAATATCCAAAACTCACAGAATTAGGAGCTTGGCGTGGTGCTAACGAACTTCTTATGCCAGCTTACGGTTCTGGCAATGAACGCAACGGCGGTTTCTACACACAAGAAGAAGTCAAAGACATCGTGAAATTTGCTGCAGACAGAAACATCAATATCATTCCTGAAATAGACCTTCCAGGACATAGCAAAGCTGTCGCCGTGACATATCCGGAAATCGTATGTAACATTGATTCTAAACACCTTAGCGTACAGGGTGAATCAAACAATGTATGGTGCGTCGGTCGTGAAGAGAATTACGCTATGCTGGAAAACATCATCGCTGAGATGACAGAACTTTTCCCAAGCAAAGTTTATCACATCGGTGCTGATGAAGTCAATATGAATTCATGGCGCGACTGCGAAGTATGTCAAAATCTTATGAAAGAAAAAGAAATGACAGAACTCGTTGAGTTACAAAATCATTTCGTTAGAAGAATAGAAAAGATATTGGCAAAATACGGCAAGACAATGGCAGGTTGGGATGAAATCCTCGATGGCGGCAACCTCTTGGAAACAACCATTCCTTACGTCTGGCAAAACTCAGAAAGAGGCATCAAATCTGTAAAGGCTGGTCAGCCAACAGTTATGCAAGTCGCTCAGTATATGTACTTTGACATGAAACAATCTGCTGACGAACGCGGTCTCAAATGGGCAGCTATCATTCCATTGGAAAGAGTATATGAATTCGACCCAATAGGTAATTTCGAATTGACAGAAGAGGAAGAAAAACTCGTTCTCGGTGTACAAGGCGGTCTCTGGACAGAATGCGGTCAGGTTCCAGGTTACGCTCATTACCAGCTTTTCCCTAAAGTGCTTGTACTTTCAGAAATCGGTTGGTCAGCTTACGAAGACAGAAACCTCGACTACTTCAAGAAAAGATTGTACGACAATCATTTAGAAAAATTGTACAATATGGATTTTGAATTCAGAGTTGCACCTCCAACAGTGAAATACGAAGATGGAAAACTCGTCGCTGAGAAAGACTATGACTTCTTGACAATACGTTACACCGATGACAAATCAACACCGACTTTAGAATCAGCGGAATATACAGAAGCTATAACTACCGATAAACCACAGAATTACCGTTTCGCAACATTCTATAATGAACGTCCAAGTATCGCAAGAGGCGCACAAAACATCGATTTGTACAATTATCAAAAACCTGCGACTACAATCACATCTAACGTTCCTATAGAACAGGATATCAACGTATTAGTTGACTATAACATGAACACTTACTGCAACACAGCACGTCCTGTTGAAGCTGGCGATTACTTCTTATATACTTTCGAAAATCCAGTAGAATGTGAAAAGATCTTAGTCGGAACCGGACATTACGGATTGGCAATCGTGGGACTTCCAAACGCAAGAATCGAATGGTCTTACGATGGTGAAAACTTCATTGAAGGCGAGGCATTCGTTTACGATTACTTCGATGGTTACAAAGCAGAAATCCATCCAGAACAAGCTGTTAAAGCAGTTAAAATCGTCGTCACTGGAATAGGAGAGTGCGAATACGCTATTTTGCAAGACCTTAGGATTAGTTAGGAATTAGGAGTTAGGAATTAGGAGTGATTTGTAGAGACGTATCAATTACACCTTGAAAATAAACAATGTGTAATTGCTGCGTCTCTATGTTTTTTTGATGTGAGCCCTGAAAGGGCGAAACATATTTAGCATAAGGCATCGCCTTATGGGAATTGAAAATTGAAAGTTGAAAACGGAAAATTAGTTTTTAGTAGCCCCTCTGCGTTAGGGATTGGAGCGGCATCCTTTGCGGAGCGTAGCGGAGCAAAGATAGAGCGGAAAGCCCGACGGCTTTGCCGAGAATCTTCGTAGAGACGTCACCCTGTGGCGTCTTTTGAGATGTTGAGATGCTAAGATACTAAGATGTTGAGATAAGGTGTTTTAAACTTTGCGTTCCTTTGCATCTTTGCGAGAAAAAAAACATCTAAATATTTTTTTTATTCATAACTAAAAAATTAGTTGCACATTTAAAAAACAATGTATATATTTGTCTCGTTAATTCAAAAAATATATTCTATGGAAAATATAAAAGAGCTTACGAAAGCGGAAGAACAGGTGATGCAAGTGCTCTGGAAGATAGAACAAGGATTTGCAAACGAGATAATGGCAAACTTTCCAGAGCCAAAACCTGCTTATAACACAGTGCTTACGATAGTGAGAATCCTTGAGAAAAAAGGCTTCGTTGCACACGAGACATTCTGCAAGGCGAACAGATATTATCCTTTGATTTCAAAATCGGATTATTCGCACAAATCTCTTTGCGGTCTCGTGAAAAATTATTTTAATAACTCCTACAGCGAGTTGGTCTCCGCTTTCACCCAGAAAGAAGACTTCTCGATTGAGCAGCTGCAAGAACTTAAAAACATGATTGATAAAGCATTAAAGAAATAACTATGATAACCAACTTGATACTTACATTTGTTGCGACGATGGTTTTGTATTTTGCTTACAAACTATTATTCCGCAACAGCAACAGATTCCAGCTCAACAGAATCGTCTTGCTCACAATAGCGATCTTCGCATTCGAACTTCCTTTCATTAAAATAAGTCTTGAAGGACAGCATTTTCAGGAAATGACTTCCTTCAAACAAGAGATGGATGTGATATTTTACAGCGATGCGATAATTGAAGAAACCGCAGTCGAGGCAAACACATTATCAATTACAGACGTAATTTCATACATATATATTATAGGTGTGGTTTTCTTCCTGATGAAATTCGTTTATAATATCATTAAAATCCATAAGATCAAAGCAGGGAAGAAGATTGAGACTATCGACGATGTCAATTTCATATATACAAATGAAAGTCATATTCCTTTCTCATTCTTAAATAATATTTACATTCCAAAAGACAATCTCGACGATATGATTATAAAACACGAGATGAGTCACGTGAAGAACCATCATTCTGTTGATGTCATTCTTATGGAGATAATGATTGCCTTCCAATGGTTCAATCCGTTTATCAGGATGATTAAGAACGAGTTGAAGAGCAATCATGAATTCATTGCCGACAGCGAAGCGATTAAGAATGAAGACGAAAAATCGAACTATATGATGTTATTGTTACAGCAGTGCACGGCTGACGACTTTAGCACGATAGCTAATAATTTCAGTTTTTTATTAACCAAAAAAAGAATTAGTATGATTACGAAAAATCAAAAAGTAAAGGGTTCAGTAATCAAGGTATTACTGACTCTTCCGGTGTTTGCATTATTGATTTTGCTTAACACTCAATGTGATAACACAAAACCTAATGATGAGAAACAACAGCCTGCTGTTACTGAAACATGGACTATCCTTGAACAACCTGTTTATGATAAAGAAGCATTGAATCTCCAAGACTCTATTTACAGAGTCACTGAAGTGATGCCACAATATCCAGGCGGACCAAATGAGATGATGAGATACATTCAAGAAAATATCAAATACCCACAATCAGCAATAGACAACAAAATCGAAGGAAGAGTATTTGTTACTTTTGTCGTTGAGAAAGACGGCAGTATCACCAATGCGGCAGTCCTGAGAGGCATTGATAAAGAATGTGATGCAGAAGCATTAAGAGTTGTTTCTTCAATGCCAAAATGGAATCCAGGACAACACAAAGGTGAAGTCGTAAGAACACAGTTCACAATACCTATTTATTATAAATTCAATTAATGGAAAGGCTACTTCGGTAGCCTTTTTTACATATAAAGGCGAATGGCAAATGACTAAAGTTGTGATTTTTAGCCATGTAAAATAACCCAAAGTCTGTTGACTGTTGTCCGTTGTCTGTTGACCTTAAAAAATAACCCACTATGAAGAAATCGTTGATATTATTATCTTTTATTTCAATCATGATAAATGTTAACGCCCAATGGTGGAAACCTCAGCATCATTATTATGACACGGTGGAATACGTTGTGATGTATGAATTGACTTTTAGAGAAGACACCGCACATCTCGATCGTTATCGCACAGAAAACCACATGCTTTCGATTGGCAAAAAACATGAGGTGAGTTCTTTTAGAGGATATGGCACATATAGACATAATATGGAGTTAAAGAAAGCAGGAGATTCTGGGCTCACAGAAGAATTGATAAAGACCGGCAGAATAGGTAAGGTGTTCTCGGATGTTCCATCTTCTGCAATAAGGTGCTCCATATTCAAGAATATGACAAGCAAAAACATCACCACGATAGATCATATATATATGCAAGGAATGTATGAATACGAAGAATCTTTCAATGCTTTCAATTGGCAGATAACCGCCGAAACAGATACAATTAATAATTATGTCTGTCAGAAAGCGATATGCGATTTTGGAGGCCGTACTTGGGAAGCATGGTTCACATCGGAACTTCCTTTCAGCGACGGACCTTATAAATTCTGCAATCTGCCAGGTCTCATCTTAAATATTGCAGACACAGAAAATCATTATTCATGGAAATTCCTTTCAATAGAAAGGCCTTCAGAACTAATGATGGTTTATGAAGTCATCAACGACAGAATACAGACCACGAAGGAAGGATTCTTCAAATTGCAGAAAAGGTACAAAGTGTCGCACACGATAGGAGACGCCACAACAAACAACGACTTCGTGAAAAAAGCTGTCGAATACGAAAGGGCTAAGAATAATCCTATAGAACGGTTTTAGTGAGGAGTGATGTAGAGACGCGTCAATGTAACCATAAAAATGAACACGCATTGACACGTCTCAAGAATGAAAATGAACTCTGCGTTCCTCTGCGTCTCTGCGAGAGAAATACATCCCAAAGTCTGTTGACTATTAACAAAAAACGTTAAAATCTTTTATATTTTTTTCTCTTGACAAAGGGATTTTGAGAATGTAAATTTGTGGAAAAAATTAAAATTTAGAACTATGCCAAAATTAAAGATTCAAGAGGTTGAAATCAATGTTACAAAGTTTAACAATGAAGATTATATCTGTCTAACCGACATGATGATGGCTAAAGACGGCGAGTTTTTTGTCACAGACTGGTTGAGAAACAAAAACACTTTGGAGTACATTGGTATTTGGGAAAAAGTATATAATCCTAATTTTAATTATGGCGAATTCGCCGTAATTAAAAATCAAGCTGGACTGAACAGATTTAAAATCAGTGTAAAAGATTTCGTGGCCAAAACCAATGCTATAGGTCTGTTTGCAAAAGCAGGTCGTTATGGTGGAACTTATGCACATAAAGATATTGCATTTGAATTTGCAATGTGGATAAGTCCAGAGTTTAAGATTTATGTAGTTAAAGAATTTCAACGTCTAAAAGAAGAAGAATTGAAGTTTGTTGGATGGAGCGCAAAAAGAGAATTGTCAAAGATAAACTACCACATTCATACTGATGCCATAAAAAACAATCTGATTCCAAAAGAAATTACGTCTTCAGAAGCGAATGTAATATATGCCAATGAAGCTGATGTTCTAAATGTGGCATTGTTCGGTAAAACTGCAAAAATGTGGAAGGATGAAAATCCAGATTTGAAAGGCAACATCAGAGATTATGCTTCTATAGAACAATTGATAGTGCTAATCAATTTGGAAAGCATGAATTCTGAATTGATAAAAACAGGCAAATCTCAATCGGAGAGAGCTCTCTACTTGAATAAAATGGCAATCGAGCAATTGATGGTATTATATAAATACGATAACAAATTATTAAACGAATTTAATGAATAAGCATTGAGCTACGAGCCATGAGCCTCGAGCAATTCGAAAAAAGCTCACAGCTCATAGCTCACAGCAAAAAAAATAAAACCATGAAAAAACTACTACTTACAATCACACTTATTTTCTGCGGAATGATGTCTTTCGCACAGAATGATTATTCTGTCATTAAAGGTAATGTAGCAGAGAAGAATGTAAATATTACAATTATCAATACTAGCTTCGGCGTGAGTTCCGACGATAAAGGCGATTTTATTATGATGTTGCCTAAGATGGAAAATAAAGTCGGACTGTTGTTTTCCTGTATCGGTTATGAAGATACCTTGGTAAGCGTGACTCCTAATCGAGATACAATAAATCTTAACTTCAAATTGATGGAAACTTCATATATGCTTGACGC
>JAZKYV010000059.1:0-2035 GCA_045612345.1 Bacteroidales bacterium
TCGAGAGAAATCGTAGACTTCATATTTATTTTTCCTTTTGTTTTTTTGTTTTTGTTTTAGTGATAGTGCTCACTGAAGGATTCGAACAACTTCAAGAGAATTGCTTCTCAGGGCTCCTTTCGGTTGACCCAGCGTTTACCAATTTCGCCAAGTGAGCAGGTGTCGTATCATCGACGTGTTATAATATAGAAAATTATACTCTATTTGTTAACCCGTGATGATACTTATTTTTTATATCAGACGTCCTCTTCAGTATCGTTAGGCAATTCTCTCACTGCTAGGTTAATCTTTGTTGCTCCCTGGTTGAATGCATCGATTTCATCATCAGTGACATCTAGGTTCTCCCAGTCTTCTTCATTGATGTAGTCCCAGCAGATGAGGTTAAGCATCTTTGCTTCTTCGTCAGTTAACGTAATCGTTACCATTTTTAGATCTCCCATTTAGTGACTTTCCACTTAGTCCAGAGATGAATATCACCCGGAGTTTCAAATTCAGAGTTGTTTCCGATTTGTTTTGCTGTATACCGTGGGAATACAATCGGTTTATCTTTTCCCGGTTTAAAATTGGGTTGATATGCTTTTCTTCCTTGAATTCTCCACCCTTCATTCTGGAAACTTGCTCTCATGTCTTTGTTAATAAATTCAGCAACTTCTGTTTCATCTTTACAAAGAATTGGAGCAAACACAGCAAGACCTTCACCACATTCATCGTAATTTGCAATAGTTACGATCCAAGTTTCTTTTTTCGGTGCCATTTTAAATACCTCACTTGTTTTTTGATATTGTTAATATAGTAATTTAACCACAATTTGTAATGAATAATTTAGCTATATTTTATTTCAGACTACATGACCATAACCAAGTCACAGATATGTCCTTTGACACGTTCAATAGAACCAGGAATCTCATCGATATTGAAAATCATGGCAATACAATTGCCGTTAACTTCAATGCTGGACAAACCGTTAGCATCGTAATAATTATCAAGACGACGTTCCAGATCAGACAGTTGCTGTGCCGATGCTCCGATGACAACAACATCCAATCCAATTGAATCTTCATATTTGTCAGTAGAGAATTCGACAGTCTTAACCATTAGTAATTACCTCGAAAAGTTTCAGTGCTAAAGCAATATCTTCTTCTTTAAAACCAGTATTGAACATTGTTTTTTTCGGTTCCGGTTTCTTTTCAACCTGCTTTGCCAACTGTTCGATTTCATAAGGGATTCTGGACAGACGGTCTTCATAAGCATCAATTGCCTTACCGATATAATCATTCCACTTAGGGAACGTATCGGAATGAAGAATCTTGATTGCCTGTCGGATTTCACGTTCTTCAGCGAGAAGTTTTTCACGTTTCTGAATTGCTTCTTCTAATGTCATTTTAACCTCTTAAGTTCGTTGATATTCTTAATATAGAAAAAAGATTGGCTATTGTAACCAATCTTCTTAATATAATTTTATTTCAGTCTACTAGGCTGCAAAGATTTCTCTCAGGACTTTTCCACAGGTTATCTCATAACTTAATGCAGCAGCCTTCATTTTGTAAATGTCAATAAGCTCAGCTACCTGTCGTTCCTTCGGAAATGCTCCTGATTCGAGCATCTTGATTGCGGATTCGTACTTTGCTTTCTTTTGGTTAATGATTTCGATCTTCTTTTCAATAAGCTTTTCCATAATAGATTCCTTTTGTTTTAAGTGATACATATAATATATCGTTAAAAGAATCCATTTTGTAAAGCACTAAAAAATATCGGTAAATACAATTATACCAAATAGAAATATAATAAAAGCAACTGCAACCAGGATTCCATTGGAATTAGCTCCATAGATAAACCCGTTTGCATTACCTGCATGTTCGGCAGCAGAAATTATCATCATAGTCTGAACTTCACTCATAATTTCCTCCTTTTTTATTTATCAGTGGAAGACCTTCTAAAAATAACAAAACCCCGTGACCGTTGTCACAGGGTTCCGACATTGTTTCCAACCCGAGGTCAATATCGGCAAACCTCGCCGGGCTGGTCAAAAAGGAGC
>JAZKYV010000060.1:0-50990 GCA_045612345.1 Bacteroidales bacterium
CTGATTTGTTTGGGAATCTGTTTTGCAGGGATTTCGCGCTTTGCGCTTCATCACCTGCCTAGGAACTGCCGCTCCTACGGAGCTGATTTGAGTATACTTTCTCTCCTTGTTTTTGACATAAAAAATAACTTTGATGAAAACTGTTTTCATCAAAGTTATTATATTATTCTATGTATCAGTATATTGCAAAGGTTTTACCAACCATTTTTGGCAACATTACCAATTTTTTGATTTTTTGAGATTTTGAATTTCTGAGTTTTCAAATAAATTCTTAATTTTTCAAAGCGTTTGCTCCGCTGATAATCTCAACGAGTTCGTTGGTGATAGCAGACTGACGTGCTTTGTTATATGATATATTAAGTTCTTTCAAGAGTTCTGTCGCGTTGTCTGTTGCCTGTGTCATTGAAATCATACGAGCGCCTTGTTCTGATGCGAAGCTATCTAACAGAATCTTATAAACCTGAAGCTTCAACGACTTAGGAATCATAACACTCAACAGCTCTTCCTTATTAGGCTGATAAATATAATCGACATCAGACTCGGACTGTTGCCTGTTGTCTGTTGTCTGTTGACCAACAATTGGCAAGAACTGTTCTGTCACCAACACCTGAGTTGCAGCGTTTTTAAACTGGTTATAGACAAAAACAATCTTATCGTATTTATTCTCATCGAAGTCTTTCATCAGACGCTCAGCAAAAGCGGCAGCGTTCTCGTATGTCAAGTCATCCAGCAAGACATTCTCATTGCCTATGACAGGATATTTTCTGAACTTAAGAGCTTCCTCGACCTTAGAGCCGACACATAAAATATCAACACAATTATTATCAAATAATGTCTGATATTCGTTTTTGATAAGATTTATCGTCTCACGGATAACATTGGCGTTGAACACACCGCAGAGTCCTTTGTTAGAAGAAAGAGGTATGATGAGAACTTTGTGACTTTCGGATATTTCAGACGCCACAGGAGTGACGTCTCTACCGTTTATCCTTTCAAGAATCTCGCTGAATTTCTCGGCATAAGGACGTAATGCCATGATGGCATTCTGCGACTTACGCAGTTTAGAAGCTGCCACCATCTTCATGGCACTCGTAATCTGCTTCGTCGAGTTGACAGATTCTATTCTCGTCCTGACTTCTTTTAAGTTTGCCATAACTCTTAATTCTTCATTATGCTATCACATACTTCAGCAGCCACTTCCTTCAAGACAGCGACTATCTCATCATCGAGCTGACCTTGTCTTATCTTGCTCATCAAATCGGCATGACTGCAGTTAAGCGTTGAGATATAATTCTTTTCGAACTCCGCTATCTTATCTAAAGGCAAGCTTCTCATGAGGTTGTTGACGCCGCAGAATATCATCGCCACCTCTTCTTCCACCTTCATCGGTGATGACTGAGGCTGGATAAGCATCTGTACGTTACGGCGTCCTTTATCCAATATCGCCTGTGTTGCAGCGTCTAGGTCAGAACCGAATTTCGAGAACGCCTCGAGTTCGCGGAACTGAGCCTGGTCGATCTTGAGAGTTCCTGACACTTTCTTCATTGACTTGATCTGAGCCTTGCCGCCGACACGTGACACTGAGATACCTACGTTGATAGCAGGGCGTATACCAGCGTTGAAGAGGTTAGTCTCAAGGAATATCTGACCGTCGGTGATGGAGATCACGTTGGTTGGGATATATGCTGATACGTCGCCAGCCTGTGTCTCGATGATAGGAAGAGCCGTGAGAGATCCTCCGCCTCTCACCTTGTCTTTGAGACATTCTGGAAGGTCGTTCATATTCTTAGCGATATCGTCGTTAGCGACTATCTTAGCAGCGCGTTCAAGCAATCTTGAGTGGAGATAGAAGACGTCGCCAGGATAAGCCTCGCGTCCAGGTGGACGACGGAGAAGCAATGACACCTCGCGATAAGCAACGGCCTGTTTGGAGAGGTCATCGTAAACCACCAAGGCAGGACGGCCGGTGTCGCGGAAGTATTCGCCTATGGCAGCACCAGCGAAAGGAGCGTAATACTGCATAGCGGCAGTGTCGGATGCTGTAGCGGCTACCACGACAGTATAAGGCAGCGCGCCCTTGTCTTCCAAGGTCTGCACTATGTTAGCGATGGTAGAGCCTTTCTGTCCTACAGCGACATATATACAATATACAGGTTCTCCCCTGTCGTAGAATTCTTTTTGATTTAAGATAGCATCGATGGCGATGGCGGTCTTACCTGTCTGACGGTCGCCGATGATAAGCTCACGCTGACCACGTCCGATAGGAATCATGGCGTCGACAGCTTTGATGCCTGTCTGAAGCGGTTCGCTGACAGGCTGACGGAAGATAACACCAGGAGCCTTACGTTCCAAAGGCATCTCCAAGGTCTCGCCCTTGATGGCACCCTTGCCGTCGATAGGATGGCCAAGAGTGTTGACGACACGACCTAACATACCTTCACCGACTTGTATGGAAGCGATACGATGAGTACATTTCACCACATCACCTTCTTTTATATCTGAAGCGTCATTCAAAAGAACGACACCGACATTATCCTGCTCAAGGTTCAAGACGATGCCCATAGCACCTGTCTTCTCGAACTCAACCAGCTCGCCCGATTCGGCATCTTTCATGCCATAGACACGAGCAACACCGTCGCCGATCTGAAGGACAGACCCCTTGGTGTCTAGCTCGCCCTTGGTGTCGAAGCCAGTTAATTCCTGAAGCAAAATCGCTGATATCTCAGCAGGTTTTATATTTTCCATCGTATGTAATTTTATTTCTTTTCTTAATATCCTTTAACAAACAAATTCTCTTCAAAGACAGAATGCAGACGTTTCAAAGTACTTACCACACTAGCATCATATTCATAATCCATATAATTGACTTTAAAACCTCCAATGATATTCTTGTCTATGACCTTCTTGACCTGAACAGTATCCTTATCGACAATCTTATGTCTCATAATATTGACGATTCTGTCGGTTGTAATCTCATCAAGATCAATGGCAGAAGTCACTGTCACTACAGCGATCTTCTTATATTCAAGATACAACTCATAATATTCATCATAGATATCATCGATGATCTCTTCACGATTTTTTTCTATCAGAAGACTAAGGAGATTCAATGTTATGACATCGACTCTGTCTTTAAATATCTTAGTTACGATATTCGTCTTATGAACTTTTGAGACAAAAGGCTGATGCACCAACAGATCAAGTTCCTTATTCTCTTTGAAGGTTGTCTTCACGAGAAGAAGGTCGCCGAGAACCTTGTCGACAACACCATTCTGTATTGCCAAGTCAAGGAAAGCCTTTGCATATCTATGTACTAAGATGTTAGGTTTCATGGCTTATCATTTTTGGGTTCTCTCTTCTATTTCCTGAAGCAGACGGTTGATATAATCCATTTGTTCTTTGTCTGATTCCAAAGTCTTGCCGATTATCTTCTCAGCCACTTTGATAGAGATGTCTGCTATCTGGTTCTTGATTTCCGTTGTAGCAGCCATCTTCTCATTTTCTATTGTCTCCTTAGCGTTTTCTATGATACGGTCTTTCTCTTCGTTGGCCTTAACCTTAGCCTCTTCGATAAACCTATCGGAGATCTGCTTAGCTTCATTAAGTATCTTATCACGTTCTTCGCGAGCCTGATGAAGGAGCGCCTCGTTGTCAACTTGAAGCTGTTCCATTTCCTTATGAGTACGCTCTGCCAGTTCAAGGGCATTGGTGATTTCCTCCTCGCGTTTCTTCAACATTCCGTTTATGACTGGGAACGCGAACTTCGCCAAGATAAAAAACACTATTCCGAATGCCAATGTCATCCAGAACAACAGACCAAAATCAGGAGTAATTAATTCCATAATTGAAAATTGAAAGTTGAAAATTGAAAATTGTTTAGAGTGTAGACATCACTCTACACTCTAAACTTTCCGCTATAAACTCTTAAAGAGCTATCAACAAGCAGACAACCAATGCGAAGAATGAAACACCTTCAACCAAAGCTGCTGAGATGATCATGCTTGTCTGTGCATTACCTGCTATTTCAGGTTGACGAGCTGTGGCTTCCAAAGCTGAGCTGCCGATTCTGCTGATACCTAAGGCAGCACCGATTGTAATGATACTTGCTGCTAAAGCTGCACCTAACTGTGCCAATGGAGCCAAGTCAACAACTGCTTGAACTACTTCTTGTAATAAAACCAATAATGTCATAATTTATAATTTTTATAAAGTTTATATTTTTATGTCAATTTTATCAGACGCATCAATTACACATTGTTTACTTTTTAGGTGTAATTTGATACGTCTCTACCAACCACTCCCAACTCCCAACTAATTAACCATGTTTCGCCGCCATTCCAAAATATATTGACGACAACAAGGTAAACACGTATGCCTGTATGAATGCCACCAGCACCTCAAGGCAGTCGGCAAAGACTGCGAGCAATACTGACAGCACCGACATTCCCGCACCTGCCATAGCGCTCATCTCTCCCAAGATAAATATCATACAGATAAAGCCAAGCACCACGATATGACCTGCGGTGATGTTAGCGAAGAGACGTACCGCCAAAACGAAAGGCTTGATGAAACAGCCTACGAGTTCAATGACCGGCATCAATGGCAATGGGAACTTCAACCACCAAGGCACGCCAGGTGTGTTGAATATATCTTCATAATAATGTTTCGAACCCATGAAATTGGTGATGATGAAGGTAAACAAAGCCAGCACTGCTGTCACGGCTATGTTTCCTGTGATGTTAGCACCAAAAGGGAAAAACGGTATCAACCCTAGGAGGTTGTTAAAGAATATAAAGAAAAACACCGTTAACAGATAAGGGAAATATCGTTCATAATGTTCTCCGATATTAGGTTTGGCGATGTCATCACGCACATAAAGAATGATAGGTTCTACGAGAGCCTGTATTCCTTTTGGAGCTTTCTCGCCTCTCTCACGATAACCTTTTGCGACAAGCAAAAACACGATTACCAGAAGAGTGCATGAGATAAACAATCCACATACCGTCTTAGTTATAGAGATGTCGAACGGCCTTATCTGCGTTCCATCTTCAAGAACTCTCACCACCTTGCCTTTATATTTTCCATCTTCAGCTATTTCAAAGACGACGTCATCGCCGTGCTTGTCCTTTGCATGATACTGATGCTCGTGGTGGAAATTCTTAGATGAAAAACAATAGAACTCGCCTTCGCTATAAACTATTATCGGCAGATACACGCTAACGTGATTACCTTTCCAAGTACATATATGCCAATCGTATGAATCTAAAATATGGTCGAAGATAAGTTCTCCAGCATCGAATTTCTCTTCTGTTTCATGTCCATTATCGTTTGCGAAAACCTTGACGGGAGTCAAGATTGTAAAACTTATTAAGAACAAACAAGTTATAAGATTTAATATATATTTTCTAACAAACGATATGTTGTTTTTCATTATATCTTTACCAATTTAATTAAATGCAATTCTACAAAAAAAAACGATATCATTTAAGTTTTTTTATTTCATTTTTCAAAAAAAGATATGCTTTTCTTTGTTACTTTTGCATTATGGCAAAGAACAAATATTACGTGGTCTGGAACGGCAGACAGATAGGTATTTACAGCAATTGGGACTCTTGCAAATTGCAGATCGAGGGGTTCAAAGGTGCGCAATATAAATCATTTCCCGACAGGGCAAGCGCCGAGGAAGCCTTCAAAGCAGGATATCAGAAGTCAACAGACAACGGTCAACAGACAACGGTTAAATCTTACGAAAATTTACCAGAGAACCAGAGACCTATTGGTCAGAGTATCGCCGTCGACGCTGCTTGTTCCGGCAATCCAGGCAAGATGGAGTTTCAAGGTGTTTTTGTAGAGACTAACACGCACCTCTTCAAAAGTCCTGTCTACGAACAAGGCACAAACAATATCGGAGAGTTCCTCGCCATAGTTTATTGTCTGGCATGGCAAAAGAAAAACAAGCTCAGCTACCCTATCTATTCCGACTCAGTAAATGCGCAGAAATGGGTAAGAGAAGGCGCTTGCAAGACGAAGATCGCTGAAAACGCAAACAACAGACCTCTCTTTGATGTTATACGATGGGCTGAGAGATGGCTGAAGGAAAACACTTTCAGAGTCCCTATCTATAAATGGAGGACTGAGATTTGGGGAGAAATACCTGCTGACTTCGGAAGAAAATAATATATTTGCAAAAAATAACACCCATGATAAAATTCGACACTTTTTATATACAATGTCCTAGATGCAAAAGCTGGATGGAAGGTCATCTCCTCATCTCATCGATGGTCAACCAGTCGATTTTATATTCTGACGGAAAGATCCTGAACGACGGATATATGACTGAGAACCAGAAGATGATAGTATGCCCAGCCTGCAGCCACTGGTCATGGGTAGAGAAATACGAAGAACCATATATCATCAAGAAGAAACCTAAGGACACCTCCTACACATGGAACAGCTGGCGTTTCTACGGCGCACATTCCACGAGCAACAAAGGCAAGATGGCTCTAGTGAACCATTACAGAAGTTTTTTGAACAACGGCAATTATAATATCGACCAAGAGATTTACTTCCGTCGTCTTATGTGGTGGGCCTTCAATGACTTCGTAAGAAACAGACATCAGATCAACATTGAGACATACACATCTAAAGAGATGAGTTTCAAGGTATGGTACAGAAACAGAAAGAAAATCCTGGAAGGCATAGAGTTATTCAAAAAATGCCGTGAGCATTTCAACGAAAACCTTAGGGCTTTAATAGATTTATACAAGTTACGATACACTCCTGACGATGAGGAATATGAATCAGTAAACCTGGAGATTATTGAGATATATCGTCAACTTGGAGATTTTGAAAACGCCCAACTGCTGCTCGACCAAAACACACGTCGCACGCACTTCATCTCCACCATCGAGAAGAAAGTAGAAGAAAGAGACGATCTTGTGTTCTTGGTTTCAGGGTGATTTTCAAATTCTAGAACTCTAAAATCTTAAAACTCTAGAATTCCAAAGTTCTAGGGTTCTAAAATTTTTCTAATAACATGTGAAGCGCAGAAGCAGCCGAATATTGCTGGCATATAAGATATGGTGCCGACGGTTGCAATCTTGTTTTCTGTAGCTTCTTCTATCGAGACTGCACTTTCCGCGACTTTCTCAGGCGAGAAGACGACAGTGATGCCTTCGCGTATTCCAAGTCGGTGTAGTCGTTTTCTTATGTAAAAAGCCAGACGACAATTATGTGATTTCGAGATGTCGTCAATCTCTATCTTCGTTGGGTCGAACTTACCGCCCGCGCCCATGCAGCTGATGATGTTCTGTTTGTTTTGGACAGCATAATATAAAAGGAACACCTTAGGTGCCAGAGTGTCGATAGCATCGACGACGAAGTCGAAATGCTGCTCCATCAGGTCGATGATAGGCTGATCTTTAAGATATTGGTTTATGGCGACGACTTCGACATCAGGGTTGATATCGCGGATGCGTTCTGCCATCACCTCTACTTTTGGACGGCCGATGGTGCTGTCAAGAGCCAGAAGCTGTCTGTTTTTATTAGTCACATTGACGATGTCGCAGTCGACGATAGTGAGCTTTCCTATTCCGGCACGCGCTAACTGTTCAGCAGCGTATGCGCCAACACCACCCAGTCCCACGACGAGGACATGACTGTTCGCTAATTTCTTAACGCCTTCTTCTCCGACTAACAACTGTGTTCTTGAGTTCCAATTCATATCTGTCCAAAAATTTTTACAAAGTTATTAAAAATATCGTTGCGCAGTTTATCCATTTCGACGCCAGATAACAGCACCGCTTTCTCATAGACATCGCTTATCTTTCTCTCTGCAACGTCGGTTTCAAAGAACAGCTTTTCCGTCGGGATGACTTGCAGAAGCCGCTTCGCACGAGATTCATTCTTAAACAAGACGTCACCCAAAGAGAGATAGATATCCGCATATCTTAAAAGCTGCTCAGCCGACTGCTCATTACCTTGAAAGCCATGTATTATCCAGACTTGCTTCGCCTTGGTTTCTTTCCTTATTGAGATGATATCAGGATATGTTCTTACCGCATGAATTATCAGAGGCTTCGCAATTCTCTCTGACAACTCAATCTGTTTTATAAACACTTCTTTCTGGATTTCAAAGTCAACGTCACAAACCCTGTCGAGTCCGCATTCACCTATAGCGAGAAAATTCAAGTCACCGAGACACCCAGACTCCATGAGTTTCTGAGTTTGTTGATAAAAGATCTGTTGACTTTTCCACGGATGTATTCCAATGCTATAAAAATGAGAAACATCGACATTGACGATATTGTCAACATCGATGTTTTGTATCTCAACAAACTCATTATTATCGATATGGTTATAATGAGTATGAATATTTACGAAAGGACACATTCCTGATCAAGTTAGAAATCGACATTATGTTGAGCAACGATTTCGTTAGTATCGATATTATAAGCCAACAAGTTGCCGAATCCGTCTTTGTTTTTGTAATATATGCCGTTGTCGAGAGACAAGAAGTCATAGTTATTGTTTTTAAACAAATCTATCATCGACATCTCGACAGGTACGTGACCGTGTATCACTTTCTTTCCGCCAGTCTTATTCTTATCGACTTTAAAATCTCTAGCCCACATCATGCTAAAGACATCGTCGAAAGGATTATCTATTTTGAAGTTAAGTCCAGCATGAACGAGGATGCAGTCGTCAAGTTCAATAAAGTATTTGGTATTTTTCATCCAATCGATATAGAACTTGTTTATCTCGCGAGGACGTTTAGCGCCGAAGCTCAACAGTGTCCTATTAGCGCCGTTTTTTCTCCAATCCTTTTCGATTTTGCTACGGAACAGAAATCTTTTTTGGTCATCTTCCCAAGCTCTTATACAATAATCCTCATGATTACCTCTAATGCAATGTACGTCATAGCCAGCTTCTTGCAGACTTATGATAAAATCTATGACGCCTTTGCTGTCATCTCCGCGGTCGATATAGTCGCCGAGAAAATATACCGAGTCTTCTTTTGACAGATTGATAACATTCTCTATCAAAGACTTCAAGGTATTAGAATGACCATGAATATCAGGTATGACCCAACGGTTTTTCATTTATTTAGCTTTACCTTGGTTAGCAACGCTTTCCATTTTACGTTTGATTTCTTCTTGGTCGCCGAGGAAGAAATGGTTTTGTAAGTTCATATTGTCATCGAATTCGAATACGTAAGGAACAGCTGTTGGGATGTTGAACTTGATGATTTCTTCGTTTGTCATGCCGCGAAGTTCCTTAACGATACCTCTCAATGAATTGCCGTGAGCAACAACCATAACTTGATCGTGATTTTCGAAAGCCTTGAGGATAACGTCGTTATAGTAAGGCATAAGACGTTCAATAGTATCTTTCAATGACTCTGTCAAAGGAATTTGTTCGTCTGTGAGTTCAGCGTAACGAGCATCCATTCTTGGGCTCTTTGGATCGTTCATTTCCAATGCAGGTGGTTGAACGTCGAAAGAGCGACGCCATACTAAAACTTGTTCGTCGCCATATTTAGCAGCTGTGTCAGCCTTGTTCAAGCCTTGGATAGCACCATAGCTCTTTTCATTTAATCTCCAGCTCTTTTGAACAGGAAGCCAGTCCATGTCCATAGCATCGAGAACGTTATTTAAAGTCTTGACAGCTCTTTTAAGATATGATGTGAAACACAATTCTGGTTTATAGTTTTCTTGTTTCAAAAGTTTACCAGCTTCAAAAGCTTCTTCTAAACCTTTAGGACTTAAATCAACATCTGTCCAACCTGTGAAGAGGTTCAATTTATTCCATTCACTTTCTCCGTGACGAATTAAAATAAGTTTTTTCATCTTAGTATTTATTTATGATTTTAAAATTTTCGCATTGCAAAAATAATGTTTTTTATTCTTATTACCTAGTTATTTTTTGTTAACAATTATTAACATAGCTTAATTTTTTTAACAATTCTTTTTAATTTTGTAAAAAAAAGTCATGAAGAGAATATCCCTACTTCTATCATATTTTCTGATATGTTTTATATTCTGTAAACCAACATGTTTAGCTCAGAATATAAATTTAGAAAACATTGAAATTCCTACCATAAAAGAAGAGAGAAGCGATAGAGTCATAACTCATAAGGGATATACCGTTTCTTACAATTACGACTGGAAAATTCCTAACTGGGTTGCTTACGAGCTCACCGACCATGAAGTCAAGGGCGAGGTGCCTCGTTACGACAGATTCAAGCCAGACCCAATGGTGCCACAAGGCGAGACAGCAACAACCAACGACTACAAATATTCCGGTTACGACAGAGGCCATATGGCTCCGGCCGCCGATATGAAATGGGACGAACAAGTCATGAGAGAGTCGTTCTATCTTTCAAACATCTGTCCGCAGAATCCAAACCTTAACGGCGGCGTATGGAAAGACCTGGAGGAACAAGTCCGCGACTTGGCATTGCAGAAAGGAAAAATATTCGTGATATGCGGTCCTATCGTCAATGACGTATCAACGACAATAGGTGAAAATAAAGTCGTTGTCCCACAAGCTTTTTACAAAGTATTATTACAAGAAAACCATGGAGAGATTCATACTATAGGCTTCGTTTACGAAAACAAAAGCGGCAGAAAACCAATGTCGACCTACGCCATGAGCGTCGACGAGGTAGAAGAATTAACCAAGATTGATTTCTTCCCTTCTCTGCCAGACAAAATCGAAAATAAGGCCGAGGCGGAAGTCGATTTCTCAAAATGGACAATTTCATACTGAAATATAGACAATCAACAAAATAAAAATGTCCCGTATCAGTTATACATATTAAAATTAGAACTATGAATATCAGGAAATATATAACTCTATTTTGCTTAATATTTTTTAGCATCACATCATCATACGCACAGAAAACCATTCATGAATGGACCACTCACGTCCCTGGTTCCAAGGTCATCAATGTTGAGAAAGTAGGTGATATAATCTATGCCGCAACACCTTACGAGATATTCTATTACAACACCGGCGACAATTCCATAAACAAACTGACAAAGGTCAACGGATTATCAGACTTCGGCATCAACGTGATGCGTTATAACCCACATACGCGAACTATTCTCATCGGATATTCCAACTCAAACATAGACATCATCGATGACGAAAGAAACATCATCAATATCAGTGATATCAAAAACAAAAATATCTTAGGTAACAAAAACATCAACGATATCTATTTCATTGAAGACAAGGCTTATCTATGTTGCGGTTTCGGCATCGTAGTCGTAGACCTAAAAAAAATGGAGATTAAAGAGACTTATATAATCGGTGGAAATGGTTCTTATTTGAATGTCAACGATATAACACTATATAACGGCAAGCTCTATGCTGCTACAAGCAATGGCATTTATTATGCCGACTACGACAATGACAATCTCGTCGACTTTTCCCAATGGACACAGGACAAAACGCTCATCCATAAAGATTTAAATTATTCTGAAATTGAAACTTTCAACAACCAGTTGATTGCCAACTATTCAAGAAACGAATACGACACCGATACATTATTTGTATACGATGGCAACAACTGGAGTCATCACAAATACAAGACATACTCCATCAAGAGAAACATCAGAGCATACGAGGACAGACTTGTAATTGCAGCCTATTACTCTGTCACCGCATTGGGAACCGACGATGAAGCGATACACTCACACCTCAATTTCAAGACAGAGCCTTTCGACTGCATCTATGATAAAAAAGAAAAAGTATACTGGTTTGCGGACAGACTAAACAGCATTTACAAATACATTCCAGGAGGGTCTTGCAACCCTATCGTTTTCAACGGCCCTTATAGCAATTACGTTTTTGAATTAAAAGCTCGCGGAGACCAACTGTGGGTCGCTCCTGGAGGATATTCAAGCACATGGGCTAAAAACTGGGTCAGTCATGGCGTGTTCTATTATGTAGACAACAAATGGCACAATATAAATCGTACTAATACAGAAGCCTTTGACACCATATCAGACATCGTCTCAATAGCCATAGACCCTATCAACAACTCAAAGGTATATGTAGGTTCATTCCACAAAGGCATACTTGAATTCGAAGATTTTGAGTTAAAAAATATTTACAACAAAGAAAACAGCAGCCTTGGCGAATTGAAAGGTTACGGCTACGTATATATCACCGGCATGGACTTCGACAGCAGAAACAATTTATGGATTGCAAACAGCAGCACCGAAAACATGCTATCGGTCAAGACTACAAAAAACGAGTGGTATTCATTTAACATAGGCTCTGAAAATGTCGGCGAACTCTTGGTTGACAACAACAACTACAAATGGATCTTAACTCGTGATGGCAATCTTATTGTTTACAACGACAACAACACCATCTCTAATTCTTACGACGACAACTATAAGATTATCAATACGACCAAAGGACAGGGAGGTCTCCCAGACGTAGCCAACTGTATGGCCATTGACAAAGACGGCACTGTATGGATCGGCACCAACGACGGTCTAGCACAGTTTTATTCCACATCAAAGATATTCAGACAAGGAGCAAACTACGACGCATCAAGAATTTTGGTTCCAAGAAACGACGGTTCAGGCCAAGCCGACTATCTTCTCTCCGGAGAGTCAGTCCTTTCAATTTGCGTAGATGACGCCAATAACTTATGGGTTGGAACAAAAAATGGCGCCTTCTATATTTCAAACAACGGTCTCACCGAATATCACCATTTCACACAAGACAATAGTCCTTTGTTGTCGAATACCATCAACGACATCGCTATCAATAAAGACGGAGAGATTTTCTTTGGCACCGACAAAGGCATCATCTCTTTAAGAGGCAGAGCCACAGAAGGCAAGAAAACAAATTCCGATGTTATAGTATATCCAAATCCTGTAAGACAGAATTATTCCGGCCTGGTAGGAATCAAGAACTTGGTTTCAAACTCATTAGTAAAGATCACTACCGTCGACGGTTCTTTCGTGACACACCTCTATTCTGAAGGTGGACAAGCAGTTTGGGATTGCACCACTATCAATGGCGACAAAGTAACACCTGGAATTTACCTCATCTTCGTCACTGACGAAAGCGGCAAAGAGACATTCGCCACAAAAATACTTATAATGTAATGGCGAAGACGACAAGCAAGACAAGAGCCATTGTGCTTCAATCCATTAAATATGGAGATAGCAGCCTTGTTGTCAAAATGCTGACAGAAGAGCTAGGCATTCAGTCGTATATGGTAAAAGGCGTCTTCGGCAAGAAATCGAAGATGAAAGCTGCTCTGTTTCAGAATATGACATTACTCGAAATCGTTGCAGACACTAGCAGCAACAGTCTCGGTTTCATCAGAGAAATATCATTATCGCATTATTACCAAAGCATAGCCACAGACATAAAGAAGTCTACTATCATAATATTCGTCAGCGAGTTGTTATCCAAAGCCATCAGCGAAAGCGAGAGCGACCCAGAACTCTTCAATTTTATTTACGACTCTATGCTATGGCTCGATGAAGCCACATCAGATTACGCAAATTTCCCTATAGTATTCGCACTGAAATTGAGCAGATATTTAGGATTCTTCCCTAACATCGATACATATTCAGAAAAATCATGTTTTGACTTGTTAGACGGAAATTTCAAGATGACACAGAACGACATACATCAGATTGACGAAGAACTAAGCAGATATTTCTACGACATCTGCAAGGCGTCAATGAGAGCCGACCAACAGAATTTAACAATAAGCAACAGCATCAGACGCAAGTTATTAGAATCTATAGTGATGTATTACAAGCTACATGCTGACGAGGTAAGAGACATCAAGTCGTATGAGATTTTAAGGACGCTACTTGATGCATAATTAAAGACTCAGAAATTCAAAATCTCAGAATTTTAGAATTTTAGAAAAATTAAATTCGTAGATAAAAAAAGAGACGTCATCAAGTAATGGCGTCTCTTTCATATTTTATTTTATTCTTTTAAGAATGCTGGTTTCTGATGGTGTGAGGAATCTCCAGTGGCCACGTGGGAGGTTATGTTTTGTAAGTCCAGCGAACATCACTCTATCAAGTTTCACCACTTCGTATCCGAGGCTTTCGAAGATACGGCGAACGATATGGTTACGACCTGAGTGGATTTCAATACCTACTTCGCGTTTTGTTGGATCATCTACAACCCAGTCGACACCGTCAACTTCAATTGGACCATCTTCAAGGATGAGACCTTCTCTGATCTTCATCAAGTCGTTTTTAGTGAGAGGTTTATCAAGTGTTGCATGATAAAGTTTCTTCACTTCGTGACTTGGATGAGTGAGAGTCTTAGCAAGGTCACCGTCGTTTGTAAGGAGAAGGAGACCTATTGTATTTCTATCGAGGCGTCCTACAGGGTAGATACGTTCTGGGCAAGCGCCTTCAACGAGTTCCATAACAGTGTGACGTTCGTATGGATCGTCAGATGTTGTGATAACACCTTTAGGTTTGTTAAGGAGCACATAGCGAAGTTTTTCACGGTTAAGAGTTTCGCCACCGTAAACAACCTTGTCAGTAGTATTGACTTTTGTACCCAATTCTGTTACGACTACACCATTTACAGATACTGCGCCAGCGAGGATAAGGTCATCAGCTTCACGGCGTGAGCAGATGCCAGAGTCAGCGAGGTATTTGTTAAGACGGATTTGTCCTGTAGCTCTTGGTCTGTCGTACAATGGATCTTTTTCTCTTCTTTTGAATCCACCGCCGCCACGACGTTCAGTGCCTTTATGTTCAAAACCTTTACGTTCTGGTCTGTCATCACGACGACCTTTGTTGTCGAAGCTACGCTCGTTACGAGCAGCGCCTCTAGCGTTACGGCGGTTGCCGTATTGATTGTCATTGTCACGACCTTCGTCGAATCCTCTCTTAGGACGGTCTTCACCGAATCCTCTCTTAGGACGACGTTCGTCTTGACCTCTGAAGCTACGATTCTCATCGCGTTCATCTCTTCTTTCTCTAACAGGTCTATCGCCAAATTTCTTGCCTCTGCCGCCGAAGCCTGACTCTTTTCTGTCGTCATCTCTTCTTGGTCTGAAGCTCTTTCTTGGTCTTTCATTATCGCCATCGCGGCGAGATGCCTGTTCTCTTTCAAACTGCTCTAATCTCTCTTCACTGAATCTGCGTACACCGGCAGTCTTTCTTGTGGCAATACGAGTACGTTTGCCCTTGTTTCCTTCGTTGTTCATGTTAATGTGAAAATTGCATTTTTTGAGTCGGCAAAGATACGAATTATTTTTGAACCTTTAACGAGGAAACTCTGACTATGAAAGTTTTTTTTAAAGCATCATAATTTCTTCGTTAACAGTCTGAGAAATAGTCTGTGTCAAAAAAAATCACTTCGCTATCACTATACCTAATTCTTGATTGATTTTAATTCTTAAATCGTCAAGTTTTTTCTTCTTGACGAGAAGAGCAAATTGATCTTCAACATCTTGAGTTTCCATAATTTGTCGTGTCAACTCATTTCTCTTTTCATCAAGCACCATATCTTTAAATCTCAGCACAGATGTAACTACCAATTTAGACAGCACATCTTCCTCTGTCTTGACCTTTATCTCTTTTCTATTCCAGTCATCCAATTTATATGGAGAGCTCAACAAAGTCGCTGCAAGTTCCGATATCTTTGAGTTTTCGTGCGACACAAAATATTGGTCTTTAGGAAGCACATCACCATCCAAGGCTCTGTCAAAAATATCGAAGATCATTCTATGTGTTTCATCCTTAAATAACAGATCATCATTTTTCAAGTCATCGACAATCAAAGATGCCACGCTGACCTTATATATCATTGAATTGTTGTTCTCATCAAAGCCATCTATATCGACTTCTGTATCTCCATACATCAGCAGAAGCTTCACCAGTTCCTGTTCCTGATAGAATCCAACTGGAACAGCATTGACATTCAGATTCTGCGGTTCAGACTTGACTTCTTCTATAATAATATCTTGTTCGCCTTGTACTGGATTATTCTTTCTTATCTTTGCACGAAGCTGTTTATTCAGTTCGTTCATCAGAGATTGTTCTGGCATATCCATCAAGCGACTACATTCCTTGATATATGTAGCACGATAGATAGCATCAGGAATCACTGAAATAGTATTAACTATATCTTTTACGACTTCGGCTTTTCTTATAGGATTATTGGCGACATCTTTAAGAAGAAGTTGCGTTTTAAAGCTTATGAAGTCTTTTGCATTATTTTCTATATATGCTCTAACCTCTTCTATCGGATGATGCTGTACGAAAGAATCAGGGTCTTCATCAGGAGGCAACAGTACAATTCTGACATTCATGCCCTCTTCGAGAATCATATCAGTTCCACGCAATGCAGCATGAATACCGGCATTATCGCCATCATACAAAATCGTGATATTCTTGGTATAACGACTAATCAGACGAATCTGCTCTATAGTCAATGAAGTTCCTGAACTTGCGACAGTATTTTCAATACCCGCCTGATGCATGCTCAACACATCAGCATAACCTTCAACCAATATACAATTATCAAGACGACTTATTTCATTCTTAGCGAAGTAGATACCATAAAGAGTCTGACTCTTGTTATATATTTCTGATTCTGGCGAATTAAGATATTTTGCCTTGGTTTTATCGCCGCTTAAAATACGAGCTCCGAATCCGATCACCTTTCCTGTAAGGTTATGTATAGGAAATATGACACGACCTTGATATTTGTCATACATCCTCTCTTCATTACCGGAAGCAAGGCCTATATTAAGGAGCAGATCTTTAGAATATCCATTTTTCAATGCATATTGAACGAAAGCATCGCGTTGGTTTAAGCAGTAACCCAGCTGAAACTTATCTATAATCGCATCACGGAATCCACGTTCTCTGAAATATGACATACCAACGGCCTGGCCCTCTTCGTCATTTTTCATTATATTCGAGAAATACTGCTGAGCGAATGTATTGATATTAAACATTTTCTCTCGCTCATTCTGAGCCATCAGTTCTTCTGGCGATTGTTCCTTCTCCTCTATTACGATACCATATTTATTTGCCAAATAACGCAAAGCTTCCGGATATGAATAATGCTCATGCTCCATGATAAAGCGGACGGAGTCGCCGGCTTTACCACAGCCGAAACATTTGAAGATTCCTTTAGCCGGCGACACAATAAATGATGGGGTCTTCTCCTTATGAAAAGGGCAAACACCGATAAGGTTAGCGCCTCTTTTCTTAAGGCTGACAAAATCAGAGACAACTTCTTCTATACGAACTGTGTCTATGATGCTCATTATTGTATCTTGTGGTATCATCGAAAACTATTTAATTATAAAAATCAGAAACAGATGCCCAAACGAATACTGAAGCTCAAAGCTATATTAGTATTCTCTGTATTGAAATAATGCCATAGTTCAAAACCATGGTGATAATAAGTATCAGCAGGAGTGCCGGCTGCATAACCGCCACCAACCCAGAAGTCAGCCAGAAAACGCTTATGCACATACTGATAACCGAATGTTCCAAGGAATGCGGTATTGTTGGTTAATGCGCGAGAGCCATCCACGCTGCTATTGTAATAGTAATGTGAATAAACTATTTCCGGTCTCATATAAAATCCCATCAAGGATTGATTCTGGTTCTCCTTAAGAAAGAACTTATGTCCATAACGCATTGTATAGCCTTTAGGATCATTTTGATATTTATCACGGCCTGCACCTATGACACTGGCACACCATTCGCCACTCTGACGTATATTAGGGAAAGCTCTTTCATACGAAAGTTTAGTACTGCCCGAAATCCATGACAAAAATGTTATCTTAAAAGAGTTACGATAATCCTTTTGCAAATATGGAACCGGAGGCTGTTTGGCTTGCAATATATTGCTTGTCACAAACAACAACAATACGATAAAACACACTTTCCTTTTCATACTAAACACTTTATTTGTTATACATCACTATGCGAAACGAATAGGCAATAGTATAAATTTTAAACAAAAGACAAAATTAACATTTTTTACCATTGTTTAAAAGATAGGTAGATAATTCTAGAATCAAAAATATGTAGAAATATTAGATGTTGTAAAAAACCCCTCACTTGAATCAGATTCAAGTGATGACCTTATATTTTTTCCTCGTTTTTTAATGAAAATACCACTTTTCGCTCAAGGAGAAGTAAATCCTACTTCTAAAAGACACTTGGTCTATCTTGAAGTAACTCCAATATAAAATCATTCGGGGTGTTTTATAGTTGCAAAAATACAATTAGTTTTAGATAATCAAATAAAAAAATTACATTTTTTAAAATTATGTCAAATCTATATTTCCTTACTTTCTTCTTTTATATCAATATACTAAGTGATTTATCTACGATAACACATCTTATGTATTCGACAAATATTTCTCTACATTTCTGACGACAATACCGAGTCTAAGTTCAAATGCCTCTTCTGTCGCGAAGCCGATATGTGGCAAAAGCATTGTGTTTGGGGCCGACAATAACGGATTATCTTCCGCAATAGGATGTTCCGTATCATATACATCTATGGCGGCACCTGCTATCTTTCCTTCCTTCAAAGCATCTGCAAGATCGTTTGTATTTACAACAGGACCTCTGGCTGCATTTATGATTATTGCTGACTGCTTCATCAAATTGATTTCCTTGGCCGACACGAAATTACGAGTCTCATTATTAAGTGCGACATGCAATGTCACTATATCTGATTCTTTAAACAATGTTTCTTTATCAACCAAGGTAACACCTTCCACATTTTTTTGGGTTCTGTTCCATGCTATCACCTTACATCCAAACGCCTGTGCCAACTTAGCCGTTCTCTGGCCTATCGCGCCGAGTCCGACCACGCCAACTGTTTTTCCAGCTATTTCTCTACCCGGAGACAATGGCGTTCCTTTACAACTTCTTGTTATCTTATCGTTCTCTATAACGTGACGATATAGTCCTATCATCATGCATATTGCTTCTTCAGCAACGGCCTCTGTAGAATATCCCGCCGCATTATTAACTAATATTCCTCTCCTTTCACATTCTTCCAAATCAATATGATCCAAACCAGTAAATGCTATAGACAACATTTTCACATTAGGACAAGCGTCAAAGAAGTCTTTGCGTAATGGCATATTGCTTTCAACAACTACATCTGCGTCCTTAGCTCTTTCGATATTTTTCTCAGGACATCTGTCGCCATATATCACAACTTCATGACCTTGTCTTCTTAAATTATCGCATTCTCTTTCTATCTTCTCAACAGAAAGTCCTAATGGTTCCAGAAACACTATCTTCATAACTATAAATTTTTAACCTTTAAGTTTACAAAGGTAATGTTTTTTTACCATCGGCATAAGGTGCCTCTTTAAAAATAAGCATTCAACAAAAACGCTCACAATAAAGAGACCTTATACCATCAAAACCCAAAATTTATGAATGTATTTATGAAGCTTTTCCGAAAAACTATGAATCACCAGATTGATCTTGTTCATCATTACTTGAACGGTCTATCAGCAAGAACTCATTCATAGTAATCTCCGTAAAATAATTCTTTTTGCCATCTTTCTCATAGACCCTTGTCTTCAGTCTACCTTCTAGAGCAATTAGTCTGCCTTTCTTGATATACTTCTCTACCTGCTCAGCAATCTTTCCCCAAGCCACTATGTTATGCCACGATGTCGTTCGTTCCAACTCATGATTCTCATTATATGTATAATCATTCGTCGCTAAAGAAAATCTAACATTCTTACGATTTCCTACAATTCTTACCTCAGGATCCATTCCTGGACGTCCTATCAGGTGCACTGAATTTTCTAAAGTTCCCATATCTTTTAATTTATCGGTTTTACAATGCAAAGATATTATGGGGACTTATGATTAGTCGTATGAAAAACGGATAACTTTTTTACCGTTTGCAATCAACTGTAAATTAGAAACTTACACACAAACGACATCAGAGGGAAATCTTATCTTTTATTAACATTTAGATTCAAACATATGACTATCATGCATTTACTTAGCAGAAGACACAGAAAGCCACATATCACCTATTTTATATGAATCTACAGACACATTATTATTGAGAACATTCTTAATATCTTTCGTTATTCCGCTGCCAAGCATCTTAAACGCTGCTTCTTTACAAGTCCATAACTTGTAAAAATCATCCGCTTGATTATCACTATTATGCAACAGCGTCAGCTCATCCTCATTGCAGACATAAGCAGCCAGACTTTCTTTATATTCTCTTATTTCTTCAACATCGACACCAACTTCCTTACGCGAAAGGACGCAGCACACCGCATTCTTACAGTGACTAAAATTAAAATGCCAGTCGGGATAATTTTTCAAATATGGTTTATTGTGTTCTCCGTAACAAAACTCAGGCATATCCGTAAAAACGCCTTCCTCGCGCAACGCATGTATCAACAGCAGATACGCCAACACACATTGCACCCTTCCTTTTAAAAACCTATAACTCAACGCCTTATCTTTTCTCCACTGAGGAAAGAAAGACAAGCATTTTTCGACGAATTCATCATCGAAAGAATCTATTCCGTTGATAAAATAAATTTTCATATTGCAAAGATATGCTTTTTGATTGTCAATAAAACACCTGCCATCGAACAATTATTAACATTTTTTTGTTAGGGCAACAAAAACAACAACTATGATCGAATTACCTAAATTACCGTACAAAAGAGATGCCTTAGAGCCACACATCTCACAGAAAACCATCGACTTTCACTACGGACAACATCATGCTGGCTATGTAAAAAACCTCAACAACCTAATAGAAGGTTCACAGTTTGAGGACATGAATCTCGAAGAAATCATCAAGAACAGTCAAGGCTCCATTTTCAATAATGCCGCCCAGGTCTGGAATCACACATTCTACTGGCATTGCATGACACCCGAGGCCAATACAACTCCGCCAGTACGACTCCTCAATGCCATCGAACGCGATTTCGGCAGTTTCGAAAACTTCAAGCAACTATTCATCAAACAAGCTGCTACCTTGTTCGGCTCTGGCTGGCTTTGGCTGGTAGAAGACAAAGAAGGCAGACTATCATTACTGCAGACAAGCAACGCAGAAACGCCTCTCACTCATGAAGGTCTGAAACCACTTCTCACCTGCGACGTCTGGGAACACGCTTATTATCTCGACCAACAAAATCTGAGATTAGCGTACCTAAACGAATTCTGGCAGCTTATCAACTGGCAATTCGTAGAGAAAAATATGTAAACGATAAAGAATGTTTAAAATAATTGCCGTTTCAAATTATTTTCATTTCAACGCAAAAAATATCTCTTTTCTTTAGAAAAAAATATTACCTTTGCCATTCGTATTGAATTATCGTTCAACAATTTGTAAACGAGCAAAAATGATTCAATAATCATTTAATTATTTTTAAACATTCTTTATTATTATGAGAAAATCTTTACAATTAGTGCTATTTTCTGCACTATTATTCTGCGGCATCAATTTAAGAGCTCAAAACACACCAGACGTAAGAGTCGATAGAAGCGAGAACTTTACACTTGTCAAAGTCCTCAACAGTTACAACTGGCCTTATGACATTTCAAATAACAAAAAACACGTTGTCATCCAAGGTTTCGGCGCCGTTGACGGTTACTACTGGTCAGAAGAAACAGGCGTCATTTCATTGACAGGATATCCTTATGCAGTATCTGACGACGGTATCGTTGCGGGTTCTTATATGAATGGCATCGGTATGAACGTTGCAGGTTTATGGACTGCCGAAACAAAACAATGGGAATTCTTAGGCATGAACCCAGCTTTGCCTGAATTTTCAACTGTTGAAGGTGACACAGACTACAATGGCGCATGGTCAATGACAAACGACGGCAGCATTGTCGGCGTTATGCAAGTTTATCCAGACTGGAGCACAACATCATACCTTTGGTCAAGAGAAAAAGGTTACACAGTGATCGAAAACGGCGTTTCTGCACAAACAAGACCTAACGCAATCAGTGATGATGGAAAAGTTGTAGCAGGTTTAGCAGCACACGAAACAAAAGGCGAATGGACTCCTTGCTATTGGGTTGACGGAAAAATCAACAGATTCCCTCACCTCTTCGGTGAAGCATTAAACGTTTCACATAATGGCAATTACATCTGTGGTTATTTATTAAACGGACAAGGTTTCGTTTACGATATCGCAAATGACAAAATGGTTACAATTGACAACACTCTCGAAGAAGGATTCCAATTATCAGCAACATGTGTAACAGACAACGGCATTATCTTCGGTCATTCTGACGGCGGTTCACCTCAAGACAGAGACGGCATCGTTTATATTGGCGGCGACTTGATGTACTTCAAAGAATATTTAACAATAAAAGGCGTTGAAGAAGCTGCAAACTGGACTATTTACAGCATAACAAATGTTACACCTGATGGCAACACATTCATCGGCGGCGGCGTTATCGACGGCAATGAATGTTCTTTCATTTTAACATTAGAACCTACATGTGAAGCTCCTAAAAACTTAACCTACGAAATAGGACCTAACCATAACGACATTACACTCAATTGGGAAGCTCCAGAAAATGCAGAAAACGTCACATACAACATTTACCTCAACTATAAAGGTGCTCCTTTTGCAGAAGGCATCACAGAAACAACATTCTCTTTTGACGGCATGGAAGCAGGTGAATATCAATTCTTGGTAAGAGCCAACTACAATAATGGAGAATGCCTCTCTGACATATCAAATACGGTAAGACCTACTATTTACTCTTGCGCTGAAAACGACAAATGCGAACTCACAATATCAGCGATAGATCTGGAAAACGACGGCTGGGATTTCGGTTACATCAGCATTAAAGGTTCGTTGAGCAACTTAGAATACAAAGCCGAATTGTCAGACCTCGGAAGTACAAACAATCCAGTGATTATTCCTTTTGAATTATGCCCTGACACATACCAATTCACATGGGTTCCTGGCAACTGGGACGAAGAAGTTGGTTTCTCTATCAATTTCCAAGGCGAAGAAATCTATAGAGCAAACATCGGTGACATCGATTCAACATTCAAGAAAAAACCTATGTTCTTAGAATATGAATTGGCTTGCGAACCAGGCGATGGCATTGAAACTCCAACAGTTTCAGAATCATCACTCAACATCTATCCTAACCCTGTCAACAACAAACTCTTCATCACAGCAGACGAAAAAATCGAGTCTGTAAGCATCTACACAATCACAGGCGTGATGATTTGCAACGAACAATGCTCAATGAACAATGTACAATTGGATGTTACAAGCCTCAACAGCGGCATTTATTTCGTAAAAATCAATACAAAAGAAGGCGAAATAACAGAACGCTTCGTTAAAGAATAATGCACAATGCATAATTGAGAAGGTCGCTGCGAGAAAAATCGTAGCGACTTTTTTCTTTTCAAAAACTCTTATGACATAAGCACATAACTCCAAATAAAATCATTATCTTTGCATATTATCAATTACTTCATTAAAATGAGAAAATTTATAATAGCAATTATATCTATCTTCAGCATCATTTGCGTCTCATGTCAGAAACAAACCAACGACTCTCAAAAAGATTATCAGAAGATCTGGCTGCATCGAGCAAACACCATCGAAAAAGCTCAATATTTTCAAGATAAATATGCAGGTCTGGAAATTGACATAACTTATTTAGATTCTTTACATACCTTTATTGTTTTCCATGGCGGAGGATTATCCGAACCAGAACCTGTCACTTTAGAACAGTGGTTTGATGAAGTGGGAAATGCAAATAAACTAAAGCTTTGGCTTGATTTCAAAAATCTCAGCAACGACAACCAAATGCCAGCGCTTAAAGAACTTAACCGCCTGTGTGAAAAATACAATATCCGCAAAAACAATATTATCGTTGAAAACTGGAATGCAAAATATCTGTCATCATTTCAAGAAAACGACTATCAAACAAGTTATTATATTCCAGATTTCAACCCGCAGAAAGCATCAAACTATGACATACAAAAACATACATATAAAATTCGTAAAGCAATATCTTCCTACAATATAACAACCATTTCAGGCTATCATTACCAATATCAATTCATGAGAGATTCTTTCCCTGATCAAAATGTTTTGATTTGGTATATCGGTGACAACAAAAAAGTTCAAGAGGAATATATTCAACTTGCCAATCAAGATGATAAGGTAAAAGTTTTACTTATCGCTGAAGAAATTCCGGAAAACAAAAAATAATCCTAACAATCAGACTATATGATAGATAACATCAAAGACAGCATAAAACAATGGATTCATCTCAACATATTATTAGTGTTGATGATGTTTGTTATCAGAATAATATTTTTCATAGAAGTAACGACTCGCATCAATGTCGATGCATCTCAATTTTCAAACATCATTCTAGGCATAAAATATGACCTGCTTCTTGCCGCTCACATTATTGCATGGATTGCACCTATCTTCTTGATTCTCCATCATTTCTTTCCAAAAACAACGAATAAGATTTACAAAACCTTAATTTTCATTTATGCGACAATATCAATCTTTTTAACAGAATATTTCTGCAATTTGATGATGCCTTTAGACCACGTCATCTTTGCATATTCCGTTGAAGGACTGAAAGGCGCAGTCGAGTCATCGACATCATTTTCAATAGTTCCAATATTATATTTCGCAATTTCTTTAGCACTTTGCATTTTAATTTCCAGACTATGGAAAAGAGTAAAGGTTGGAAATATTTTCTCATACGTCATTCTTATAGCGTCTTTAGGCGTCGCTATTGCATTCAACTACAGCAACATTATAAGAAAAGAACGTTATTGCAACAATCACCAGGACTTTATATTAGCGACAAATCAACCTTCATATTCACTAATTAAGATAAGTGATTACCTGAAAAAGGACGATACACAAGATGAAAGCGAAATTGAGATAATTTACAAAACATGCGAAAGCTATCATAAGTCAAACAATCAGTTTTCATATCCTTACAAAGATTATCCATTTTACAGAAAAGCTGATTATCAGGATGTCTTAGGTTCTTTATTGAAAAAGACCTCAAACGGAGAAAAACCTAATTTCGTCTTTGTCATTATTGAAAGCTTCGGTCAATGTCTTACCGGAGCTGAAACACCAACGATTTCATTCACGCCTTTCATCGACAGTCTGAAAAACGAAAGCCTTTATTGGAAAAACTGCCTGTCGGCAACAGAAAGGACATTCGGCGTACTTCCAACAATTTTTGCATCCACGCCTCATGGCAAAAAAGGATTCGGGCATCGTTACGAATTAATGCCGCTGCATAACTCTTTGTTAAAAGACTTTAAGAAAAACGATTACGACATATCATATTATTATGGCTGTTACCGCGACATTGACAGATACGACAATTTCCTTAAAGCCAACGACATAGAAAATATATTCATTCCTACACAAGGTTCTGTCGATGAGGAAGCATCCAAGTTGATGCAAGAAAACAACAGATGGGGCATCGATGACAAAGAATTATTTAACATTGCCATAAACGACAGAAAATCAAACGATAGCGACAAACCTTTCGTCGATATTATAATGACACTTAGCACTCATGAGCCTTTTATCATTCTTGAAGGTCAAGAAAAATACGAAGAGCAAGCTAAGCAGATTCTCGAAAAAACTAACAATGTCAGCGCTAAAGAAAAGAATAATATCACAAAGAACCTAAACGTCTTCGCCTGCTATCTATATATGGATGAATGCGTTAGAAACCTCATCAACTCTTATAAGGAAATGGGGAAATACGACAACACCATCTTTGTCATCACTGGAGACCACAGAATGGGAATGCTAAACACAGGCAATGTGCTACGTTCTTTCAACGTCCCGCTTCTTATTTATTCCCCACTGCTTAAAGAAGATAAACAAATGGGAGCTGTTGTCTCTCACTATGATATAAGCCCAACGATAAACGCATATTTATCCAACAATTATGACTATCAAGTTGAAGAATATTGCCATTGGCTTGGAACATCCTTAGACACAGTCGAGAAATTCAGAAGCAATATAAAGCAAGCATTTATGCTTAACAACAGAGATGTCGTCGACTATCTGCATGATGAATATTTCTTGTGCAGAAGCAAACTTTATAAGATTGATGACAACCTGCGTCTGACATATATTGAAAATCCAGACATATACCATAAACTTAAAAAAGAACTTGACGACTATAATCTGATAAGCGCTTACGCACTGGAAGCCAACTTCTTAAACAGCGAGAACGATACATATTTCATTGACATTGCAGAATATGATTTCGATATCGACAACACAACAAATAAGGTTTACAACAATCTGACAGCTGACTCACTTGGAAATAAATTCGTTTATTTTGACGAAAACGAAGAATATATAGCTTTATATCCATATTTGGAAATAAAAGACGATTACACCAAATTCATCATCTCAGTTTCTTTTGATTTACAATCATATACTGATAACAAACTTCCTCTGTTAGTCTATAGAATAGGTGATTTTTATCAAGCTGTTCCTTTAGTTTCTTTGCAAAACAAAGGCCTCAACACTGGAAAATTAGAACATTTTGTCAATAGAATCATGATTTCCAAAGACAAGAGCTACAAAGGAGAAGTATTAAAAATTTATTTTAACAACTCGTCGAAAGACAGGATGATGTTTGACAATATCAAGGTTCTCATCAAAGCAAGCAAATAAATATTATGAAAAAACATATAGAATCTATAAAATCATTTTCAGTATTAACAATCTGTTTTACAATTGTTTTACTCTGCATTAAAAGTCTTGAGATATTTTCATCAGACTCTGTAAAACTAGATTTTATCGCAGAAATGATTTATAGTAATCTCATCGCTTCTTTGTTAATGAGTTTTTGCGTCTTTATTATTTTTAACATATTTTCCCTCTTTTCAAAAAAAGCAGCATTCTATATCGGTTCTATTCTATTTTCCATAATCATCATTTCAGAAACAGGTCTGATTTTTTATTATAGAACGACTGGACTTATGATGGGTAATGAATTGATAGAACGACCTTTATGGGAAACTATCGCTACTGTAAAAAGCACCTTGAATTTCTGGATGATTGCATCAGCAATACTGCTCATTACAGCATTTACTTTCATTAATTATAAAATAGTCAACAGCCAAAGTTCAACAGCCAACAGCCAACAGCCAACAGCCAAAGTCATATTATTACTAATGTTGATTTCTATTCCGTTATTTTTCGTCATAAAACCAAATCAAAATGATAATGCCGTAAACAAAATATGGTATTGTTTCCATTCCTGTTTTATGGATAAAGAAACACAAAATGCTGATATTGTTTTATCTAGATTAGCATTTGACGAAGAAAAAATCGAGAAATATAAGTCGATATTTCCAGAAAGAGAAATACTTGATGACACATATCCTTTAGAAAGAACCGACAATATTAATAATGTATTAGGGCCATATTTTAAAAAGTCAGAAGAAAAGCCAAATATTGTTTTTATTATCGTTGAATCCTTGGGCTCAGATTTGTTTGGCGTGAACAAATACGGTTACACTTTCACTCCGTTTTTAGACTCATTATCAAGACATTCATTATTATGGACTAACTGTTTATCAACGACCCCACGCAGTTTCGGCGCTGTTCCTGCCATCACAGGTTCCGTTCCTCACGGACTAAAAGGATTTCAGTTCGGTGATATTCCAGAATATAATTCTTTGTTTAGCGTATTGAAAGATAATGATTATGAGACAAATGCATTTTATGCTGGAGAATATTCCTTCGATAAAATCTATGATTATTTGGTATCTCAAAAGATAGATTTCATGGCTCCGCTTTTTGAGGATCATAAAAAGAAAGAAAACAAACATCTAGATTTTACGTATTGGGGATACCAAGACATGCCAATGTTTGACAAAAGCATAGATATCATCAAGAAACGTAAGGAAAACAAATCATACTTTGACTTATTCATAACGATATCCCAACACGATAACAGATTAAAACTCAACGACAAAGACAAAACAGACAAATATTATGAAAAGGTTTCTGAAATCATAGCGACATTGCCAGAAAGCGAGCATAGCAATATGAATGACATTTCAGGATACCTCGCTGCGACTTTATATGGCGACGATGCAATAAAACATTTTGTTAAAAAATATTCAGAATATTACAAAGAAGGAAATTATATCTTCGTCATCACTGGAGACCATAGTCTTAAGATAAATTCAGAAAATCCATTAAACGGATTTCATGTGCCTTTGATTATCTGGTCGCCGATGTTGGAAAAGACAGATGTTTTTAATTCCGTCGTTTCGCATAATGACATTATTCCTACTTTAAATGCTTTATTAAGAGATAACTACAATTTCAAAACACCTGAAAAAATACACTGGGTCGGAGGAGAACTCGATACAATAAAAGGTTTCCATTGCGACTTGAAAACATGTTTCTTGAGATACACTAGAACTATCTTTGACGGTATCTATGAAAACTATTATTATGATTTCTCAAAATCGAAAAAGGCATATCTTATCGGTGAAAATCTTGAACTTACAGAGGTCGACGATGATGATGTAATTAACAATATTGACGAAAATTTCAAAGCATTGATATACGCCGACAATTATTCATACACAAATAATAAAGTCTGCAAAGACCCTATATTCCCTCAAAATAAATTCAAAGTTATTGACGAATATCACATTGATTCTGTATATTGTTCATCATTGGCAAAAAAACCTAGCGTTAAAAAGCCTAAAGAAGTTGATATAATTTCTGATGAGATCAAGTCTATTTATAGCGAAATAAAGATTGTTATGACTGCCGATGTCATATACACTGGCGAAGTTTGGCAGGATCAATTTATCAATCTAGGTGTAGATTTAAGTTATGACAAAGGCCAGAAGATAAATGCTTCCGATAATATATCCAAGAGTTTTGTCAAAAGAGAATATCATCCAAACGAAATGACAAAATTGGAATTCACTAAAGTCTTCAATGTCAAAAATTTCAAGGATATTGGTTTTGAGATATATCTGAAATCTACTGAAAAAGACTATCTATGGAATCCTGAACACAGCGTTATGTTAAAAAATGTTAACATTAAGATATTAGGATCATAAAAAATATCTGGTGTCGGATAATCTACCAGCACCACTTTCACGCTTTCTTCACGGCAGAGTTTTTTTTGGTAAACTCCACATTCTCTGGCGTATAATCCTTTGGCGTATCCCAGAAATGAATATTCTGTTCAGGGAAGCTGTCGCACAAAAGAGGATACATTCTATATTCGCAGCTTATCGCATCAGGATGAAGATCTTCAATCTGAGAACGTATTTTATTTACTACAGAAACTGTATCTTTTTTATTCCAATAATAAAGATTATCAACCCAAAGCATGACATGATAATCTTTTTTCTTTGCAATTTTAAGAGCCTTTATATCTTGGCTTTCAACAAAAAACCTATCTTCAATATTATATTTCTCAACAAGTTTATCTAATGCCGCCAAAGCCTTTTCTGCATTATCTGCAGAGAGATTCTTGAAATCAATCCAATATGACATCTTAGCAGGTTCTTTCAACACCGACAACCATTCATCCAAAGGCAAGTTCTTCGATGTCGGTTTTGGAATAGACGCCATGTTTCCATGTTTTTGAGTCAGGATATCTGAAAGATTTATCACAAGAAATCAACAATGATATTACAAAGATAGAAAGGATGATTTTTTCATTTAAAATTAAACTTGAACATTGCAAAGATAATTTTTTCCAATAAAAAACATACCTTTGCAAAAAGAAAAAATCTCACTATGAACACAAAAGCTAAATTCATCGTCATGGGAAGCATGATTACATTATTCGGTTGCAGTCAGCCTGCTAAATATTCTGTTAAAGAATATCCTGAAACAAGAAAAGACCTCACTGTCGTTGACGAATATTTTGGAACAAAAGTCGCCGACCCTTATCGTTGGCTCGAAAACGACACCACAGCAGAGACAGCGCAATGGGTTGATGCTCAACGTGCAGTAACAGAAGATTATCTCTCACACATTCCTTTCCGTGAAAACATAAAACAACGTCTCACCGACTTAGTCAACTACGAGCGTTACAGCATCCCTTCAAAACGCTTCGGTCGTTATATCTTCTCAAAGAACGACGGCTTGCAAAACCAAAACGTGATTTACATTCAGAATTCTTTAGATGAAGAGCCTTCAGTTCTCCTCGACCCTAACACCTTGTCAGACGACGGCACTGTAGCTTTGAGCGGAACATTCCAATCCAACGACGGCAAGTATCTAGCCTACAGCATCCAACGCAGCGGTTCCGACTGGGTAGAGATTTATGTCATGGACATCGCGACTCGCAAACTCCTCACCGACCACATCCAATGGGCTAAGTTCACCGGAGCTTCTTGGTATAAAGACGGCTTCTTCTATGGTGCATACGACCGTCCTGAAGAAGGCAAGGAATTCAGCAACGTAAACGAAAACCATAAGATTTACTATCATAAACTCGGCACACCTCAAGAAGAAGATGTCTTGTTCTACGAAAATCCAGAACAGCCACGCTACTTCCACACAGTGTCACTCACCGATGATGAAAAATATATGTTTATGTTCGAAAGCGGCCAAGGCGTAGGTCATACCTTATGGATCAGAGACATGGAAAATCCTAATGGCAAATTCGAACAGATCGGCTTCGACATGAACAGCCAATATAGTCCTATCGACGTTATCGACGGCACCTTATATATATTCACAACCAATGAAGCTCCAAAAGGCAAGGTCTGCAAAGTCGATGTCAAGAACCCTCAGTTAAGCAACTGGGTAGAAGTCATCCCTGAATGCGAAAACGTCATCTCCGGCATCAACCTCGCCGACGGCAAGATGATTGTCACTTACGACCAAGACGCTTCACATCATGCTTACGTCTACACTATGGACGGCAAGATGTTACATGAAATCGCATTGCCAACATACGGCGCTATCGGCATCAGCAGCGACTATAAAGAAAAAGAAATATTCTACGCATTCACATCTTTCGCATTCCCAACAACGATCTACAGATACAACATCGAAGATAACACTTCAGAAATCTTCCGCGCTCCTGCCATCGATTTCAAATCTGAAGATTACGTCACAGAACAAGTCTTCGTCACTTCAAAAGACGGCACTAAGGTACCTATGTTCTTGACATATAAAAAAGGCATGGAGAAAGACGGCAACAACCCAGCATTGCTCTACGGCTACGGCGGTTTCAACATCACCTTAAACCCAAGCTTCTCAACATCACGACTTCCATTCATTGAAAACGGCGGCATCTACGCACAGATGAACCTCCGTGGCGGCAAGGAATACGGAGAAGAATGGCATCTCGCAGGAACTAAATTACAGAAACAAAATGTCTTCGACGACTGCATCGCATGTGCAGAATATCTCATCGACAATGGTTACAGCTCACCTAAATATCTAGCTGTCAACGGCGGTTCTAACGGCGGTTTGTTGGTAGGAGCTGTCGTGAACCAACGCCCTGACTTATTCGCAGCAGCAGTGCCACAAGTCGGCGTGATGGATATGTTACGTTATCATTTATTCACAATCGGCTGGAACTGGGCAAGCGACTACGGCACCAGCGACGAAAGCAAGGAGATGTTTGAGGCGCTTTATGCATATTCGCCATTACATACAATCCAAAACGGCGATGATGTCAACTACCCTGCTATCATGGTGACAACAGCCGACCACGACGACCGCGTCGTACCAGCTCACTCATTCAAATATGCAGCTGCATTGCAAGACGCACAGACAGGCGACAACGTCAAGATCATCAGAATCGACAGCAAAGCAGGTCACGGTGCCGGCAAACCAATATCAAAAGTCATTGAAGAACAAGCCGACATCTACTCATTTATCTTATATAACATGGGATTAGAGTATAACGTAAGATGAACTTATGATAAAGATAACAGATAAATCCGGATTGATACTCGAAGGTGGAGGCATGAGAGGTGTCTTCACCTCCGGTGTATTGGACTGTTTCATGGACAATGGGATACGTTTCCCTTACACCATAGGCGTCAGCGCCGGCGCATGCAACGGCCTTTCCTATATCTCAAACCAAAGAGGCAGAGCCAAGTTCAGCAACATCGACTTGCTGGAAAAATATGATTACATCGGCATAAAACATCTCTTGAAGAAAGGTAACATCATGGATTTCGAATTGCTGTTCCACACCTTCCCTAACGAAATCCTTCCATACGACTACGAGAGATTGGCAAACTACGAAGGTCATTATGAGATGGTTACCACGAGTTGCAAGACTGGTAAAGCCTGTTATTTTGAAGAAAAGAAAAATCCGGAGAGAGTCATCGACATAGTGAAGGCATCTAGCAGCCTTCCTTTCGTCAGCCCTATAACATACGTCGACGGAGAACCGATGTTAGACGGCGGCATCGCCAGCTCCATCCCGCTCATGAGAGCCAGAGAGCTTGGCTACGACAATAACGTAGTGGTTCTCACACGTAACAGAGGATATCGCAAAACAGAGAAAGACATGAAGTTTGTATCTCTGTTCTACAGAAAATATCCAGCGATGCAAGAAGCCATCAGAAATCGTAATAGAATCTACAACGAAGAAATAAGTATGGTAGAGAGACTGGAAGACGCTGGAGAAATCATCGTCATCCGTCCTCAAAAACCAATGGAAGTCGACAGAATGGAACGCGACAGCAAGAAACTGATCGCCTTATACGAAGAAGGATATAATCTGGCAATGAGAACTTTAGAACTTTAGAACTTTAAAACTTTAGAATTCTAGAGTTTTAGAGTTTTAGAGTTTTAGAGTTTTAAAATCAAACTGTCACCATCAGCATCGCCTCGATTTCTTTTTCAAGACGACTCGGCTTGACAGTAGGAGCATAACGTTTTATCTTTCTGCCATCGGAAGAGATGAGGAACTTGGTGAAGTTCCATTTGATGTCATCGCCCAAGATGTTTTTCGTCTTCTCTTTCAAAAATGTATAGATAGGAGAAGCATCCTCGCCATTCACGTCAATCTTCTTCATCATCTGAAAAGTGACGCCATAGTTGACCTGGCAGAAATTGCTTATTTCCTCGTCGCTCCACGGATCCTGTTGCGCAAACTGATTGCAAGGGAAACCCAGAATCACGAGACCTTTATCTCTATACTTTTTATTTAACTCTTCGAGACCTGCGAACTGCGGAGTGAAACCGCACTTACTTGCCGTATTAACAATCAACAAAACCTTACCTCTGAATTGATTGAAATCCAACACCTTTCCATTTGAAGTCAAGGCTTTAAAGTCATATATCGTCTTCATAACTAGCAAAATTTATTTTTATTAATAAACCATCGTTTATTTGAAATGTTCAGGTTTAAATACTAAATTTGCTCATAATTTTTCAGATATGGACAAGTCAGTATTTCAGGTAAGCGGACAAATCGTCGATGTGGTGAACTCACGTATTTTCAAAGGAACTATATTTATTGAAAACGGCAAGATCGCCAACATCATAGAAGACGATAACGACAACGATCAGATCATAATGCCAGGTTTTGTCGATTCTCATATTCACATCGAAAGTTCGTTACTTGTGCCTACTGAATTTGCACGCCTCGCCTCTGTCTATGGCACCGTAGCTACCGTCAGCGACCCGCACGAGATTGCCAACGTCTTAGGAATAAAAGGCGTGAAATATATGATAGAGACCGGAAAGAAATCACCTATGAAATTCTACTTCGGAGCACCAAGCTGCGTGCCTGCGACATCTTTCGAGACATCGGGCGCCGTCTTGGATTCCAAGGCTGTCGATGAGCTTCTTTCCATGGACGACATAAAATATCTCGGCGAGATGATGAATTATCCAGGCGTCATTTTTGAGGATGAGGAAGTCATTAAAAAGATTGAATCAGCGAAACGACACAACAAGCCTATCGACGGACATGCTCCGCTTTTAAGTGGAAAGGATTTAGTAAAATATTGCAACACAGGAATAACGACAGACCACGAATGTTCTAATCTTCAAGAGGCACGTGAGAAAATAGCTCTAGGGATGACGATACAGATTCGTGAGGGCAGCGCCGCCAACAACTTCGACGCTCTCATTCCTTTAATAAAAGAACATCCCGACAAGGTCACCTTCTGCTCCGACGACATGCATCCTCATGAATTTATCCACGGACATATCGACAGACTAGTAACAAAAGCAATATCATTAGGTTATGACATCTTAGATGTTATAAAAGCTGCCACATTGAATCCAGTAAGGCATTATAATCTCGAAGTAGGACTCTTGCAGAAAAACGATCCAGCCGACTTCATCATCATCGACAACTTCAAAGATTTCAATGTCTTAAAGACTTATATCGATGGAAACCTAGTGGCAGAAAATCATAAGTCATTGATACCTGTTTACGAAGTGGACAGCATAAACAACTTCGCCGCCGAGGAAGTCCTGATCAAAGATTTCAGAATATCTGACGAAGGAAAAAATGTCAAGATCATCAATGCCATAAGCGGAGAGCTTCTGACAGAAAAACTCATCGGCAGACCCAAAAGCGTCAATAACAATCTGGTGAGCGACGTCGACAACGATATCCTTAAAATCGCTGTCATAAACCGTTATGAGAAGAAGAAAATAGCCTTAGGTTTCATCAAGAATTTCGGTTTGAAGAGAGGTGCGATAGCTTCAAGCATAGCTCATGACAGTCATAACATCGTCGTTATCGGATGTAGCGACGAAGAGATGGCAAGAGCTGCCAATATGATTATCAAGTCAAAAGGAGGCTTGGTAGCATGGAGCGACGATCAATACAAATGCATCCCACTTCCTATAGCAGGGCTCATGACAAATCAAAACGGATATAAGGTTGCTGGCGACTACCGCCTACTCGTCGCCTTGGCACAAGAGTTCGGATCGACACTCAACGACCCTTTCATGACGATGGGTTTCATGTCGTTGCTCGTGATACCAAAACTGAAGCTCAGCGACAAAGGACTCTTCGACTGCGAGAAATTCGAACTCACAACATTATTTGAATAAAACTCAAAATTTCAAAATCTCATAATCTCAGATTTTTTGAGTTTCTGAGATTTTGAGTTTCTGAATTTCAAATTCAAAACCTCCAGCTTTCTTCCAAATCGATGTCCCAGTTTGCCTTGACATCGAAGACATCTTTATGGAAATATACAGGTTCCGGCAGGAGTTTCTTTCCGTAATCTCCCGACGACCATCTGCCGTTACCGTCTTTATCGAGGATGGCTTTAAGCTTATATTTCTTTGGAGAAAGATATCTGAATTCCACTTTCTTTGACTCGCCAACTATCTGTCTCGCAATGAATTTATCCTTGTCATCAAGAAGCTCTACTATGATCTGAGGCACGTTTTCTGGCAGTTCGACATTAACGAAAATATTACCATATTGAGAAAGTTCTGGAACCTTGAAATAAAACTCCGTAGTGTCGTTTGTCACGCCTTTAAAACTATAGAACACAGAATCAGGAACGACTATCTTATACAATTTTTCAGGAGTAAAAGTCTTGTCGAGTTTATATTTCAATCCGAAAGAATCGAGTCTTACAAAATTCAAGTCATTGATTATTGTATCTTTATCAACGATATACCAAGTAGTGTCACGCATCATGACATCGGTGACAGGTTCTTTGAAAGCCAGGATCAGGTCTTGTTCAGGATTCAACTTGCCAGAGATTATATTTGTCTTTATCTCCAACGATTTAGAAACGGTCTCAGTCTTGGCCTTCTTTCCTCCGACTTTACGAGGTTTCAGACTTAAGAGAGTCGTGTCGTTAATCAAGGTATCGTAATTGACGGCAAATAAAAGACTGTCTTTATTTGGTGTTAAATACCAGTTGATGGTATCGTAATTTACTGAGTATGTTTTTAATATATTGAAAGTGTCAGGCAATGACTCCAAGACTTCAATCTTGACATTCTGAGCTGGACGATTGAAGACAAAGCGAAGTAATCCATCCTCAACTATCTCTTTCTTAAGTAATTTCTGAACAGTGTCTTCCTCTAAAAATGAATATAAAACAATAGGTTCTATTTTATTAACTTCTTGTTTTACAGAATCATTAGACAAAGAATCATTGTGCATTATGAACTGTGCATTATGAATTGGTCTGACGAGACTATCCAAAAACGCGATGTTTTCATTTGGCAAATCGAATCTCATATTTGAGTTTTCATCCTTCAAAGCAAAAATGAGATAATCATCTTCTTTCAAGCCAGAGAATTTGAAATTACCCTCTTTATCACTTTTTATTGCGTAATAAGGTTTCACGAAATAAGGAAGAGAGTCGATGCTAAGTGTGTCATTTACATCAGCATAAAGCATAACGTAAAAATCAGCTGAAGGTTTATGGTCGACTGCCTGAAGCAATTTTCCCTCTAAGGTAAGAGTGTCGATATTTTCGCCAGTGGAAAAGACAAAGGAATAATTTTTAAAGACATTACCTTCATGAAGATCTTTGATGGCTTCTCCAAAATTTATTGAATAAGTCACATCAGGTTTTAACGCTTCCTTAAATTTAATTATCAATGACTTACCGCTAAGTCTATATTCTGGATTTTTCTCCAAAGGAGGCGAAATGAAGATATTGCTGTTTGGATTGTTGAGGGTCACATATTCGTCAAATGTGATATGTATTTCCTTATCGTGGAAGTTAGCTGTCTGATTCTCAGGAACCGACTGCAAGACAATCGGAGGGATTGTATCTTTCGGTCCACCCGATGGCGAAACGACATTAGCGCATCGCATGAAACCCAACATCAAAATGAATGCGAGACAATTGAATATATATTGAGAGATTTTTTTCATAATTGCAAAGATAAAAAAAGACAACGGACAACAGACAACAGACAACAGATTTTTTGCCAACTCCTAACTCCTAATTCCTAACTCCTAACTTATCAAAAGTGAATCCTCTTTCACTATAATATTCAAGGACTTTCGTAAGAGCTGGAATCATATTGTTTACCGCTTTTTCGCTGTCGTGAAAGACGATGACACTTCCGTCAGCGGCATTTTTTATCACATTATTAAAACAATCCTCCGGACTTAAAGACTTATCCCAATCGTAAGATATCACAGTCCAAGCCACTATTTTAAATTCTGGAATTCTAGGACTCTCGAACTTTAGAAGTTCAGATTTATCTTTAATTTCTAAACTTCTGAGGTTCTGAGATTTTGAATTTCTGAGCTTTTTAATCAATCTGATTTGTGATGATTTGATCCTTCCATGAGGCGGACGGAAAAGAGGCGATTGTATCAAAGCGTCGGCTTGTTCTACGGAATGTATGTAATCTTTGGTTTTTGTCTTCCATCCTCTTTCGTGATTGAAAGTATGATTTCCGACGGCATGACCTTCATTCTTAATCAGTTCGAAAGTATCTTTATATTTATTAACATTATTGCCGATGCAGAAGAAAGTCGCTTTAGCGTTAAATTTCTTTAAGATTTCAAGAACCTGCGGAGTTATAGTTGGATGCGGACCGTCATCGAAAGTGAGGTAAAGTTTTTTCTCACCCTTAGGCATTTCCCAAAGAAATGAAGGATAGAACAGTCTTAATATTTTCGGAGTCGTGATGAGGCGCATAATCAGTTCAATAAATTTAACCTATTTGTGATAATGTCTTTATATGCAATTTTCATTTCATCTGGTAAGAAAGAAATATCTATAAAGTCGAACCATTTATCTTTTACTTTCAAGAATTTATTAAAAATATTTCCAATAACTTTTTCTTCTAATTCCGACGCCCGCATTGAAATTTCAAAATCCGATTTTCTAATTTTACGCTTCTTCCCATTCAATGTAAGAGCAAGTTCCTCAATGTCTTCAGGCATAACCAAAGCCGTTGACAACATATCATAAGCCGGTGTAAGATTATATAGATGATCGACTTTACTATACAAAGAAAAATTTTTCAGATGCATATCTGCATTACCTGTTATCCATGAAAAAACAACTTGTTCCCAATAGTTTACTAAATCCAATTTGGGAACAGATGAATATTTTTGTATGACTTTTGCAATTTGTTCATACGAGCCTTTGTACTTATGTTCCGTCAAACGTTCTGTAAGCTGACACATATCTTCCATTGCCAATTTTTCACCATTTTCAGTACGATCTATACGTCGTGTTATATAACAAAGTTCACCATCTGAAAACCGAATCAAACTATGAGGAACAACTTGGATTTTCGCTATTTCAGCTAAATGCATAGTTAAATCCTCTAATTCAGGAAGATTTGCAAAACGTTCCGTCTGAGGTTTTAGAATATACCTTCCCCACAAACCAACAATTGTGAATCTCTCTGCCTCATTACGACCGCCTTTTTTTATATCCAAAGACAATTTTGCTTGTACGCCTGTTAATGTCGTTTGGCTACGCACAACCTGTCTTGCAAGTTCGGTAAGATTGTCTCGAGTATAAGGCAACTCTGGAGCTGTTGTTGCACCGAATATTTTTCTCGAACAAGAACTATGAAAATCTATCTCATTATCAGCAAGCTCTTTATAACAAAACAAACATTTCATACTACTTCTCCTCATTATTTATAAGTTCAACACCAACAGCACCAATACAATCTTTACAACATGCCACTAACAACGACATTCTATCACGAGCATCTATTTTCCAATTATTTTCAGCTATATCCAACAACCAGCCTTCTGGAATAAGTCCGTCAAAAAAGGGGAAAAGAACTTTTTCATTATACGGTTTTTCCGTCAATGGCAATGTTAAACTTATAGCTTCAGCTTTAGTTGAATAAAGAAAATTAAAATCATACTGAAATGTATACCCATTCTCATCCTCGGTAAGAATTCCAGCTTTTTCACCTCGTAAAAAAACGGTAGCTTGTTTCATAATTCAATATCTTTTTCAATCTTAACAACACCCACTTCACATCCGAATAAATTCAAAATCTGATTGACTTTATCTAAACGAAGAGTCTGTTTGCCTTGTTCAAGTTCTCTAACAAAACGAAGACCGACACCTGATTTCTCAGACAAGTCAATTTGCGTGAGATTATACTGCTTACGCATTAGTTTTACATATTTTGATAAACTGCTTTGTTCCATAATTATACCCTTTAGGGTGCAAATATAATTAAAATATTTTATTTTACACCTTTTCGGGTATAAAAATACAAGCAAAAGATAATATTATACCTTAAAGGGTATAATCAACCAAAGACAAAAGACAAATGGTTAAAGTAGTGAAGTTTAAGTTTAGAGACTATTGTGATATTTTTTGTTAAAATTTTATTGTAAATAACGAATGTTTTATATGAAAACAATCATACTATAGGTACAGATATGATTATAATAATTTAACAATCAATGTATTACCCCCCCCGATTTTTATTTAAAAAACTCCATTAACACTTGTTTTTATAAAAAATAAATACAATATTTGTGGTGGAAAATTAATTAAAAGTATAACTTAAAAACTTACAGCCATGAAAAGATTATTAGTCATTTTATTTTTAGCATTCTCTTATATAGGAATCGCTCAAAACGATTATGTTATTGTTGACAAGCAAAATTCAGGTGAGACAAACGAACTACAAAGCACTCCAAAATTAGGCTACGACAAATTAGCGGCTGAATACGAAGCCACGAGCATGCAATTAGCAAAGACAAACTATTATCTAGACAAATATGCACGTCAAGCATTGTCGGGTGATATTTTGATTATAGCTGGCAGTGTTTTTACAAGTATGGCTGCATTTTGCGGATCTGTTGACACAGCACTTTTATGCACAGTAGTAGGACTTGGAGCTGGCATCACAGGATATGTCATGAAACTTTCAGCGTACAATCACATACAATCCAACAGATTAAAATACGACGGATTCAAAGTGAGTTATAAGTTATAACGGAAAAAGGCTGCTAATCAGCAGCCTTTTTTGTTTTTGTACCCCCACCGGGAATCGAACCCAGATTTAAAGTTTCTGGAAAGAGAGGGCTGTATATTCCCATTTCTCCAGGTCTGCCAGCTTCTGGTTGTTCTGGATTCGTTTCTCCTCCAGAGCCTCTATTTCACGCTCTGCACGCTCTATCTGCTCACGCTTAGCCAGGCGTTTGTAAAGCTCCTGGATATTCTCATTAAGCACCGATTTAGCTTGCTGGAGTTCTGAGGTATCTACAGGCTTCACATCTACTGTGAGCTGGTTTTCAAACTCGGTAATCTCGTTACGGAGGTCTATAATCTCCTGATCGCTGGAGATAAGCAGATTTACATCTGGTGCCTCTGGTCTGTTAGCTCTCGCCTGTTCTATCAGCCCCTTTGTAGTGGTGATCTGCTGCTCCAGAGCTGCTATCTCAGCCAGGGTATTCTCACGCTGGATCTGCTGCTGCTCTTTCTGCTTTGCCTTAGCCACGCCCTGCTCTTTGTTCTTACGGAGCTTTTCAGCCTTAACCTGGTTGAAATTAGCCTGTAGCTCTCTTTGCTTAGCCTCCATATCTTCAACCTCCAGAGGTCGCTTACAGGTAGGGCAAACAAAAGCACCATCAGGGTACTGGATCTGCTCAGCATTGATTGTACGATACTGCCCACGCAATGTGTTCAGCTCGTTATCCAGGCTTGTTATGGTAGCCTCTATAGAGGAGAGGGTAGATCTCTTTCTCTGTAGGTCTGCCTCCTGGTTTCTCAGCTTATATTCAAGATCTCGGATCTTTATATCAGCCTCATGTGCTCCCTGGCTTGCCTGGCTACGGATAGCATTCTCTCTGTTAGCTATGGCGATCTTCTTTTCACCGATCTGCTTCTGAATGCCAGCCTTACGGCTATACTCCTGTTCGTTGATCTTAGATTTGTCGGAGATCTGGCTGTCAATATCAGCCACTCGCTGCTTCTTTTCTGCCAGCTCTGCATCCAGGGCTACCCAGTCCTCAGCTTCTGGCTTCAATCGGTTTGCAGTGTCTATCTGGCTCGGTATCACTGCCAGCTCATCCTTGCAAGCTCTTTTCTTAGCAGCTACCTCTTTGGCATACTGAGCCAGTGAACGCCCAGAAAGCTGAGCAAGCAGCTCCAGATATTCAGGTTTGAGCTGGGCTACCTCATCATCGGTAACACTGCCAGCCATATCCAGGAGCATAGATTTCTGCACATCTGGCTTTAATGAGGTGAAGCAGAAAGGATTTGTTACCATCTTGAAAAGATCCTCAGGGAGGATAGCTGCTATTTCTGCATCATACTCCTTTTTGGTAGCCAGTTTTACATCATTCAGGAAATACTCTGTCTTGTGATTCTGTAGAGTTTCCTCTGTAGTACCCCTGGGCTTAACCCAGTTTTCCACATAACAACGCTGTAGCTTGATTTCAGTTCCATCCACATCCAGCACACCAGTAACAGAGTGCTCCAGGTGTAGAATAGGCTTTCCAGTCTGGGGATCCAGCGTTTTAATGTTGAAATTACTATCTGAGCGACCTGTACTGTCCTTACCGAACAGCAGCCACAGGAACGCATCAAACACAGTAGTCTTACCAGTACCATTTTCTCCACACACTACAGTTACCTGATCGGAGAAATTGATTTCCTGGCTTCTTACCCCCTTGAAATTCACCAGGGATAATGATTTCAGTTTGATTGTACGCATAAAATACTATCTGTTAATTATAGAATTGATTTTCTCTGATTTGTCGGCTGCCATGAGATCAGCCATAGAGTAGAGAACTTTAGAATTAGCTGAGCTGCCACCTCTATTACCCTGTATGAAACCCTTTTGCACCCAGCGTTTCACACGGCTTTCCTGAAATAGCCTGTACGCCTCCCTCTGTGAAATAAGATCCACAGATGGCTTAGTCTGCTTAACATAGTTAGCAGCACCAAGCTCTGCCATTTCTGAACAGAGATTCTTAAGCTCGTATAATTCCAAAGTGATTTGCATTATCGGATCCTTTTTGCTCGTGCAACCTTTTCAAAATAATGTTTCACGCTCTCAATGCCGTAAGCATTATCATTCCAGAGAACGCATACAAAAAGGAGGCACGCCCCAGCAGTAAAGAAATGCCAGTACGCACCAAAGAAGATAGCTCCAATAAGAGCTGAGATACCAAGAATAGCCCAGATCGCTATCCAAGAATGACTTGAACAAACCAATCGAAGAAACCACATATAAATTGATTGATATTGACGCATTGGCGGGCATCTGCACGGACTTTGGCGTGTCGGCTGAATGGTTGTTGCTTGGACGTGGAAAGATGCTTAAAAACGACAAGGAATGCACATACAAAAAGGGATAAAATTTTTATTGCATAAAAGGGGTAAGGCTGAAACGAACCTTTCAATCCGTATGCGCGTAACATTGCGCGGTCAAACCCCGTTCGATGTTCCAACCGGGCATAATATAGACATCGCCGATTGGGACGTTGCCAATCAATGCGCCTTGCTGTCCTGTTCCGAAGCCGAAAGCATCAACCGAACAATCGACGAATGGAAATCGACGATAAATGAAATCTTTGCACGTTTTGAGCTGTTGGAAAAGCGCGTTCCGACACCGGGCGAAGTTCGGGACTTGTTCAATGATATGGTCGGACGAAAGACCCCAACAAATGCAAGCCTTGCAGACGAAAACGAAAACTTGTTTCGGGTGTTTGATATGTTCACCGCGTCGATGGGCAAACAAAATCAATGGACGGATTCAACCTTTGAAAAGTTCGCCGCCATTCGGCAACACCTGAAAGCCTTTGACCCCTTGTTGTCGTTCCCTCAAATCGACGACGCAAAAATGGGTGATTATATTCAATATCTCAACCGAAAGGAATTGCGCAACACAACCATTGCAAAGCATCTTTCATTCGTGCGTTGGTTCTTGCGTTGGGCTGCAAACAAAGGATATTACCAAGGAACGGTTCACAACACATTCAAGCCCAAAATCAAGGGCATTGACGGCAATTCAAAGGAAATAATATATCTAACACAAGACGAAATCAAAATGTTGGAAAACCACCAATTCCAACCCACGCAAGCATCGCTTGAACGTGTCCGGGACGTATTCTTGTTTTCGTGCTTCACCGGGCTTCGATATTCGGACGTTGCAAAGCTGAAACGAACCGACATCAAGGACGGGTTCATTGAGGTTGTAACAAAGAAAACAAACGATGGTTTGCGAATCGAATTGAACAAGCATTCACAAGCCATTCTTGACAAATACAAGGATTTCAAATTTCGTGGCGACTTGGCATTGCCTGTAATCTCGAATGTAAAAATGAATGAAGCCTTGAAAATCCTTGGGCAAACGTGTGGCATTGACGAACCGACCCGAATTGTATATTTCCAAGGAAACAACCGAATGGAACAAGTGTTGCCAAAGTGGGCATTGCTGACCACCCATTGCGGGCGACGAACATTTGTTGTTACCGCCTTGCAACTTGGCATTCCAAGTGAAGTGATAATGAAATGGACGGGACATTCTAATTTTTCAGCGATGAAACCTTACGTTAAAATCGTTGATGAATTGAAAGCACGCGCAATGACCAAATTTGACGAATTATGATGGTAAAGAATACCGAAAAACCCTGTACACGATTTTGTACACGAATTTATGACAAATTCTTGCTATTGTGTGGTATTCTACAATATCGCAAATTTCGCTTTGTTATTGATTGAATGGTGTTTTGGCATTGTGTGGTATTGTGTGAAATCATACGTTTTAGAGCCTTGGATTCCCAACGCACAAAAAGGGCATAACATACATAACCAATCAGGAATGCAAGACCCTTTGTGATGAAGAAAACGCGAAACCAAGTTTCTTCTTCAATGGGTTCACCTACCATAAGAATAAGTGCAATACAACCCAAAATGCCAACGATAGACATTCGTACTTGCTTCATTAAATCTCTCTTTTCCATTGTTGCGAAATTTTAATTGTTTTACATTGTTAGGAAATCGACCGTTGCATTGTCGTTTTCCGATTTTCTTCTTGTGCGAACTCGCACGATTCTCGAAGTATTGGTGCGTGTCCTGACTGCCACGTTGTTGAAGTCGATTATTTGCGGAATCATCAATAAAAGCATTACCCAAGCGATTGCATTTCGTTTCAACGGCGACAAGTCAAAGGAGATGTGGAATGTCTTGCAAAACCACCACGCGGACAACTCATTGACCTTGGAACACCCTGTTTTTTCATATATGTTTCGGGTGTGGTTTTCCACGGTTCGTTCCGAAATGAAAAGGCGATTTGCAATGTCTTTCTTGCTTGCGCCCCAAGCGAACAATTCGGCAATTTCGGATTCGCGTTTGGTAAGGGTATTTGCTTTGTCCATAATTACGCCGCGCCCCAAACTTCTTTAATGCCGTATTCGGCAAATACATCTTCGATGGCTTTTACCTCGGACACTTTCGGTTCGACATCGCCTTTTAGTCGATTCAGGAAAGCCGCCCTTGTCTTGATGTTCAATGCCGCCATCAACTTGTTTCGGCATTCGGGAATGTCGCCGTTCTTAACTTGCGACCACCCTTTGTTGAATGAAAATAGTTCTTTGCTCATATCACTAAAAATTAAAAAATGTGCAATTTTTCGTTCGTTTCTTGCTCTATTGCGAAAAAATGACGTATTTTTGCTATTTGCTTTCGTATTGTTTCGCTTTACCTTTGCAATGCTCAAACTTTACGATTGCAAAGATACGGCATATTGTGTATAAAACAAAACTTTTTCACACAATTTTGCGTGTAAAATTTCGCACATAAATATAATATGTTGAATATGAACAATTTGGATATTAAAAAAATTCGTGAAATGTTGGGAATTTCGCAAGAACAGCTTGCCGAAATGGTGGGTGTACACCCAAGAACCATTCAAAATTGGGAATCCGGCACAACAATTCCGAAGTCAAAACACGCAATGTTGCGTGATTTGGTAATAAAACCACAACGATATGCCGGGGGTGGTGAACAAACAAACGTGAATGGAAACAATATCAACGGCAACAATGTAACCGTGAACCCCGGTGATTCACTCGACAAGATTTTGGAAATCCTGTCAATGAAAGAAGCATCGTTGGTGAAAGCCCAAGAACATATCGACAAATTATTGGAAATTATCGGCAACTTAACGAAAGGAAATATCAATGGTTGAAATCAACGTCAATGACTATTACGGCAACCCGTCTTATTACTCGGTAATGCCGCAAGAAATTTTCGACGCACTCGAAGTGGCAAACCTGAATGGTGAACCGACGTGCAAGGTAAGCAAAACCCAATTCGATGAAATGATTGTCGAATACAAAAAGAAGATGGCGCAATGGAACGGGTAATTCGCAACATATTATTGATATGCGCTTGTGTGTGCGTGTGCGCGTGTACGAAAGGCGGCGAAGATGAACCGCAAGAAGATTTTACATATACACGCATTGTTGGAAAGTGGGAAACGGTGTCATATTACACAAGTGGCGGATATTTCGTGCCGTCAATGATTGACGAATACTTTGAATTTACCAACGAACAAACATACACCCACAACAACGATGGTACAATTCGCACGGGAACATTCTTTTTTGACCCCAAGGAAAACCACTTGCATTGTGAAGAAACAAACGGGTGGAACTTGGACATCAATGTTTCCTTTGAAAGCGAAAACAAGGCGACGTTCGACATTACCGGGCGAACATCGAACCAATCAAAAATAATCAAGGTTGAACGCAAATAATCGCAACAATGAAAAAATCCATCAACCCAAAAGCAATCGCAATACAAAACCGATTCTTTGAAGCCTTGGAAATGGCAATTTCCTTGGGCGCGGTGAACGGCTTGAAAGGTTTTTGCGACACTCACAAACTGAACCGAACCAAGTATTCACGTATCAAATAAGATTTGCTAAAGTTTCTGCTTTCATAATCGGTGTTGCATTTTGATTAGTTAAACAATTCGTTTTCTGCTACTCCCAGCTCTTTAGAGAGCAAAGAGATTCTGAGTGCATCAGGCTTTTGTGTGCCTGCCAACCAACAGCGTACAGTTGTCGGGTGTACCTTGCAAATGTCAGCCATCCGCTTAATCCACTCTGTTTTGGGAGCCACTACCTTTTGAGCTGGTAGCTTGTCATAGATTTTTCTGAATGTACTTTTTTTCATTTTTTACTCGGTTAATTATGTTCGGCAAACACATTTTCGCTATATTTGCACCACTATTCCCTAAATAGTACCGCAAAGATACAGAGAATAATTCTAATAATCCAAATAAATTCTGAATTATTTTCTAATTATTTTTGCTTAAATGTGTAACTAACTGATTTTCAAATTAGAATTAAACTCGGTAATTATGAGCGAAACGAAAGAAAGATTACTCCAATTCTTGCGATACAAGAAACTGGGGCAACAAAAGTTTGAGATCTCTATCGGTATGAGTAACGGATGGGTAAATAAGGTGGGAGATAGCATTAGAGAGAACACACTACAGAAAATCAAAGAGGTTTACCCAGAACTTAATATAGCATGGCTCAAAAGCGGTGTAGGGAATATGTTGATCGGAGATAGTGAGGACACTCTGGAAGCTCCAGAATACAGAATAGATGAGCCACTGGCAGAGGAGATAACTGCAAAGCTGGTACCACTTTTACCTATAGCAGCCCAGGGAGGCAGCCTTAACGATTTTGTAGTATCGGTTAAGGAGAGTGATTGTGAAAAGGTAGTATCTCCTGTACGAGGAGCCGATTTTGCAATGCCGATCAGTGGTGATAGCATGGCTCCTGAATATCCAAACGGCTCCCAGATCTTCATTAAAAAGATCAACGAAAAGGCTTTTATAGAATGGGGAAAGGCTTATGTGCTTGACACCTGTAATGGCGTTGTAGTTAAGATCCTGGTACCATCAGAACACAAGGGATATGCAAGATGCTTATCAATCAATACAGATCCTATCTTCGCACCGTTTGATGTTGCCTGGGAGGATATAAACGGAGTATATAGAGTTTTGCTTTGTATGTCTATAAAATAACAGCTATGTGGTGGATTTTCTTAATTCCTATTATTGTCCTGGTACTGGGTGCAATAATCAAGGCTTGCACAACCACACCAAGCCAGGAGCTGAATAACAAGTTTGTCGGAATGGGCACCCTGGCAGGGAAAAGCTACAGCGAAATTGTCAGCGTGGTAGGCGAGCCTAATTCCAAAGATTGCATAGGAGATACAATACTATGCCAATGGATCCAGCCAGCATATCACATTGGTTTGCTCTTTGATGCAAATTGGATATGCCTGGGAGTAAGTAACGAAACAAAAATAGATGAGAATGGAACAATATAGCAGAATGGTGATAGATCTGTACAAAGAGGCTCTATCACAAAATTACCAGGTAAATTCTGAGAGGATCCTGGAGGTAAGAAAGGAGATCGCCTGTGCTATCACGGCTGCAAAGGTATCAGGATCCAGCACATCACACCTGGAGGAGTTAATGGCAGATATTGACTATTTGAACAACTGAAATGAATACTACAGTGAGCAAGCAGATAATGGAACGCTTCTATAGTGCCCTGGATGCAATTATAGAAAGCAAAAAGATCAGAGGTGTAAATACCTACTGTAGGCTGTACGAGATAGACAGAAGAAACTTTATCGCCCAGAGAAAAGATCTGGAGCGTGGTTGGTTTCAGCTTTCATGGCTTCAACCTATGGTAAGAGAGTACGGAGTAAGTGCCAGATGGCTGCTTACAGGGATCGGCAAAATGTTTGCCAAAGACTAACAAAAAAGGCGGTACCTCGGTATCGCCTCTTTCTTTCCCCTATAACCCCTATCTATACTCTTATACTATAACCTTATTTATATATTATATAATAAGTATATATGTATATAGGCTCATAACTTTTTGCTTAAGCAAAATGAGAGTTTTGCTTAGGCAAAATCAATATCCAGTACACTGATCCGAAAATATGCCTATCTTGATTATCAATACTTTACAAATTTTTGCTTAAGCAAAATTATGAATTTGCTTAGGCAAAATAAAAAACAGTCATATTTAAGACTACGCCACTATTGATTATCAGCACTTTATAAAATTTTGCTTAGGCAAATAGGTGGTTTTGCTTAAGCAAATTGTATTTTAGATAGTTTTGCTTAGGCAAATTTCCGTAATTACCTGATAATCAGCAAAAGCATAGATATACATGGTTTTGCTTAGGCAAAATACGAAGATATAGCCAACACTGAATATCAATGAATTACAAAATTTTGCTTAGGCAAATCTTTATTTTTGCTTAGGCAAACTGGTAGGCTCATCCACTTTATCCAGGGAGAGCTTAAGCAGATCCAGCACTTTCCTGTTTGCCTTATCAATGGGATCCCATGACTTGCGGATATACATATCAGTTACCCTCATAGAATCATCCACATGGTTAAGAGCTGCGTGTACGGTGTACTTATCCACCTCTGCATCATTTAGGGCTATAGTAGCCCAGGAATGCCTGGCAGCGTAATACTCCAGATCATCCACGCCTATGATCTCTCCGATCTTCTTTAGCCCCTTGTTGATGGCAGCACTGAGAGTATCTAAACTGGAGTACATCTTGTAGAACTTAAACACTCTTTCACCAGATGGATCTCTATACTTATCTACCAGTGCCTGGATCTCTGGCTCTATCTTGATTGAGATCTCAGCCTTATCCACACGCCTCTCCTTAGTTTTCATTCTCTGGTATGTCAGCCTACCATCCTTGCAGTCCGTACAGTTGTACAGGTCTATGGCGTTGATACCAACCAGGCAGAAGCTCAGCAGAAACATATCCCTGGCAAAGTTGAATCTGTTGGTACCAGTCTGTAGGATCTGCGAATACTCCAGCTCAGCGATAGCCTTGATCTGCTCAATAGTCAAAGCTCGTTTCCTGGGAGCTGGGAGCTTTGGGAAATCAATATGATTGAAAGGAGAGTTTGGGATCCTGATAATGCCAGCATCCTCATCATTGAACTCCTTTTTAGCTCTGTTATGAATCGCCCTCAATCTGTTCAGGTAGTTATGCTGTACATAACCCCTGGAAACCTTTGGCTGCTTAGCGATCCAGGCGATCCAGTCATTCAGGAATTTTACCGTAATCTCGGAGATCATCACCTTATCCCTGCCTACGAACTTAACCAGAGATCGGATTGCAGTCCTGTAGCTGGCAGCATTGCCACCGTGCCCAGAGGCTTCCATCTTCTCTATCTCCTTATATGTATAGGCAACTATATCCAGCTCAAATCTCTCCTCCTGCTGGCTTGTTATGAGATCTACCACCTGTTCAACGGTCATGGTCTTTAATCTCTCACCTATACGATCACACTTATCTCTGTATTTTTTGATCAGATCATCCGTTAGGTCTATGTACTTTTGATTTTTCAGTTTCAGGGAGCGTGTCAGATCTTCCTTACTCACATACCACACTGTAGCCAGATACTTTTTCCGTTTGTTCTGGGTTACTCTGATCTTGATATTATAGGTACCATCCTCCCTTTTCTGGTGAGCATATACCTCCGCTTTGAATGTAGCCATCTGTTTCTGTAGAACTATTGTAGAACTTTTTACCGCAAAGATAGCGGAATTTTGCGGAAAGTGCGGAATAAAAAAGCCCACACTTTGAAAGTGTGAGCTGAAAAAGTAGCTCCGATGGGAATCGAACCCATATCCCAGGTTTAGGAAACCTGTGTTCTATCCGTTGAACTACAGAGCCTTACATATTTTTCTTGTTTTTCTTTGGTGCCCCAGAGTTTTTTGATCTCAAAAAATATCCCATTCACCAGGTTAAGTGTTTAGGAAACTTTCGTTCTATCCGTTGAACTATAGGGGCAGTTTAAATTGAAAATTGAAAGTTGACAATTGAAAGTTATCTTTAGACTTTCGTCTTTTGTCATTAGTCAATTCTGACTGCAAAAATAATGATTTTTTGTCAATAATTAATTTTTCATTTTACATTTATTATTCTACCAAAATAATTACCTTTGTCACGTTTTTGTAATTTTCACAAGAGAATTTTTTAAAAATGAAAGTTTTTAATTTTATCGTTGATATTCAACGTTTTGTAGAAGAAAAACATAATTCGGGACTTAAAGTAGGTTTCGTTCCTACAATGGGAGCGCTTCACGAAGGTCATATTTCTTTGATAAATCGTGCGAAAAAAGAAAATGACATCGTGGTTTGCAGCGTTTTCGTCAACCCAATCCAATTCAACAACCCTACAGATTTGGAGAAATATCCTCGCACTCCAGAGGGCGACTGCGAAAAGCTTCAAAGCGCAGGCTGCGACGCTGTCTTCATGCCTTCTGTTGAAGAGATGTATCCTGAAAAGGTAGAAGATCATTACGATTTCGGCGATTTAGAACGCGTCATGGAAGGTGCTTGCCGCCCTGGCCACTTCAACGGCGTCGCTATCGTAGTCCGTAAATTGTTCGAGATAGTAAATCCAGACAGAGCATATTTCGGAGAGAAAGACTTCCAACAACTCGCAATCATAAATAAAATGGTAAGCAATCTCAATATGAACCTCGAGATTGTCCCATGTCCTATCATAAGAGAAAACGACGGTCTCGCAATGAGTTCACGTAACGTACGCCTCAACGAAGAAGAACGCGCTATAGCACCAAAAATCTTCGCTACATTGAAGGATGCTGTATCAAAAATAGACGCCACAGGAGTGACGTCTCTACAAAATTCAATGTCACCTGCAGAAATGAGAGAATACGCTCTCGCTAAATACGCAGAGATCAAAGAGTTTGACGTTGAATATGTCGAGATAACAGACGAAATAAATTTACAATCCATCGAAAACTGGAACGAATGCGAACACGCTCGTATCTTCGTAGCTCTTCAACTCGGTCCAGTCCGTTTAATTGATAACGTTAGAATATTTTAATATGAATATCGAAGTCCTTAAATCAAAAATCCACCGCGCTACAGTAACTCAAGCCGACCTCAACTATATCGGCAGCATTACTATCGACGAAGACTTGTTAGATGCAGCTAA
>JAZKYV010000061.1:0-13757 GCA_045612345.1 Bacteroidales bacterium
TATCTTTGCACTCACATTCAAGATACGAAATAATGATTGTCGAATGGTGTAATGGTAGCACTGCAGATTTTGGTTCTGCCTGTCAAGGTTCGAATCCTTGTTCGACAACAAAATTATAAATTGAAGACCTGCTACGGAATGTAACAGGTTTTTTTATTGTCAAAAATTTACCATGATAACAAAGGATCAAATAACAGAATTAGCCAACGAAGCTTTAGAAAACTCAGATCGTTTCGTTGTCGACATCACAGTTTCCAAGAGCAATGTAATTAACGTTTATATCGATGCTGACAGTTCTGTCACAATCGATCACTGCGTAGAGTTAAGCCGTTTCATCGAAGGCCGCCTCGACCGAGAAGTTGAAGATTACGAACTCAGCGTTTCTTCTGCAGGAATCGACTATCCTTTGTTAAAACACCGTCAGTTGAACAAATACGTAGAAAAAGAACTTGAGATTTTAAGCAACGAAGGCATCAAGAAAGTCTACAAACTCATTTCTTTCAACGAAGAAAAAATAGAAGCCCAAGAAGCAACAATCAAGATGTTAGGCAAGTTGAGAAAAACAACCTACGGCAAAACAACTGAATTATCTTTCTCTGATATTAAAGAAATTAAACCATACATTAACTTTTAAGTTTCTAAAAACTATATGGAAATATTAAATTTAATCGACACCTTTTCTGAATTTAAAGAATTCAAGAATATTGATCGTGAAGCAATGATGCACATTATTGAAGATGTGTTCAAAGCTATGCTTGCAAAAAAATATGGAAGCGATGAATATTTCAACATCATCGTCAATATTGACAAAGGTGTTCTCGAAATTTATCACAATCGTACAGTTGTTGAAGATGGTAACGTTGAAGATCCATTAAGCGAAATCGAATATTCTGAAGCTATCAAAATCGAGCCTGACTTTGAAGTTGGCGAAGAAGTTTCAGAAGTAGTTGAAATCAAGGACTTCGGCAGAAGAGAAATTTTGGCCATCCGCCAAAACCTCCAGACAAAAGTCATGGAATTCGAAAAGGAAAACATCTTCTTGAAATATAAAGACAAAGTTGGTGAAATCATCACAGCTGAAGTTTACCAAGTTTGGCGTAAGGAAATATTGATCGTTGACGAAGACGGCATCGAATTAGTTCTTCCAAAAATGGAACAAATCCCTTCTGACAATTATAAGAAAGGTGACACTATCAGAGCTATCGTCAAGAGCGTTGAAAACAAGAACGGATCTCCTGTCATCATCTTGTCAAGAACATCAGAAATCTTCTTGCAACGTTTATTCGAAATGGAAGTTCCAGAAGTTTATGATGGTTTGATCACTATCCGCAAGATCGTCAGAGAACCAGGTCAAAGAGCAAAAATCGCTGTTGAATCATACGACGACCGCATCGATCCAGTTGGCGCATGCGTTGGTATGAAAGGTTCACGTATCCACGGTATCGTAAGAGAACTTCGTAACGAAAACATCGACGTTATCAACTACACAACAAAAGCTGACTTATTCATCACAAGAGCTTTAAGCCCAGCTAAAATTTCATCAATCGTTCTCGATGACGAAAAGAAAGTCGCTGAAGTTTACATGGAAAACGACCAAGTAAGCTTAGCTATCGGTAAAGGCGGTTACAACATCAAATTGGCTGGTAAATTGACAGGCTACGAAATCGATGTTTACCGTAACACTGAAGAAGCTGAAATGGAAGACGACGTCGATCTTAAAGAATTCGTTGACGAAATCGATGAATGGATCATCGACAGCTTAAGAAACATGGGTTGCGATACAGCTAAGTCAGTATTGGCTTACACAGCAGAAGAAATAGCAACACGTGCTGACCTCGAAATCGAGACAGTAGTCGAAATCCTTGAGATTTTCAAAGCTGAATTTGAAGACGACGATCAATAAAATTATTTAAGAATTAATACAAGAACAATATATGTCCGAAGATTTAAAGAATAACATCAGATTATCAAAAGCCGCAAAAGAATTCAATATTGGTATGTCCACAATCATTGAATTCCTTGGAAAGAAAGGCTACCAATTAGACTCATCGCCTAACACAAAACTTAACGGAGAAATGTATGCCCTCCTCGTTAAGGAATATCAAGGCGAAAAAGAAGTAAAGAAAAATGCCGACCAACTCGGCGACTTCAGCTATAAAGGCAAAAGCATCACCGTTGAATCAGTTAAGAACGATGATTCAAAAGATGATTTTGAAGATGAAGAAGTTACAATTCGTATCAACGGCAGTATTACCGAAGACAAGCCAAAGAAAGCTCCGGTAGAAAAAACTGTTGAAAAGAAAGAAGAAAAACCTCAAGAAGAAGTCAAGGCGGAACCTAAAGTCGAGACTAAAAAAGAGGAAGTCGTAGCTCCTAAAGCAGAAGTTAAAGAAGTTAAAGCAGCTGAAACTATCGTTGAAGCTCCTAAGGCTGTAGAAGTTCCAGCAGAACCTAAAAAGGAAACTGAAGTAACAGCAAAACCTGTTGCTGCAGAACCTAAAAAGGACATCAATACAAACAATTCGGACAAGAAAAATAATAGCGGCATACATATTAATGTAGTGGGTAAAATCCCATTAGAAGACAAAAAATCTAAGGACAAAAAAGATAACAAACAAAAGAATTCTGACAACAGACAACAGACAACGGACAACAAACCTCAACAACAGGTAAAACCTGCTGTTCAAGTTCAAGCTCAAGTCCAAAGTCAAAGTCAAAATCAGGGTCAAAACCAAGTTCAAGCTCAAACACAAGGTCAAGAGCAAAAACCTGTCAACTTCATTCGTACAGAAGTCAAGAAGTTGGAAGGTCCAAAGATCCTCGACAAGATTGAGCTTCCTACAGAACGTAAGCCAAAGGCTAAGCAACCTGTTGCATCATCAGGCGATGACAGCAAAGGCTTTGGCAAAGACAAGAAGAAAAAGCGCAAACGTATTGGCGCTGAAGGCAGTGTAGCCAACAGCGAAGGCAATAACAACAACGCTAACAACAATAATAACAAGGGTGGCAACAACAACGCCAACAAGAATAGCAACAACAATAATAATAACAACAAACAAGGCGGCGCAAAACCTAACGATGACAAACGTAATGACAAGCGCAACAAGAACGATAAGTTCAAGAAGCCTGTAAAACCTGTTGTTGAAGAAAAAGTTGAGCTTTCAGACGAAGAAATCCAAAAACAAATCAAGGAGACTTTGGCACGTTTGTCACCACTTGGCAAGTCAAAGACTTCAAAACACCGTCGCGAAAAACGTCACAACATAGCAAACGAGTTGGAGGAAGAAAGACTCCAAGAAATGGAAGAAAAGAAAATCCTCAAGGTCACAGAGTTCGTTACAGCGAACGAGTTGGCTAACATGATGAGCATACCTGTAACAAAGGTCATCTCAACATGTATGAGTTTAGGTGTTTTCGTTTCTATCAACCAACGTCTTGACGCTGAAATCTTGACATTAGTTGCAGAAGAATTCGGATTTAAAGTTGAATTCATCAGCATCGACGTTCAAGAAGCTTTGTCAAGCAACGAAGAAGAAGACAGACCAGAAGACTTGATCCCAAGAGCTCCTATCGTAACTGTTATGGGTCACGTTGACCACGGTAAGACAAAACTTTTGGACAGCATCCGTAATGCTAATGTTGCAGCAGGTGAAGCCGGTGGTATCACACAACATATCGGTGCTTACGAAGTAACAACAGCATCAGGCAAGAAAATCTCATTCTTGGACACTCCAGGTCACGAAGCTTTTACAGCTATGCGTGCTCGTGGTGCAAGCTTGACAGACGTTGCTATCATCGTTATCGCAGCTGACGACAGCGTTATGCCTCAGACAGTTGAAGCTATCAACCACGCTCAAGCAGCTAACGTTCCTATCGTTTTTGCTATCAACAAAATCGACAAGCCTACAGCTAACACACAAAAGATATATCAAGAATTAGCACAGATGAACATCCTCGTTGAAGAATGGGGTGGTAAATATCAGTCACAAGAAATCTCTGCTAAACAAGGTCTCAACGTTGACAAATTGTTAGACAAAGTTTTATTGGAAGCTGAATTCTTGGATCTCAAAGCAAATCCTAAGAAAGCTGCTAAGGGTACTATCATCGAGTCTGCTTTGGATAAAGGTCGCGGTTATGTTGCTAAGATCATGGTTCAAGACGGAACACTTAAAGTCGGTGACATGGTTCTCGCTGGTACAACATACGGTAAGGTCAAGGCTATGTTCAACGAACAGAACAAGGCTGTCAAGTCTGCAGGTCCTTCAACACCAGTATTGATGTTAGGTCTCAACGGCGCTCCTCAAGCAGGTGACAACTTCAACGTATTCGATGATGAAAAAGAAGTCAAGTCAATCGTTTCACGTCGTCAACAGTTACAAAGAGAACAAGGTTTGCGTACACAAAAACACATCACCTTGGACGAAATCGGAAGACGTATCGCTATCGGCGACTTCAAAGAACTCAACATCATCGTTAAGGCTGACGTTGACGGTTCATCAGAAGCTTTGGCAGACTCATTGTTGAAACTCTCAACACCAGAGGTACAAGTCAACGTTATCCACAAGTCAGTCGGTGCTATCAGCGAATCAGATATCTTATTGGCTTCAGCATCAAATGCTATCATCGTTGGTTTCAACGTACGTCCTACACTTCAAGCAAGACGTCTTGCAGAGAAAGAAGAAATCGATGTTCGCCTCTACTCTATCATCTACACTGCCATCGAAGAAATCAAATCAGCTATCGAAGGTATGTTGGCTCCAGAAATCGAAGAGGTTGTTACATGTAACATCGAGATCAGAGAGGTCTTCAACATCAGCAAGGTCGGCCGTATCGCAGGTTGTATGGTTCTCGACGGAAAAGTCAACCGTCAAACCAAGATTCGTATCATCAGAGATGGCATCGTTGTCCACACTGGTTCATTAGGCTCATTGAAACGCTACAAAGACGACGTCAAGGAAGTCAGTGCAGGTTTCGAATGCGGTCTTAACATCGACGGTTACAACGACATCAAAGTCGGAGACATCATCGAAGGTTACACAATCAAAGAAATCAGTAGAAAACTGTAAAAATATTTTTAAAGTCAGCGTTTTGAACGCTGACTTTTTTTATATATTTGTGATGTATTATTTAACTAAATTCAATCATTATGAAAAAACTCTACACATTCTTAATGCTGTTCGTCATGGCAGCTTCATTAACATTAAACGCTAGCACCGTAAGAGACGGGGAATCAGTTTTAACTGTAAACCCAGATCCAGTAGACCTCGGTCTTCGTGCTTCAGGCGCATGGATGAAACCACTCACAATAGAACTCGGAACAACAGGTGAAGAATACACCATCTACTCTATCAAGTCATTAGATCCTTTCTTCATCGTTTATGACATTTATTATCCACCAACCGTATCAGAAGGCAATCCTTATCAAACAGACATCTATCACGGCGAATCAGACGTTGAAGGTGAAGTCACTGGCAGAATCGTCGTTGAACACACTTTAGGCGTTGACACTATTGAAGTCAAAGCTACAGTATATTTCCCAGAAGAAAAAGACGTTTGGGAAACAGCAGAAACAATCACATTGCCTTTCACTGCAACAGCAAGCGTTGAAGGTTTTGAAAACAACTACTCATTGATCGCTGAAGGCGCTGACGTAGTTTACAAAGCTGTATTTGAAGAAGATGCTATCATCTTTGCAAATATCGAAGGCGACAACAGCGCACTTGCTATCTATCAAGAAAAATTCGATGGTTACGGCGGACCATGTGAAAACAACTTCTACAAACCAGAGATTGCAGCAGATGAAAACGCAGAAATCATCTTCTCATATGACTTCAACAACGGCAGTCCTTCAGGCTGGGGCGTATTTGAAAATGACGGCGACGGCAACCACTGGAATCTCAGCCAAGCAGGCAACTCTTTCACAAGCGGACCTGACGGATCTATCGCAATATATTCTTACACACAATACTACGGCAATTTGACTCCAGACAACTACATCGTGACTGCATCAAAATACCCTATCTCAAAAAAATCAGTATTGTCATGGGACGCTAAATCATCAGACCTCAGCACATACTACAACAAAGAACATTATGCAGTAGTAGTGTCAACAGACAAAAAGACTTGGGATATCGTATGGGAAACAACCATCAACTACACTGACTACAAACATGAAATGGTATCACTTGAAAAATATGAAGGTCAAGAAGTTTATGTAGGATTCCGTCACTTCAACTGCAGCGGTGAAGATGCTACAGCACTCGTAATCGACAACATCGTTTTGGCAAACACATCAATCAACGGCGTTGGTATACAAAACGCTATCCTTCCTGCAGGCACATACTATTTCGTAGTATCAGCAACAGGTGAATATACTGTTGACATCAGACTTGCTTCAGACGTTGAAGAAGATACAGAAGGAGTAGAAGAATTCGCAAACGCTTTCAATGTATATCCAAACCCTGCATCATCTGTACTTTACATTGAATCAGAACTCAATGCTAAAGCAAACATCATCGACATGGTAGGACGCAGCGTAAAAGAAGTTGAATTCTCAGGCAATACAACAATCAACATCGAAGATTTAAACAGCGGAATATACTTCATCAGCATCCAAGAAGGCAGCAACCGCAGCATCCAAAAATTAGTTGTCAAATAAGAAATAAACAACATTATTTATACAGAGACCGACCTTAAAATCGGTCTCTTTTTTTATTAGGTGTTTTTTATAAAAACTTAATATTTTGTTATATATTTGTAGACAAATAAATTAATCACTACTTTTGTTTTTTTACATTTTTCAATTGCATTAAAATTTAAAATCATTTATTATTAACTAATTTATTATCAGTATGAAAAAGTTTTTAGCTAGTTTATTGTTAATGGTATTTTTCTTGCCATTGGCATTGCAAGCAATTGAAGTCGAAGGCGCAGACTCCAAGTTCTTCTACGACTTCAACGACGGCTCTATCGCAGGATGGAAAACCGTAGACGTCGATAACGATGGTTACTGCTGGCTTATTTCTGGCGAAGGTTACATCTATTCACAATCATCAGAGTACCTCAAACCAAACAATGTTTTCTCAACAACAAAGAAATACGCCATTTATCCAACATCAAAAATCACCTTCGACGTCAAACCTTTAGACGCTGAAAAAGTTGTTGAAAAATACGGCATCGGCATCGCTTATTCTTTAGACGGTGTATCATTCACCTCATTACAAGATGAGACAACCTTAGCTTCTGCAACAGAATGGAACAAGGTTGAAATTTCTCTTGAATATTTAGCCAACCAAGAAGTTTACATCGGCATTCTTCACTACACAATGGACGACCAAGGCACTATCTTAGTTGACAACATCAAATTAAGTGACGGCATGCTCAACAAAGCTAAAGACGTTGTTGCAGCTGAAAACGGAAACGACGTTAACCTCACATGGGCATGGGATGATTTCGATGCAACACAAACACCATGCGGCTACAGAGTCTACAGAGCAAAAGACGGCGGCAACACAACAGTTATCGCTAACAATGTAACAGAAACAGCATACCAAGACAGCAAATGGAGCGAACAAGAATGGGGCATCTACCAATGGGGCGTTGCTGCTTTATACGAACAACAAACTCGTGGCGGCGTTGAAACACTCTTGGAAGAAGGCTTCGAAACTACAGAATATCCTAACTTACCAGAAGGTTGGACAAAATTATCAGTTCCCGCATCTTCAAGCATGTTAGGTCCATGGTCTGCATCAGAAACTATCACAACAATCATCGCTCCTTATACAGGCGACAAATTCGCTTTCTCTTACGGTGGCAACGATGAATCTGACTTCTACATGGTAACACCAGCTCTTGACTTGACAAAAGCTGTTGAGCCAACACTCAGCTTCAACTACGCTGCTCCAGGTTTATTCGAAAACCCAGGCAACACATTACACATAAAATATTCAGAATCAGCAGAAGGTCCTTGGTCAGAATTATGGTCTGAACAATCAAACTTCATTTGGAAGCAAGCATCTGTTGACATCTCAGCATGTTCTGGAAAAACAGTTTACCTCGCTTTCGTAAATGAAGATCACAAAGGCACAGGTAACTTCGGTATCGGTATCGACGACGTAAAAGTAACAGCTCAAATCTCAGAAGGTGCAGTAGCAATAGCTTCAAGAATAGCTTGGTCAAATGTTATTGAAAAAGACATGAACACTGTTGTTAACTTCACAGTAGCTGGTGACGACAATGGTTCAACTGCTGGTGCTATCATCACTTTAAGCAACACAAAAGAAACTCAATACAAATACGAAGCAACAGCTGATGCAAACGGTCACCACCAATTCACAGTCCGTAGAGGTGATTATAAATACACAGTTTCTTTAGAAGGATACTATCCTACATCTGGAAACATCGCTGTTTATGAAGAAACAACAACAGCTTGCATATTAGAAAAAATGCCAGAACTCGTCGACGGTCTTTACGTTTCTCCAACAGCATGGGCTATGTGGGATTACGCAAATGCTAACACAACATTCGACGTTCAGCTCAACGGTGAACTCGTTGCAACAAACGTATCTGCAAAATATTTCCAACATGAAACATCATCATTAGTTGAAGGTAAAGAATACACAACAACTATCTTCCCTAAAGATCAAAACGTAATGTTAGAATATACATGGACATACACAAGCTGCAGAGAATTCGCTAATGCTGTTAACTTCAAAACAAGCAAAGAAGAAAACAACGCAGTCCTCACATGGGAGATGCCAACATACGAAGCAGAACCAGAACCTGTTTATGACTTCTCAGTCAACTTCGACAATGGTTCATTAGAAGGATGGACAACTATCGACGGTGACGGCGACAGTTTCATCTGGAGAAACACAGCAGAATTCACTTACGAAGGCTTCGGTATCAACAACACATACTGCGCTACTTCATTGTCATACGAAACAGAACTTGGCAAAGCCCTCAACCCTAACAACTTCTTGGTTTCTGGCAAATGCAACATCGTTGCTGGTTCAAAACTTACATACAGCGTTGCTGCACAGTCAAAATACGCACCTAACGAACATTACGGTATCGCTATCTCTACAAAGAGCAACAACAATATCAACGACTTTACTGTCATCTTCGATGAAACATTAGAAGCTGGTGAAGTTGAAGAATACTCAACACAAGGACAATGGTTTGAAAGAACAGTCGACCTCAGCGCATACGCAGGCCAAGCTGTTTATATCGCATTCCGTCACTACGACTCAAGAGACAACTCTTGGATTAAAGTTGACAACATCAGCTTGACATCAGGCTCAACAAGAGGCAACAGAGAAGAAGGCGAATGGTTATACTACGACAATGGCGTATTTGAATCAGCAGACGGCAACTTCGATGCATCAACAATGGCATCTACACAACTTTACTGGGCTATCATGTTCCCTGCCGAATTGATTGCTGACTATGCAAAAAGACCTATCACAAAAGTTGCTATCTACGACTACTCAGGTCATAGCGGAGCATTCTCTATCCACGAAGGCGGTGACATCGCTCCTGGCAATATGGTTCACGTACAGACATACGAAACAACAGGCAAGAAATCTTATGTTGAAATCGAATTAGACAATCCTGTTACTATCAGCGGTAAAGAAAACGTTTGGATCCAATTCTCAAACGAATACGGTTCAGGTTCTTATGTAGCTGCTTACTCAGCAGACATGGGCGACCCTAACAGCCGCTGGAGATCTGACAATGGTTCATCATGGTACGATGCTAACTGGTTAGGAGAAGGCTGGTACGGCACATGGATGATTCGTGCTTTCGTTGGCGAAAAAGATGAATCAATAGCAGACGACCCTGAAGTTACAACAATTGAACCTATCGGTACTCTCATCTTCCGTAACGGCGAACTCATCACTCCAGAACCAATAAAAGAAACAACATTCACAGACCCTATCGTAGGTGATGAAGAATCTGTAGATTACACTATCAGAGTTGTTTATGGCGGCGAGTCTTACTACGCAATGTCATGTCCTTTAACAAAAACTCTCGTTGTAAAAGAACCATTGGTTTGTGTTCAACCACAAAACCTCTATGGTGAAACAACATTAAAAGAAGACGGCACATTCGGCGCTACATTGATATGGCCTTACGTAAAAGAATGGTTATATTATGATGATGGCACACCAGCTAAGACATTCGGCTATGGCGGTCAAATCCATTGGGGTATCATGTTCCCTGCTAAAGACTTAGCACAATATGCTGGAACAAAACTTACCAAAGTCGCTTTATATAACAAGGTTGCAGGTGACGCTTCATTGACAATCTCTTACGGCGGTGACTTCGCTCCTGAAAAAGCAGTTTATTCACAAGACTTCACTTTCGCTGGTCCTGAAGAAGAAGGTATCTTCGAAGTAAAATTAGCAGAACCTGTATATGTATCAGGCGAAGAAAACATCTGGGTTACAATCTACCAAAGCGGCGCTGACTATCCTGCAGTAGCAACAGCAGGCACAGGCAACCCTAACGGAAGATGGATCTCATCAGACGGCAGCGGTTGGAGCGACTTGTTAGCTTTGAATCCAGAATTCAACTACACATGGTTCTTAAGAGCTTACGTATCAACAGAAGTAACAAGAGACAATGGTGACTTCGATCACTTCAACATCTACCGTAGCACAACAGAAGGCAACTACCAATTAATCGGCGAAACAGAAGCTAACAACTACTTCGACGAAGTTGACAGAGGCACTTACTACTACCAAGTTACATCTGTATATTCACGCGGCGATGAAACATGCGAATCAGAACCTGCAACAGCATACGGCGAATTGGGCAAAAACTATGTAGTCGTTGAAGTTACTAAGATTGATGAAAACGGCGTCAAAGGCATGATGGTTTATCCTAACCCTGCTAAAGACATGCTCAACATCACAGCTGAAAACATGAGACGCATCACTATCAACAACGTATTAGGACAAGTAGTTTATGACAACGAAGTCAACTCAGACAACGCAATCATCAACATGTCACAATACGAAGCTGGTATCTATATGGTACGCATCGCAACAGAAAACGGCGTTGCTGTAAAACGTATCAGCGTTGCTAAATAATTTGGCAATTAGCTTTTGGCTTTTGGCCATTGAACAAAAAAGCAGACCACTTCAAACCAGTGGCCTGCTTTTTTTATAAAGTTCAATAGCCTTAGCTCAACAGCCTTTGTTCTATTATCTTCTCAATTTCCGCTTTCGGCAATGCGCCTTGTGTCATCATAGGCTGTCCTTCCATCGGTACAAATAACATTGTAGGAATGGAGCGTATTCCGAATGCTTGTGACAACTCCTCCTCCACTTCGGTGTCTACCTTATAAATATATACCTTTCCGTCATATTCATTGGCAAGCTCATCAAGTACCGGAGCCAACATCTTGCATGGTCCACACCATGATGCATAGAAATCTATGATTGCAGGCTTGTCACCTTTATATTTCCATTCAGTAGGATTACTTTCATAATCCATCACCTTATTCAGGAATTCTTCCTTTGTTATATTTATTGCTTTCATATCATTAGAATTTTAAAACTCTAGAACTTTAAATTCTAGAGTTTTAGGGTTTTAATTTTTTAGAGGTTTAAAGCTTTTTCAACTTCTTCCTTACTTAATTTCTTGGTGCAGAAGAACCAGTCGTAGCAGTGCATTTCATCTTCTGAGCTTTGCATTCTTTCTTTTGCCACGCCGCATGATCCTGCTGTTGGAACGATGACTTCATCACCTGGACGCCAGTCGGCTGGCATCGCCACGCCGAAGTTGTCTGCTGTCTGCAAAGCGACCAAGACTCTCATGATTTCATCGAAGTTACGACCGAGTGCGAGTGGATAGTACATGATAGTGCGAATCTTGTCTTGTGGGTCGATGAAGAAGACCGCACGCACTGCCGATGTCGAACTTTCTCCTGGCTGAATCATGCCATATTTCTTAGCGACTTCCATTGTGATGTCCTCGATGAGAGGGAATTGAATCTCCATATTCTTCATGCCTTTCCAGTCGATCTTTTCTTTGATGGTACGCAACCATGCGATGTGGCTGTACAAACCGTCGACTGAGAGTCCTACCAACTGTGTGTTGAGTTTTTCGAATTCGTCAGCAAGTTTGCCGAATGACATGAACTCTGAGGTACATACCGGTGTGAAGTCGGCTGGGTGGCTGAACAATATCTTCCATCTGCCTTTATAATCTGATGGGAAGTTGATTACACCTTGTGTTGTTTTTGCTGTGAAAGCTGGAGCTGTGTCGCCAATTCTTGGCATTACGTTTATTGTTGTGTTGTTTGTTTCCATTTTATTTATGTTTTAATTTGTTATTTTATTTTTTTATTAACCTTAAGCCGTCTGGCTTTGTTCATTTACACTGCAAAAATAATATGCAAAACATGTATTTGTCAAACAGATATTTTCTATCTTTGTATCGAAAATTTCGATTGATATGACATTACAACAATTAGAATACATCGTCGCGCTTGACAAATATCGTCATTTCGTCAAGGCTGCTGAATCATGCCATGTGACACAATCCACGCTCAGCATGATGGTACAGAAACTGGAACAAGAACTCGAAATAAACATCTTCGACAGAAAGGCTCAGCCTATTGCTCCTACTGAAATAGGAATGCGTCTCATCGACCAGGCCAAGGTGATTTTATATAATGCAAAACAGTTCAAGGAACTAGCGCTTACTGAAAAACAACAAGAGTCAGGCAAGGTTGTATTAGGCATCATCCCGACTGTTGCACCTTATATCTTACCTAAGTTATTCAACGTATTACAAGAAAGAAATCCTAACATAAATCTCCATGTGAAGGAAATAACCACAGCCGAAATCATCAATCAACTGGAAAAGGCTGAAATCGACATGGCATTGTTAGCGACGCCTTTGAACAACCCGAATTTCTTGGAGATTCCTATTTATTATGAAAGATTCTTCGCTTACGTCTCTCCTAGCGAGCCTTTATATAATATAATTAAGGAGTATGAGATGAATCACATTCCTACCGAACACCTCTGGGTCCTGAAAGAAGGACACTGCCTGCGTAATCAGGTGATGCGACTCTGCGAATCAGACTCTGGTTTCTCCACCACATACGAGGCCGGAAGCATCGACACTTTGATAAAGATTGTCGACACCAACGGAGGTTATACCATCATCCCGGAATTACAAATCGACTTATTGACCGAACAACAAAAGGCTAACGTCAGACCTATCGTCAACCCTGAACCTAACAGAGAGATTTCTTTGGTTGTGAGAAACGACTACGTCAAGGAAAGACTTCTTAACGTCATTGCGAAGAATATCTCCGATACAATTCCTGCGAATATGCTCGACGAGAGACTGAAGAAATTCTCGATAAAATTGTAATCGACTCCACGTATCGCGCGAATCTTTACGTATTTTTCTCCGCATCCGTTTCCGTCGCCGATTTCCGTCGCCCAAAAAGTCACGTAGTGACGACAGTTTCCAGGCAGGCGGTGTAGTGCGAAGCACGGAACCCCTGCATTCATAACCATAGTGATATAAAAAGTGCTGAAGGCACGACAGAGTTTTTTTCTGTCGCACCGTCGGCGCTTTGATTTTTTTCCAATCTTATTTTGCAGGGATTCCGCACTGCGTGCTTCATCACCTGCCTGGGAACTGCCGCTCCTGACGGAGCTGTTTTGAGTTGAAAATTGAAAATTGAAAACTGAAAGTTAATTTTCTACTGATTGCTGACAGCCAATTTT
>JAZKYV010000062.1:0-74110 GCA_045612345.1 Bacteroidales bacterium
CCTCCGACTTAAGCGTAAGGCATTCCGTCTTTGTAATACATTGGGAATGGTTCGCCCCAGTAGCGTTGACGGCTGAATATAGCGTCGCGGAGACGGTAGTTGGTCTTGCCTTTACCGATGCCCATTTCTTCAACTTTAGCAATCATTGTAGCGATGGCTTCTTTCACTGTGAGACCGTTGAGGAATTCTGAGTTGACCATCACGCCTTCTTTAGCGTCGAATGATTCTGTCCATTGTGATGCGTCTGATGGTTCTTCGCCTGGTTTTGCAACGACTTGTGTGATAGGTAAGTTGAAGTGACGTGCAAATGCGAAGTCGCGGCTGTCGTGAGCAGGTACTGCCATGATAGCGCCGGTGCCGTAGCCCATGAGTACATAGTCGGCTACCCAGATAGGGATTCTAGCGCCGGTGAATGGGTTGATGCCGTAAGCGCCAGTGAATACGCCTGATACTTTCTTCACTTCTGCCATACGTTCACGTTCTGAGCGGTTCTTTGCCCATGTGACGTATTCTTCAACAGCAGCGCGTTGTTCTTCAGTGACGAGCTCGCTGATCATTTCGTGTTCAGGAGCCAACACCATGAAGCTAGCACCGAATAAGGTGTCGGCGCGTGTGGTGAACACTTCTATATTGATGTCTTTGTCGGCGATGTCGAATAACAATGATGCACCCATTGACTTGCCGATCCAGTTGCGTTGTACTTCTTTGATTGACTCGCTCCAGTCTATTGTTTCGAGGCCTTCGAGGAGACGTTCTGCGTAAGCTGTGATACGGAGTAACCATTGTTTCATGGTCTTGCGTACTACAGGGTGACCGCCGCGTACTGAGAGACCGTCGGCGACTTCGTCGTTAGCGAGAACGGTGCCGAGTTCTGGACACCAGTTAACCATAGTGTCTGCTAAGTAAGCGAGACGGTAGTTCATCAAGATTTCTTGTTGTTCTTTCTCGCTCTTTGCTTTCCATTCTTCAGCTGTGAATGTGAGTGGTGCACTGCAAGCAGCGTCCAAACCTTCTGTGCCTTGTGACTCGAATCTCTTTACCAAGTCGGCTATAGGCTGAGCTTTCTTTGTCTGGTTACAATAATATGAGTTGAAAAGTTGGATGAATGTCCATTGAGTCCATTTGTAATAAGCAGGGTCGCTGGTGCGTACTTCGCGGTCCCAGTCGTAGCAGAAACCGATTTTGTCCAACTGCTCGCGATAACGGTTGATGTTCTTCTCTGTTGTGATAGCAGGGTGTGTACCTGTTTGGATAGCATATTGTTCTGCAGGGAGACCGTATGCGTCGTAACCCATTGGGTGAAGGACGTTGAATCCTTTGAGACGTTTGTAACGAGCATAGATGTCAGATGCAATATAACCGAGAGGGTGACCTACGTGAAGACCTGCGCCCGATGGATATGGGAACATGTCTAAGATATAAAATTTTGGCTTGTTGTTATCAATATCAACTTTATAGATGTTATTGTTACGCCAATATTCTTGCCATTTCTTTTCTACTTCATTAAAATTGTAATCCATAACCGTATTGTTTAGATAAGGTTACAAAGATACAATTTTTTTTAATTGAAAATTGAAAGTTGAAAATTGAAAATTGACACGTCTGCACAACGTTTTAATCTTTAACAAATCTCTTTACAATATTCCCGTTTGCAGTATTTATCTTAATGAAATAAACTCCGCTATTCAAATTAGAAATATCTATTGATATCATTTCTTGGTGACTTGGTGTCTCGGTAACTTGGTGTCTTCCGTAAATATCAAAAACTGCTATATCCTCGATTTCTGTTTCAGTCTCGATGTATAATCTGTCTTTAGCAGGATTTGGATATATGCTGACATTATTTGCGAAGTTATCTTCTATGCCAGTGATATCTTTATAGTTTTCTATCTCTTCTAAAGCGAGCAATGCGTTGACGCAGCCTGAGCCTGTCTCATTGCTTTTTGTCTCAGACAGTTTTGTTGCTGTTGTCTCGAGAGCTTCGCATATCTGAGCTGGAGTGAGGTGAGATTTTTTCTGTAACATAAGGCATATCACGCCAGTCACGCAAGGTGTTGCTTGTGATGTTCCGTCCATGCTAGCATAGCCGCCGCTGTTGGTGTTGCTGCATGATATGATGCCGACGCCAGGGGCGCATACGTCAGGACGGATGAGGCCTATCTCTCTTCCTGGGAGGTAAGGATAGTCTTCGTAAGCTGTTGTCTGCCATGTGAAAGGTCCTCTTGATGAGAAGTCAGCTACTTTATTTGAAGAGTTGACTGCACCTACAGCAATACATGCTGATAGTCCGCCAGGATTAGCTTGTTGGTCAGGGTGGAGCCATGGAGGAGGGCAGCCGCCTGGCACTCTGACGCTGTTAGGCACAGGGAAGGTGAGGTTGAGCATACCGTCGTTGCCTACTGCTGTTACGATGGCGACATTAGCTTCTAGTGCGTTTTCGTATGTCTGACGTAATGCCTCGCGTGTAGAGTTTGATGCGTTAGGGAAACCTAATGACATGTTCAATACGTCGGCTCCGTGTTCTATTGCGAATTCTATTCCTGAGCATACTGAATTAGCGTTGCCGCTGCCAGCGTCGTCCATGACTTTGACGCACATGATTGTAGCGTCAGGAGCTACACCTATCTGTGTTCCAGAAGTGCCGTCGCCGCAGATGATGCCAGCGCAGTGTGTGCCGTGGTTGAAGCCGTCTGTGATGTCGTGGCTGTTTTCAAAGGTGTTGTATCCGTGGTTTGGATATTCTTCACCGCCGTCCCATAGGCTGTTGGCAATGTCTTTATGGAAGTTGACACCAGTGTCTATCACGCCGACGAGGACGCCTTCGCCAGTGAGACCGAGATTCCATGCTTTGTCGGCATTAACATGTTTTACGTGTGGTGCTATTCCTCTTTGAGGTTCTGCTGGCTTTACATTTTCTTCCCATAATAAAAACTCTGTCTTGTTGTATCCTAAAATCTTGATGTCGGGATGTTCTGACAATAAGTAGATGTAGTCTTTGCTAGCAGTGCAGCTAATCATATTCGACAACCAGTGTGTCTTGATGTCATTGATGTCGCCGCTTGACTCACCAGCTTTTAATATAGATAAAATGTCTTTCTGTGATTGCTCAGAGAAACTTTTGAGTTCACTTACAACGATTTGACGTTGAGCTTTGGCATCTTCCATGCTTTGTATGTTTTTTCTTAAATGGCTTATGTTAGCTTCTGATTTAAGAATGATGTTGACGCTTATCATGTCGGCGCTTTTTGAGTTGAGAACCTCTTGAAGTTCCGGCTCGATGACATTGTAGTTCTGCGCAAAACCTAGTTGGCATGCAAGTAATGATAGTAATAATAATAATAGGTGTCGTCTCATGGTAGATTATTTTTTGATGAATTGTTTTGTTACGTAATCGTTTTCTGTTTTGATGTTGATGAAGTAGACTCCGCTGTTGAAGTCGCTCATGTCAATAGTGTTGACGTCTTCTTCTGTGGAGTATATCAAGATGCCTACGATATTGTAGATATTTATCTTCTTGATGATTTCGTTAGTGCTTATGATGAGTCTGTCATCTACAGGGTTAGGGTAGATGTTGAAGTAAGAGTTTTCTTCTGCGATGTCTTCGCCGCTCAATGTCAGAGTGCATGCTTCTTTGCTTGGCTCAGATGGTCCGAGGTTGCATATGCTCGCTATGCTATAGCAGTATCTTGTATCACTTTCAAGGCCTTTGTCGGTATATGATGTTTCGTTTACTGTAGCTATTATTTCGCCGTCGCGTAGCACTTGGTATTTTTGGGCTGTTGTAGATGGCGACCATGTGACTCTGATGCTGCTTCCGTCAATAGCCTTGGCTCTTATGGTGCTTGGCGCATAGCATTTGTTCGATACCTTTACAGAAATTGTCTCTGTCCATACGTCAACTGGAGATTCTTCAGAGATGTCTGTCAAGGTGAATATGATTTCGTGTTCGTCAGGTGTCGATGTCTTTGCCTTTACCACAAAATTCTGTATTGCGCTTTGTCCTGATTGCAATACTCCGTAATTGCCGGTTCCGTTGACGATGGTTACGCATGTGTCTTCTGTTGTCAGGCTGAGCACTATGTCGTGAGTTGCAACGGTGCCATCGTTACGTAATGTTACGGGCAATGCGATGTTGCCGCCTGTTGTTATTTCAATAGGATTATATTGAAGTGCTATCTCTGGACCAAGTTCGTCCATCAACTCCATTGCTGCCAAGGCATCGATGCGTCCGCTGCCTGTTCTGTTGCTTTTCTTGTCAGAAAGTTTCACTGCTGTTGTCTCGAATAATTTGCAGATGAGGGCAGGTGTGAGGTCTGGGTTTTTCTCTAACAGAAGAGCAACGGCGCCGGCTACGCAAGGTGTTGCCATTGATGTTCCGCTCAATGTGCTGAATCCGTTGTTGTCTGTGTGAGAGCTAGATAAGATATAAGAACCAGGAGCGCATACGTCAGGGCGGATGAGACCGAATTCATTTTCGTTAGCTCCAGGTTGGAAATTGACCATAGTGTTGAGGCTATAGTCGTCCCACTCTGATCCTGACCATGTGACAGGTCCTTCAGATGAGAAATATGCTGGGGTTTCGTTATAATCTACAGCTCCTACGCAGAGTACGCTTGACACTCCGCCTGCATTGGCTTGTTGGTCAGGATGGATCCATGGTGGAGGACAGTTGCCTGGAGCGTTGATGTTTCTTGGTATTGGGTATTCGTCTATCTTGCTTCTGTCGTTACCTGCTGCTACAACTGCCAAGACGTCGAAGCTCAAGAGGTTTTCGAAAGTTCTACGGAAGATGCCGCTGGTGTGAATGTCAGGGAAAGCAACTCCGAGAGAGAGGCTTAAAAGGTCGGCGCCGTTTTCTATTGAGAACTCCACTCCGCTGATGATAGCGTTGACAGAGCCTTCGCCATTGTCGCCGAGAACCTTGATACACATCAAAGTGGCATCAGGAGCCATGCCTGTCTGTATGCCAGAGGTGCCGTCGCCGCAGATTGTGCCAGCGCAGTGTGTGCCGTGACCGTAAGTGTCGTTGATGTTATGGCTGTTTTCTAATGTGTTGAATCCGTGGTTTGGATATTTGTCGCCGCCATCCCATAAGTGGTCTTTCAAGTCGACATGGTCGGTGTTGACGCCGGTGTCTAATATTGATACGAGTATGCCTTTGCCAGTGTATCCTTGCTCCCAGATTTTGTCGGCTTTGATCTTGGTGATGTTGTCTGTCATAAAGCCTCTTACGTCCTTGGCTTCTTGTATCTCTTCGTTGAAGAGCATATATTCCAATTTGTTGTAAGTAATGGCTGCTACGTCAGGATGTTGTGCTATCTGATAGATGATTTCGCTGGAAGCTTCGCAGTTGATCATATTTGTGATCCAGTGGCTTTGGATGTTCTTGACATTGCTACTTCTTGTTCCTGATTGCAAGACTGACAATACGTCTGATTGACTTGCTTCAGAGAAACTCTTGAATTCGTTTAATACGTTGCTTCTCTTGTCGCTTCTGTCTCTATAGACTTGATTTTTGGATTCTAGTTTTTGTGCGTCGATCTGTGATTTGAGGATGATGTTGACGCTGATGAGTTCATCGCTTTTCTGTTTGAGAATCTGTTGTAACTCAGGGTCGATGTCGCATGTTCCTTGAGCTTGACCTAAATTGGTGATGCAGAATGTTAGCAGTAAAAGGACTAATAATTTCTTCATAGTTTTGTTTAAATTGTCAAATAAAAAATGCAAAATAATTTGGCGTAAAGATACGAAAATATATGTTTAAAACGGTAGAATTTTATATATTTGTAAAGACGTATTTATCTTTAAAAAGCAATGAAATAATTGGAGATGATGATACGTTTAATGAGCATAATTTTAAGGTATGAGAAAGTTCAATGATTTATATGTAAAGAAAAAAAGATGGAAGATCGCATTGTCGGTAATAGCATTGCTGATAATAAGTCTTTCGATGTATTATACTAATAACTTGGTCAAGAAATTTGCGATGCAGGAGCAGAAGCAGATGGCGATGTGGGCGGAAGCTGTTCAGTCTCATGCAGAACTGATGAATTATGCCGAAGGTTTTTTTGATGAGGTCAGTGTGCAGGAAAGTAAAAGAGTGGAGCTTCTTGCCATGGCGTATCGTCGTTTCCTGGCTGCAAAAGACAATGAAAACATCGTGGTTTATCTGGATATAATCCAAAGTAACATTAGTATTCCTGTCGTTATTACGGATAGTGAAAATAATATCACGCTCTCCATAAACCTTCCTAAGAAATTTCAAGATAAGGAAATTTTCGACCACGAAATGCAAATGGAATTTAACATTTACCCTCCGATAAAGATAGATATTTACGGCAGGGAGTCGTTTTTATACTATAACGAGTCTCTTATCTATACTGAGTTGAGGACTGTTCTTGACGATATGTTCGCCTTGTTTATAAATGATGTGTCGGATAATGCTGCCGGCGTTCCTGTCATCATCCTTAACCAATCTCAGAATGAGATCCTCAGCTATGGCAACCTCGATTCGTCTATGATGAATGACGGCGATTATGTGGAGGAGCAGCTGAGCATCATGAGTTCTGAAAATATGCCGATAGAGCTTAATTATCTCAACGGCGAGAAGGCATACATTTATTACAGAAGTTCCGACTTGCTTCGTATCGTTAGTTATTTCCCTATAGTGCAGATATTTGTCTTCATATTCTTTATCATAGTGGCTTATCTGCTGTTCAGTTATGCTCGTCGTTCTGAACAGAATCAGGTGTGGGCTGGTATGGCGAAAGAGACCGCTCATCAGATCGGAACGCCTCTGACATCTTTGGTGGGCTGGATTGAACTGCTGAAACTGCAGGACACTCCTTTCATCGGCACCGTGGAGATGGAGAAAGATATTGATAGGATGAAAGTCATAACAGAACGTTTCTCTAAGATAGGCTCTATCCCAACTTTGGAACCTCGCGATGTGGTGGCTTCTGTCAATGAGACGATGGTATATCTGAAACGCCGTTTCTCGAATAACAAATTCGAGTTCGAACTGAATATACCTAACAGAGAAATCTTCGTTCCTCTCGACTCAGCTCTCTTTAGCTGGGTGCTTGAGAACCTCACTAAAAACGCCCTCGATGCAATGGAAGATCATGGGGTGCTGACGGTGGAGATGACAGAAGATGCTGATAACGTTTATATTGATGTCAGCGATACAGGTAAGGGTATGCAGCGTACTATGTTCAAGCAGGTGTTCCAGCCGGGCTATACAAGCAAGAAAAGAGGCTGGGGCCTTGGACTCTCTCTGGCGAGACGTATCATAGAAGAATATCATAAAGGAAAAATCTTCGTCAAGTCGTCCGTCGTTGGACAAGGAACAACGTTTAGAGTATCATTGAAAAAATGAAAATTGAAAGTTGAAAGTTGAAAATTGAAAGTTGAAAATTTGTAGAGTAAAGAATTATAAAAGATAAAAATCCAAAGGTCAAAAGCCAACAGCCTTAGTTTAATTTAAATGCAAAATAGAATGAACGTGTTCAAGAATGATAAGATAGAGATGTTGAATAGGTTTGTGCAAAACACGGACGTTCATATCTTTTTGACAGGAAAAGCAGGTACCGGAAAGACGACCTTCCTCCGTAACTTGGCGGCAAGTACATATAAGAGAATGGTCATTGTCGCTCCTACCGGCGTAGCTGCCATCAATGCGGGTGGGGTGACGATACATTCGTTTTTTCAGCTTCCTTTCGGACCTATAGTGCCTGATGGAGAGCAGTCGTTGTCGCTTCTGTCTAATAAGATAAGCAAGACTAAGCTGAAGATCATGCGCAGCCTCGACTTGCTGGTCATTGACGAAATCAGTATGGTGCGCGCCGACCTCCTCGATGCTGTCGACGCCGTATTGCGAAAAGCACGTCGTAGCAGCGCTGCTTTCGGCGGAGTGCAGCTGCTTATGATTGGCGACATACAACAGTTGGCTCCTGTGGCACGACAAAACGAATGGGAACTGCTGCAGCCTTATTATAAATCGGTATATTTCTTCGATAGTAAAGTGTTGAGCAACAATCCTTATATCTGTGTGGAACTGGATCATATCTATCGCCAGAATGACGAGGATTTTATCAATATACTCAATCAGGTGAGAAACAACAGACTAGATAAGAAAAGCGCCGACTTGCTCAACCAGCGTTATATGCCTGACTTCAATCCTGAAGATAAAGAAGGATATATCACACTGACGACACATAACTCTCAGGCAGATGAGATAAATGAGCAGAAACTTGATGCTATAGATTCTAAGTTGCTTGCTTTCAATGCCGAGATAAATGGGATATTTCCAGAGAATGCATATCCTACAAAAGAGACTCTCGAACTGAAGGTGGGCGCACAGGTGATGTTCGTGAAGAATGACCCTTCGCCTGAGAAACAGTATTATAATGGCAAGATAGGAAAGATAATATCATATAATTCTGACGAAGGCCTTGTTGTTCAATGTGATGATAATGTCATCAATGTGACGCCTGTACAATGGCAGAACTTTGAATATACTCTCAATGAAAAGACTAACGAGATAGAGGAGAAGGAGATTGGCAGTTTCACTCAGATTCCGCTGAGAACTGCATGGGCTATAACCATACATAAGAGTCAGGGTCTTACTTTCGACAAGGTGATTCTAAATGCAGAGATGGCTTTCACTCACGGACAGGTCTATGTGGCTCTCAGCCGCTGTACTTCTCTCAAAGGCTTGGTGCTTAAGTCGAAGATACAGAATAATATCTTGTTTAACGATAACACCATAAATGCTTTTGTGGATAAGATACCTTCTCTTGAACCAGACAAAGAACGTCTTGCAAAAGAAGAATATAAGTTCTTGCATCATATGATCCTCGATCTGTTCTCCTTTGAAAATCTTGAGACTCAGATGAACCGACTTGCCAAGGTGCTTCGTGAGAATGATAATATCTTTGATAAAGAGGCTGTGAATAATATCGCTGAGCGACGCCGACTTTTTAGAGAGGAGATAATAGATGTGGCGACACGCTTCGCTCGTCAGATCGACTCTATATTGCTCAATCCTAATGCCGACTTCAACTTTCTTCAAGAGAGAATCAAGAAGGCCTCGGCTTATTTCTTCGACAAACTCAATGAGTTGGAAAACATAGGCGACCAGATAAACGAGACCGATAATAAAGCTGTCAACCTTTCGGTCAAGACTGTCTTGGATACGATAAGAGAGATACTTTATGTCAAGACGGCTTGTGTCAATATGACTAAAGAAGGATTTGATTTGGAGAAATTCCTTGAATTGAAAAACAAGAAAACTGTTGAAGCAGAGAATCTTTCATCTTCAAAGTTGAAGTCGAAGACGATGGATAAGAAAGACCAGCCTTTGTTGAATGCCTTGATGAAATGGCGTGAGGAAAAGGCAGAAGAGTTCGACAAACTGGAAAATCAGATACTTCCTAAAACGGTCTTGCTGCGTATCGTTGAGCAGAAACCTGTCTCGATAAGAGAACTTAAAGAAATATCGAAACTTGGCATCACACGTATAAAGAGCTTCGGATCTGACATTATTAATATGGTGTTGAAATACGAAGGCCTGGCTCAGAAGAACTTCGACGATGAGGAATCGAAGAAAGAGATGAATCTGTCGAGCAGCGTGCTTAAGACCTTAGAACTTCTTGATGAAGGCATGTCGGTAGATGAGATTGCTAAAGAAAGAAATTTCTCTCGTTCTACTATAGAGGGACATATCGTTGATATTATCAAGAATGGTCTTTATGCTGTGGAAGACTTTGTGGATAAAGAACATCTTGAAACGATAACAGAATATTTCGAGGAAGTCGATGACACATCTTTATCGGCGGCACGCGACGTCCTCGGTGATGAATATTCATATTTTGAGTTGAAATTAGGATTAATGTTGAAAACCCTTAACTCATAAATTGATTAAGACGCATCAATGTGTGTTTATTTTTATAGGTAACATTGATACGTCTCTACTCCTCACTCCTAACTCCTCACTACTTTATAAACTTTCGTCTCAGTCTCGGTGACGACTTGAATCAAGTATAAACCCTGACTGAAACCTCTCATGTCGATTTCCAATTTGTTGCAGTTTACGCTTTCTTCAAGGAGAAGATTGCCTGTGATAGAATATATTCTGACATTTCTGATACTGTCGTCATAAATCTTGACATAGTTGTTTGTTGGGTTAGGATATAATCTCGGTGTTTTGTCTTCCTCAGGTTCTGGGTCTTCTGGTTCTGGTTCAGGCTTAGGCTCTGTGGGTGTCACTATGAGACAAGTCTTGTCGGAATAAAGTATGTCGGCATTATTGTAGACCACACCTATATTATAACAGATGCTGTCGCCGATGTTCTTTTCTTCTGGGTCTGTATAAGTCGTTGATTTTACGTCAGAAGCAATTAGGTTGCCTTCTCTATAGATATTGTAGGACAGGCTATTTACAAAAGTGTCATCTTGTTCTATATGAAGACGAATCAGCCAAGAATAGTTCATATCGTAGCCAGATGCGCTTTTCCAAGAGGCGCCGGCTTTTATCATATTGCTATTATCTGATTCTACGAATTCGCCGCAAGGGATAGGTGGGTTCGTTGTACCTGTAGACTTGGCTGTTAGCCATATGTTCTTGTCTGTATCGAAATCCACTTTCTTTGATAGTTTGAAACTTACGAATTCGTTGGTGTTATTTGTCTGGAACGACTCATTATGAATGAGATTATCGTTGTTAGGGATGTCGCCGTTATAGATGTTGAAGTTGTATGTGGTTTCTGTGGCATCGAATATTTCTATTCCAGTGATTTTAGCACCTTCATAGATATTGAGGTTTTCTGCTGGCACCATGATACCCCAGGTATTGCTGCTGCTGCCGATGCTTGTGACATATTTGCCGTCATCGTAATTGATAGAATGGGTGCTTTTGCTTGGGTCGACATTCCATTCTAACTTGACAAAGTTATTCTCTGATGTCGCTACGATGTCGATGATGTTTCTGTTGTAATTCAAGACGGTAGCTGTTGCAGAATCAGAAGGCAATGAGGTGCATTCGCCTCTTTTGCTTATTATGGCATAGCTGTAAGTTCCTGAATTGTTTATGGTTTTGTCAGTGTAATAGTTTGAAATGATATTATCTGCTATGACTTCACCATTGCGTAACACCATATAACTGTCGTTTTCAACATGAGAGCTCCATTGTAAGTCGATGTATGGACCTGATACTGTAGCCATGAGATTTTCAGGACAGATGCAGGATCCGCTGCCTTCGCAGTTTATTGTTGTTAACAAACCTTCTTCCAAAGTCTCTGATTTATATATCTCATTGCCGTTGTCGCTTATGCTGAATGAGCATTCTGTGTCATCCCATCCTGGAATCCATTTTACGTATATCTCGGTGTTTGCAGGAACGACGACGCTTTGCTTTTTGTTGCTGCCAGAATACATTGTTAAGTAGATGTCGTCCATCTCATTGTTGAAAGACAATGTTATTTCGCCGCCTTGCCATCCGTTTTCGCCTGTGCAGTTCATGTCGAAGATATATTCGCAATAGTCGCCGATGATGATTTTTTCTTCGTTGGAATGGAATGACTCTTTGCCATTGCTGTTTGATGTCACATGGTATTTGTGATATCCTTCGCCGATGCTGTGATATTCGTCATTGTAGTGATTCTCTGTTACATTGCTGGCAATTAAGGAACCGTCACGGTATACGTTATAAGAATCAGCATTTGCAACGGTATCCCATTTGAGTTCGACGTATTTGTCTTTGTTGACGTTGGCGCGTAGGTTTGTTGGGATGATGTCGCTGTTTGCTGGCAAATATGAGAATGTCATCTGGTCGCCTTTTGTCGATATGTTACAGATGTTTAAGTTATTATCTTTTTCATTAAGATTTAAGAAAGGATAAGGATCTGTTGTGCTGTTGAATTCTGTTTTGTTATTTTCGGCACTGAACGCTGCCAGGTTGATGTTGCCGTTCTTTTTGTATGTTCCTGAAGGTCTGAAGATATACAACTCATCCAAGATGTCTTTGCCGTTATATTCAATGCATCCGTTGAATCTGGTGTCGAGACGATATATCAGCAATCCTCCGTTAGGCAATCCTTTTTCGAAGATGTTGCTATTGTTTCTGTATTCTACAAGGTAAAACTGTTTTGGGTCTGAAGTGGGTATTTTGTAGCAGTTTCTGCGACCGCCTTCCCATGAGTTAGCCTCGATGGTATATGTGCCGTAGCCTATTTCAGGGATGTCTTCGATCCATGTTCCATACTTGTATTTCATATAAGTGGCGGAATGTTGAGGTGGGTTTGAGTTGTTGCACATCAAATCCCAAGGTCCGGTAGGTGAGAGGTGCTCGTAATCTTGGTTGTAGTGGTATAAGTCAGGGAATCCTAGAGAGTGAGACATCTCGTGGCATAATGTGGACACTGTGAAATATGTTGATGTCTCCAATTGGAAATTGAATCCCATGACTCTTTTGTTATGGATGTAGACGTCTTCTCCGTGAAGCTGCCACATATGAGGCCAGAGCAAGTCGCTCCAGTCGCCGACATTACCTTTGACGACGAAGATGACATTGTCGATGAGTCCGTCTTCGTTACGGTCGATATTGAGAGTGTCTGGCACTTCGTCGGCTATATGTTCTATTGCTCTTTTCAGAAGCGCGAATTCGCGAGGTCCGCGTTCTTCTTCCTTATAACCGTCAGGATTGGAGGTTTTGTTGTAAGGTCTGTAGTGATTTCTTGTGTAGATGTCTTCGTAAGCGAGTATCTTGTCGCCATCAGCTTTAGGGTAGCAGTAAGACACCATAGCAAGCTGGTTATAAGTGGCTTTCTTGAAATAGTTGTTCATGGATATGTCGTAATATCCGTTGTAGTTGAACATTGAGTCTATCTTGGTCTGTGATGTCTTGAAGTCGTCGTCGCCTTTGAATTTGATGAACACGACGAGGTTGTTATAGACGCCATGGTTAAGACCTACCAAGTCTCTGGTAGGAGTGGTTTTCATTTTGTCTCTTTTCTTAAGATATTCTTGTTGAGAAATCTTGATGTTAGGTGCGATGCCTAATGCTTTTGGGTCTGACTTGCCTGCTATGTGTTGGGTGGCGATTATTTCGCCATCGGCGTTTGTCGTTGCATATACGAAAAATCCGTTTTCTGCTTGGACGATGGTGTAGCCGTTGATGTCGTGAAGACGGTTGTAGAATTCGTCGCCTGAGGCGTAACAATGTAAGGTGGTGCCGTCAGGTTGTGTTAATATTCTTTCAACGTTTTTAAAAGGCGCAGCATAGATAGTGGTTAAAAGTAGTAGTAATAATGTTGTGAATAGCAGTCTTATTTTCATATTGATGTTTGTTTTGTTTATTCTTTTTCCATTCCTTCCAATACGATGACGATCTCGCCTTTGACTTCTTTTTGAGTGAAATGAGCTATCACTTCTTCGAGAGTGCCTCTTGCGTTCTCTTCGTAAATCTTTGTCAGTTCTCTGGCTACAGATACGCGTCTGTCAGGACCGCATACCTCAGCAAGTTGTTGTAATGTCTTGACGAGACGGAAAGGTGATTCGTATAATATTGTAGTGTAATGGTTTTTGGCTATTTCGTTGATCTTGGTCTGTCTTCCTTTTTTATGTGGGAGGAAACCTTCGAAGATGAAATGGTCTGCCGACAGTCCGGAGTTGACAAGAGCTGGGACGAAGGCTGTAGCGCCTGGGAGGCACTCGACTTCTGCGCCGAGTCTGAGGCATTCTCTTACCAGAAGGAATCCAGGGTCGGAGATGCCAGGTGTGCCTGCGTCTGTTACGAGAGCCATGCGTTCGCCTGCTACGATACGCTCAGCGAGAGCTGTCACGACCTTATGTTCGTTGTTGATATGGAAAGCAGACATCGGTTTGCTGATGCTGTAATGTCTTAACAAATTGCCGCTTGTGCGGGTGTCTTCTGCCAATATAACATCCACTTCCTCACGTAAGATGCGTAACGCGCGCAAGGTGATGTCTTCTAAGTTTCCTATAGGTGTCGGTACTAGATATAGTTTCATAGTATTAGATGCTATGAGCCATGAGCATCGAGCTTAACTTGGTGACTCGGTGTCTTGGTGACTCGGTGTCTTTATATAAATCTTCTTTCAACTAAGTCGTTTAATTTCTTATAAGCGTCAGAGGTGCAGTCCCATTGGAATTCAATCTGAAGCTCGCTCATATAAGTCTTGGCTCCCAATAAAGTGGAGAAGCTGTTCAATGATCTGATGGACTTGTTGTATTTCTCCATGCTTCCGCCAAACAATTCATTTAGGAATAAAAACTTGTCGTTGATACCTATTGCTGTTATCAAGTCTAACACAGGCTTGCGTTGCAGACGAGCTGCTAGACTCTTGTCCTCGCTCTGTTCCAGCATGTCGCCAAGTGTTGGGATATTCTCTCTTATTATACGATAAGCCCTGATGCCAGAGTCTACTTCTTTTTCAGACTCTTCTAACTCCTCACTCCTCACTCCTAACTCTTCAGACGCCACAGGAGTGACGTCTCTACTTTCCTCAACTCCTAACTCTTCAGACGCCACAGGAGTGACGTCTCTACTTTCTTCAACTCCTAACTCATCTTTGGTGAAATCCCAAACCATATCAGCATCATCAACTTCATCATCGTCTTCGCCTTTGCTTTCAAAGTCGATGATTTCATCATTATCTACATCCACCTCAAAATCATCATCATAATCTTCTTCTTCAAAGTCCTCAACTCCTAACTCCTCACTCCCAACTTCTAACTCTTCAGACGCCACAGGAGTGACGTCTCTACTTTCTTTAACTCCTAACTCCACAGAACAAATCGTGTCGTATAATTTTCTTGTATTTTCCATCAATAAATCGACATCAAGTTGGTTCATCGGCATCTCTTTTCTAATCAGAAAATTAACCTGATTTGACATCTTGTTTAGCAATGCTTCTATTTCAAAAATTATACGGTCTTGCTTATTATTTCGTTGTTCCATGATAAATTTTTTTTACTTTTGCTTGGCAGAACAAAAATACATTTTTTTTAGATAGGTTTTTACCTATAACGATTAAAAATCAATAATAATATAAGTTATGAAAAGAAGTAGAAAATTATTGGCAGTGGTATCGATATTATTGATGTCATTTGCATTACAAGCTCAGGATAGTATTCAGAATAATGATAACGGAAAGAAGAAAGAGAAAATCTATAACGAGAAAGGCGAGCTTATTAAAAAAGGCTGGAACTTCGGTCCTCTTCCTGTAGTGGGTTTCAATTCTGACCTCGGTTTCCAATATGGAGCATGTGTCGACATCTTCAACTACGGCGATGGCTCTCGCTATCCTAAATTCGATTATAAGATGAACCTTGAAGCTTCAGCATATACTAAAGGTTCTCTCAACCTTCGCTTCTACGGCGATTTCTATAGCCTCATTCCAAACTCACGCCTCTTCGTCGACGCTGGTTATTTCACCGACAAACGTTTCGAGTTCTATGGCTTCAACGGCTACGTTTCACCTTATTATAACGACCTTTATGTTTTGAGTCAACAAGACAACGGTCATCAGTCATTGACAGAACATTATAATAATCCTGATTTCAACAGCGTGTTCTATAGAATGGACCGCAAACAGTTCAGATTCAACTCTTGCTTACGTACCAAATTCGGCTTCGGCGAACATCTCTACTATGGCGTAGGTCTCAGTTATTTTAACTATAAAATGGGAAGAATCAACATCCACAACGAAGAATATCTTTATGACGAACAAATGACATTGTTTGAATTATATCGCGAAAGCGGTCTCATCAGAGCTAACGAAGCCGACGGCGGCAACGTAACACAAGTCAAACTCGCTTTCATCTACGACTCCAAAAACCACGACAGCGACCCAACACAAGGTGCTTATTTTGAAGCGACACTCACTGGCGCTCCTGATTTCATCGACCGTGACGGTTATAGCCACATGACTTTCAACGCTGTTTGGCAACATTATATTCCTATCGTAGAAGAAGACCTCACCTTCGCTTATCGCATAGTCACACAAAACGTCATCGCGGGCGAGATTCCTTATTACGCTGCATTCAACGCTAATATGTTATTTTATAAAAAAATGTCGACCGACGCTATGGGCGGCGTCAACTCAGTTCGCGGCATCAACAGAAACAGAGTCGTTGGCGCAGGTTACGCTTGGCTCAATGCTGAACTCCGCTGGAAAGTAGTCGGATTCCAATTTATCAACCAAAACTGGAACGTAGCCCTTAATCCATTCTTCGACGCTGGTATGGTGACACAAAGCTACCGCCTCGCAGAACAAGAAGATGCTTGGAAAAAAATTGAAGAACAATATGATATTATAGGTAACAACAACCTCATCGACAGCTACGCTAAAGAGGGCATCCACACTTCTGCTGGCTGCGGCTTGAAACTCATCATGAACAAAAACTTCATCGTCTCTGCCGAAGCTGCCAAAGCTCTCAACGCAAGAGACGGCAACGGATTGAAAATGTATATCGGATTTAATTACCTATTTTAATGACACAAAGACTTAAAGACACAAAGACGCAAAGTAAACTTTGAGACTCTGTGTCTTTGCGACTTTATGTCTTTTTTATAAAATCTTTTGAACAAAATTAACATTAGAAATATTTAATGCTCAAAATTACATTCATATGAAAACATTGAAAAAACTAACTCTGATGATGGTTGTATTCTTAATGACAGCAACCATGGCATTTGCTCAAAAACCAAACATCCGCATTCTTGCAACAGGCGGCACTATCGCTGGTACTGGCGGTTCATCAACAGCAACAAACTACACTGCTGGTCAGATGGCTATCGCTACATTGCTCGAAGCAGTTCCTGAATTACAAGATATCGCTAACTGCGAAGGCGAACAAGTCGTACGCATCGGCTCACAAGACATGAGCGACGAAGTATGGCTCATCTTGGCAAAAAGAATCAATGAATTATTACAAGATCCTAACGTTGACGGTATCGTCATCACTCACGGAACCGACACTATGGAAGAGACAGCTTATTTCTTGAACCTTACAGTAAAGAGCGACAAACCTGTAGTTCTCGTTGGTGCAATGCGTCCTTCAACAGCTATCAGCGCTGACGGTCCTCGTAACCTCTACAACGCTGTCGTAACAGCTTGCGCTCCAGAGTCAAAAGGCAAAGGCGTTCTCGTTGTTATGAACGACAACATCCTCGGCGCAGAAAGCGTAACAAAAATGCACACAACAGGTGTTCAGACATTCCAAGCTCCTAACGCTGGCCCTCTTGGCTACGTATTCAACAGCAAGGTTTTCTACAACCAACAACCTCTTAAAAAACACACAACAGAAACAGTATTCGATGTTACTAACTTAGACAAATTGCCAAAAGTCGGTATCGTTTACAGCCACTCAAACATCAATCCTGATATGGTTGAACCAATGTTGAAAAACGACTATAAAGGTATCATACACGCTGGCGTTGGTAATGGCAACATCCACAAAGACGTATTCCCAGTATTGGAAAAAGCTCGTAAAAAAGGTATCCAAGTTGTTCGCTCATCACGCGTTCCAACAGGTCCTAGCACACTCGATAATGAAGTTGATGACGCTCACTATCAATTCGTAGCTTCACAACAACTCAACCCACAAAAAGCTCGTATCTTGTTGATGCTCGCTTTGACACAAACAGACGACTGGCAACAAATTCAAGAATACTTCAACCAATATTAAAAAACTCTGAACCTTGAACTCTGAACTAAGAACTTAAGGTTCAAAGCTCAAAGTTCAAAGCTCAAAGCTCAAGGTTCTAAAAAAAGTGCTATTATGAAAAAACTATTTACACTATTACTCGTGGCATTGTGTGTGCTCGGAGTAAACGCTCAGGAAAAATCTTTGTATGAAGAACTCTCAGGTGTAAAGAAAAAGACTGACAAGTTCAATCTTTACATGAACATGAACGGCAGCTTCGACGCTATGTTCAACGACAATGGTTTCGACCAAGGCAAATTCAATATGCGTCAGCTTCGTATAGAGTCTAAAGGTAATGTCAACGACTGGCTTTCATATCGTTGGCGTCAACGTCTCAACCGTCCTAATAACGGTGGCGATAACATCGACAACCTTCCTACTTCAATCGACATCGCTGGCATCGGCGTTAAGTTGAGCGACAAATTCTCACTCTTCTTGGGTAAACAATGTGCTGCATACGGCGGTTTCGAATTCGATGCTAACCCTATCGAAATCTATGAATACAGCGACATGATTGAATACATGAGCAACTTCATGACAGGTATCAACATCGGTTATGATTTCATGCCAGGTCAACAAATCAACTTCCAAGTCTTGAACAGCTTGAATGGTCCATTTACAAGCATGTATCATTTCGACCCAGTTCTTATGGCAACATTAAATGTTGAAGCATCAAAACTTCCAATGGTTTATACTTTAAACTGGAATGGTAACTTCAACAATGTTTTCAAAACACGTTGGTCAGCATCTCTCATGAGCCAAGCAAAAGACAAGAACCTTTATTATATAGCACTTGGTAATGAGTTGACTCTCGGCAAATTCAATATGTACCTCGACTTCATGTATTCAAACGACGCTATCGACCGCGGCGGCATCATCACTGAAATAAGAGGTTATGAACTCGGACATAACGTATATAACACATCTTATATGTCATTAGTTACAAAGTTGAACTACCGTGTTGCCGACAAATGGAATGTCTTTGTTAAAGGTATGTACGAAACAGCATCAGTCACAGAAGAATCTATATTGGTTGCAAAAGGTAAATACCGCACTTCATTAGGTTATCTCGGCGGCATCGAATATTACCCAATGGAAAGCAATTTGCACTTCTTCTTGACATACGTTGGACGTCATTACATATATGAAGAAATAGCAAACAAATCTGATTATAGCACAAACCGCGTTTCTTTAGGTCTGATTTATCAGCTTACAATGTTCTAATAAAAAAATGGGGCGTTTTTAAAAACGCTCCATTTTTTTATGGTTAAACAGCCATCTCACATCTGACAGCCATCTTCTGAGGAATTCGGTGGCATCGACGAAGAATTCGTATGATACATAATAACAAATGCTGGTCAATGTTGCTTCTTCCCAAGGGAGGTTGCTGAATGACAAGACGAGGCATAATATCATCAGCAATGGATGTAACACTGTCTCAACGCCGAAACTTACTGTATTGCCCCAAGCCTTGTCTTTGAAGCTGTTTTTCAAAATCATAGTGACAAGCCATATTGGCAATGTGGCTACAGCAGAAGCAACGTAGGCTGGAATTCCAAGTAATGCGACTAAAGTCTTCCATAACACTGTGCCGCCGATGTTTTTCTTGGTGACAGAGTAGATGGAAATCTTTTTCTTCTTACGTTCTTTAGTGAACTTATTGACTTTCTCGAAAGTCTCTTTTGCCTTTTCAGGTTCTCTTTCTTTCCATTCAAGTAATTCCTTGATAGTTTCTTGGTTGCGTCTCAGACGTTCTGGTAGCGGTTCTAATAAATGGAATCTGTTTTTCAGCTTTGTCATTTCCCAGATCGCGTTATAGTCTTCTTCGCTGTCAGGGATGAATGAAATCAATTTTGACATACGTTCTGAGAGCATCTCGCGTAAACCGTTCATAATGACGGCTTCGTTTTCCTCTTTATGTTGGCTTACGTACTCTGTTACGTTGATAGGCTCGCCAATGTTTATCAAGGCTGTTGAGCGATAGCGGAAATAATCTCCGTATTCTATGCCTGTCGGGATGATGTAGACAGGTTTCTCGTGACCGAATTGTTCGTTGGCTTTAAGCGCGATGTGGAAGATGCCTTTGCTCAACTGTTTCAAAGAGTGCTTGGTCCTGTGTGATGCTTCTGGATATAGGAAAAGCTTCACATTGTCGTGGATGACGTCGACGGCTTTGTCGATGATTTCCGAGTTGTTGTCTTTCACGCTTTTGAAACCGTCGCGAATTCTGTAGATAGGAAGAATACGGCATAAGAACATCAATTTGGCAATGAAAGGCTTCTTGAAGATGTCGCCACGTGCGATGAAGACCTTCTTTTCTCTGGTCATGCTTAACAGCACTAGGGCGTCCATTAAAGTGTTGGTATGGTTGGCGCTGAAGATACAAGCAGCGTCTTGAGGTATATTCTCTAATCCGATGACTTTATAATTGCTGAACGACTTGCGTAAGTGATGGTCGATGAACGGCTTTGCACAATAGTAAAACAAGTTGTCGTCTTGAATCTTTGCCATAATCTTTAAATTTAAGTTAAAGTTACAAATTTAAAAAAATCATCTAATAAGGGTGTATATTTTTTTATTTTTGTGTTCTAAATTTTATGCCATGTCGAAAATTAATAAGATTTTAAATTACTTGATAATACTTGCCATATTGTTTTTAATAGGTAAAAGCATTTATGATAATCATATAGAGAAGCAAAAGCTGAATCAACCTAAATATGAATTCGTCATGTCTTTGGATGAGGCGAGGAATGTTTTTCCTTCGGTTGACAGCATAACACAGGACGCTGTTTCTTCGTATGTTGTTTTTGATAAGCAAGAAATTGTGGGAAAGATTGTCAATACTTCTCCATATAGTGACAATATTTTCGGATATAACAGCAACACGCCTCTTACTATTTATATCGATAAAAATGATAGGATCGTCAAGGTGGAACTCTGTCCTAACAGAGAGTCGCGCGGATATATTAATAATGTAATCAAGAGCGGCTTCTTGGAATCTTGGGATGGTCTTAGCATTGAAGAGGCGTTGACACATCATGTCGATGCGGTGAGCGGCAGCACTTATTCCTCGACTGCCATTTCTCAGTCGTTGCAGGTCAGGATGCAAGAACTGACATCGCAGAAAGCGAGACTTCATTCCTGGGATTGGATGCTGTTCGTTAAGCAGATGTGCGTGCTAGTGGTGACGATATTGGCATTGATATGTTTCTTCAATCCTAAAAAGACCAAGACGTTGAGATGCGTGACATTGTTGCTTTCGATATTGATATTAGGATTCTGGAGCAACTCGCTTCTTTCCTTGGCGATGTTTTATAATTGGATTACCAACGGCGTCTCCTTGACTATGCAGTGGGTTGTCATCATCATCGCTGTCGTATCTATAATTCTTCCTTTGGTGACGAAGAAATCATTCTATTGTCAATATTTGTGTCCTTTCGGTGCAGTGCAGGAATTTATCGGGATGATGCCTGTGAAGAAAATAACAGTATCGGCTAAATTGTATAAATTCTTCTCTGTTTTAAGGAAGGTGATATTGTTAACACTGATCGTGTTGCTGGCTTTGGGTTTTGGCCTCGATCTTTCTATGACGGAACCATTCAGCGTCTTCAGTTATCAGTCGATAATATTTGAAGTGGCGTTATTGGCAGCAGTCATCGTCATAGTATCAATATTCATCAAGAAACCTTGGTGTAATTATCTGTGCCTTACGGGAACTATTTTGGGAGTTGCTAGGTCTCTGAGAGGTTGAGATGTTAATAAAAAAACGTCAATGGCATTTTGCCATTGACGTTTTTGTTTTTATCCAAAGTCTGTTGACTGTTGTCCGTTGTCTGTAGACTTATAAGTTTGCCTTGAAATATTCTGTAATCTTAGTGATGAGGTGTGCTCTGTCTGGGCCGTATACGTTATGGTCGTGGCCTGGGTATACGAAGTAATCCAATTGTTTTCCGTTGTGGATACAGTTTTCAACGAATACCAATGAATGTTGCCAGAGAACTACAGGGTCTGTTGTGCAGTGGATAATCATCAGTTTGCCTTCGAGTTTGTCTGTCTTGTTTTCGAGGCTTGTGAGTTCGTATCCTTCTGGGTTTTCTTCTGGAGTATCCATGTAACGTTCGCCGTACATCACTTCATAATATTTCCAGTCCATTACAGGACCGCCGGCTGTTGAAACCTTGACGTCTTCTGGGTAGTTGATTTTCATGTTTGTGCTCATGAAACCGCCGTAGCTCCAGCCGTCTGTTCCGATGCGGTCAGCGTCTACGTAAGGAAGAGACTTGAGGTAGTCGATACCGACTTTTTGGTCGCGCATTTCAGCTTGTCCGCATTGACGGTGGATCACTTGTTCGAAAGCCTCGCCGCGGTCAGCAGAACCTCTGTTGTCCAAAGTGAAGACGATGAAGCCTTCTTGTGAGAGATAATGTAAGAATATGCCAGCGCCAGCTGTCCATGAGTCGGTGATCATCTGTGCGTGAGGACCGCCGTAGACGTAGATGACGACAGGATATTTCTTGTTTTCGTCGAAGTTGTAAGGCTTGATAAGACGTGTGTAAAGAGTCTGTCCGTCTTCTGCTTTCAAAGTGCCGAGTTCGATAGTGCCGATGTTATATTCTTTCAAAGGATCTGTAGCTTCGTGCAAGCGTTTGACTTGTTTGCCGTTAGCATCCATAATGTCGATGTTTCTTGCTACGTCGGTGCTTGAATATGAGTCGATGAAATATTTTCCTGAAGCGCTTGGTGTCACGCCGTGAGTTCCGTGTTCTTTGCTGATCTTGACTTTCTTGCCAGTCTTAAGATTTTGCTTGTAATAATGGCGTTCCAAAGGACTTACCTCTGTTGAAGTGTAATAGATGTTACCGTTTTTGTCGAAGCCTTCGAAAGCAGTGATGACGAATTCGCCTTTTGTGATTTGCTTAGCTTCTTTTGTTATTGTGTTGTGTTTCCAAACATGGTAGAAGCCATCACGTTGAGCGAGCCATAAGAATTCCTTGTCGTTGTTTGGCAAGAAATGAGCTGGGCCTACAGGTTCAACATATTGTTCGTCTCTGTCTTCGAAGATTGTTTGGAGATATTCGCCGTTCAAAGCGTTGTATTCATTGAATTGAAGATAATCTTGTCCGCGGTTTAATACGCCGATGTATATCTTTGCGTTGTCTGGGTTCCATGTGATAGATGTGAGATATTGATCAGCTGGACCTTCTGTCTTGACGACTGTCTCTTCACCGTTTTCTGTGTTGTATATCTTCAATGTTACTTCGTGGCTAGTCATGCCTGCCATTGGATATTTGATAGGCTTTGCTTCAGCGACGCGTGTTGTGATGTCTACGAGAGGGTAGTCGCTGACCATGCTTTCGTCCATTGAATAGTAAGCGAGTTTGCTGCCGTCTGGTGACCAGAAGATACCTCCGTGGATAGCGAATTCGTTACGGTGGACTGACTGACCTGCGATTACGTTAGCAGCGTTGTCTGTTACTTGAACTTGCTTGTCGCCATCAGCATAGTATAAGTTGTTGTCGATGGTGTAAGCCACTTTCAATGAAGGAGTTGTTATTGTGTGGTTTTCTGCGTTTGAAGGAACGGCTGTAACTTTCTTGATGTTCTTTGCTTTTATGTCAAGAAGGTTGAGGTCAACGCAGTTGTTTTCTTTGTTAAAGCCGTAATAATAAGCCTTGTTTGCATCGAGCCATGTGAGGTTTGGAAGACGAGTGATGCTGTCCATTCCAGCGGCGTTTAAGTAAGAATTGACTTGGTCTAATGTTAACAAGACGCTTGCGTTTTTAGCGTTAACATCTTGAACCATAAGGTTGCTGTTTTCTGTGAAGACATATTTGTCTGTGCCAGTCAACCAGTTGACGCTTTTTCCTACAGGATAGATGCTGCGATTTTGATAAGCTGCATCCATAGGAGTGAGCATCTTCTTTTCCTGAGCAAATGATGATAATGCTACAGAAATCAATGCGATTAGTAATAATGTTTTTTTCATAGTTTTATAATATAATTTGATTTTCAATTTTCAATTTTCAGTTTTCAACTTCCATGTACTGCTTCCGCGAATTCCTGAAGTCTGTCGATGCTTTTTTCAAGGGCGTTGCCTACGACGATGATGTCTGCGCCGGCTTTAGCTGCAATCGCTGCTTTTTCTGGAGTGTTGATGCCGCCTCCGACGATGAGAGGAACCTCGATGGTGTGTTTTACCTTGCAGATCATCTCAGCAGAAATAGGATTTGTTGCACCGGAACCAGCGTCCATATAAATGAGTTTCAAACCTAACATCTCGCCAGCGAGAGCTGTGCACATCGCGATATCGTCTTTGTCGTGAGGGATAGGAGTGGTGTTGCTCATATATGAAACCGATGTCGGTTTGCCGCCGTCAATAAGCATATAGCCTGTTGGAATGATCTCGTTGCCGTAAAGTTTGAGGTAAGGCGCAGCGATGACATGACGTCCGATGAGCATTTCCGAATTGCGTCCTGAGATTAAAGAAAGCAATAAGAAACCATCGCACCATTTGCTAATTTGCAATGAGTTGCCAGGGAATATCAAAACAGGAATGTCACAATGACTCTTGATCAATTTTATACAATTGTCCAAGCTGTCTGTCGTTAACAGACTGCCTCCGACAAAGAAAAAGTCAACGCCGACTTTTTTAGACTTCTCTACAATGTCGATGATTTCTTTGTCGCTAGGTTTGTCAGGATCGATCAGAACTGCAAATTTCTTTTTGGAAGTATCTGATAATCTGTTATATATATTCATGTTTGAATGGGTTTAAATAGTTTACGAAGATAAGATTTTTTTCTTTATGAAAAGCATTAAGATTTATTTTAATTTTGCACTGACTGTTATTTGAACAGACGTGTCAATGTTTGTTTATTTTCAAAGGAATCATAGACGCGTCTCTACAAACTAATTTTCAACTTTCAATTTTCAATTTTCAACTTCATATGTCAGGTATTTATCTTCACGTCCCTTTCTGCAAAAGCAAATGCGCTTATTGTAATTTCTTTTCTCTCGTCACAGAGAAGAAAGTCAATGATTATGTTGAAGCCTTGAAAAGAGAGATTGTTGATCGCAGACCTTATCTCGGCGATGAGCTTGTCGAAACGATTTATTTCGGAGGCGGAACACCATCGCTGCTCCCGACAAAATGCGTGGAGGAAATATTGGAACTTTTGCGTAAGAATTATAACATTATTTCCAATCCGGAGATAACCTTAGAGATAAATCCTGATACTATTGACAAAGAGAAAATGTCTGCTTTGAAACAGTTGGGTGTCAATAGGATGAGTGTTGGTATTCAGAGTTTTCATGATGATGATTTGAAGTATCTCGGAAGACGTCACGACTCTCGTCATGCGATGCAGGTTCTGGAGGATTTGAAGGCTGTGGATTTCGAGAAAATAACACTCGATTTGATCTACGGCATGCCGACTCTGACGGAAGAGAAATGGAATAAAAATCTCGATATTTTCTTCTCTACTGGAATAACGCATCTCTCGGCTTACGCCTTGACAGTGGAGCCGAAAACTATATTGGGACAGAAGATAGAAAAAGGTGAATTGCAAGGCGTTAGTGAAGAGGAAACAATACGTCATTATGATATATTGGTTGACAGGACAAAGGCGAATGGCTTCGAACATTACGAAATTTCCAACTTCGCAAAAGAGGGCTGTCGCTCGCAGCATAACAGCATTTACTGGAAAGATGTGAAGTATCTCGGATTAGGTCCATCTGCTCATTCTTACGACGGAAACTCTCGTCAGTGGAATGTCTCCAACCTGACGAAATACATACAGCTTGTCGGAAGTTCAGAGGAATATTACGAAAAAGAAATCCTTACTCTTGATGATAAATTCAACGAATATGTCATGACTTCGTTAAGGACATCATGGGGCTGTGACATTGAAAAAATAGAGAGAGATTACGGAAAATCATACGCCAGTCATTTCTTGAAAAATGTTAAGAAATATTTGGAAGCGGGAGAGATGTTAAAAGATGTTAACACTTATAAACTTACAGATGAAGGGATGCTCTTTGCTGATGGCATAGCGGCGGAATTGTTCGTTTGAATTAGGCTTTCTAATTAATTTTCTGCTAATGTAAAACATTCTACTTTTTTTCTTAATTTTACGAACGAGAAATAATAAGAATACAAACTTTGCAAGTCTTTATTTATGAGTAGATTCCGTAAAATTGTAACTATTTTTTTATTAGTTATAGGTTTCGTTATCGCCGCTTTTGAATTTTACAGAACCATACGTTATGCAGTTGATGCTTCCTTGAACCAGTTGTATTCTGGTTATTTATGGATGGCTGTAGGTTTTATAGTTTATCTTATCTTCCATAAATTTTTCTTCAAAAAGAACATCGACATTATGCAGACAATGTCGCACGAAGGCGCTCATATGCTTGTAGGCGCTCTTTTCTTGAGAAGGAAAATCTATCAGTTCAATGCAAAGTCGTCAGACGCTCTTTCATATGGCGACAACACTCTCGGATTCGTCAGCAGTTCTAGGAAAGACAACAGAATCAGCATTATGTCAACGCTGGCTCCTTATATGCTTCCTTACTTGACATTTTTATTGCTTTTTTTCCGTCTCATGATTAAAAACGAATGCCTCCCGATAATAGATGTCATCATTGGTTTCTCATTGATGTTCTATATCTTATGTTGGAAAAAAGACACACGCCGCGACCAAAGCGACATACAACTCTGCGGAGTTTTCCTCTCTTATCTCTACATCGCGACATTCCTGCTTTTAAATATATCGTTGATTATCTATTCTTTAAGTGGTGGAATCTCAGAGCCGATGAATATCATCGAAGCTGTGAAACATTATTTCGTACAGACTTGGAATGATATCTTGATGGTCGTGGATTTAGTTAGGAGTTAGGAGTTAGGAGTTAGGAGTGCTTTAGCCTTAGAAAAAATATTAACATCAAATAAATAACAAAATGAAAATTAGAAACTTAGTAATGATTTTAACTTTAGGCGCAGTTACAATGAGTTGCGCTTCAAAACAAGAAACCAAAACTAACTATGCTGACCTTACAAAGCAATATGCAAAGGTTCAGTTGACTTCAGACATCACTCATTTGTCAGACAATGAGAAACAAATGTTGAACTATCTCTATGAAATCGGTAATATCATGGATGATATCTTCTGGACACAACAATTCGGTGGCGACAAAGAAGCTTTCTTGAACTCAATCCAAGATCCAGATGCTCGTCTCTTCGCCGAAATCAACTATGGTCCATGGAATCATTTTGACAACCTCGCTTCATTCCTTCCAGAATATGGCGAAATGCCTGCAGGCGCTGGCTTCTATCCAGCTGACATGACAAAAGAAGAATTCGAAGCATGGGACAATCCTGACAAAACAAGTCTCTACACTTTAATCAAACGCGATGAAAACGGTCAGTTACAAGCAGTTTGGTTCCACGACGCTTACGCAGAACAAATCAATAAAGTCGCTGAATTGTTGAACAAAGCTGCTGACCTCGCTGGCGACAAAGAATTTGCTGACTACTTACGCCTCAGAGCTAAGGCTGTCTTGACAGACGATTATTTCGAAAGCGATATGGCTTGGATGGACGTCCGTAACAATAACGTTGACTTCGTTGTTGGTCCTATCGAAAATTATGTTGACGCTCTCTATGGCTACAAAGCAGCTCACGAAGCATTCATCTTAATCAAAGACCAAGCATGGAGCAAACAACTTGCTCGTTATGCAGAACTTCTTCCTTTGTTACAAACACAACTTCCTGTAGCAGAAGAATATAAACAAGAAAAACCAGGTGCTGACGCTGACCTCGCTGTTTACGACGCTGTATTCTACGGCGGCGACTGCAACATGGCTGGCAAGACAATCGCTATCAACTTGCCTAACGATGAACAAGTTCAACTTCAAAAAGGAACTCGTAAGTTACAACTTAAAAACGCTATGAAAGCTAAGTTTGACCATATCTTGGCTCCTATCTCAGACGTCCTCATGACTCCTGAATCACGCGCTAACGTTAAATTCGAAGCTTTCTTCGCTAACGTTATGTTCCACGAAGTTGCTCACGGCATGGGCATCAAAAACACTCTCGATGGTCAAGGTACAGTACGCCACGCTCTTAAAGAACAATATTCAGCAATTGAAGAAGCTAAGGCTGACATCTTAGGTCTTTACTTAGTTACAAAACTTTCTGAAATGGGTGAATACACAAACTCAACATTGGAAGAAAACTACACCACATTCATGGCAGGTATCTTCCGTTCAGTACGTTTCGGTGCTTCAAGCGCTCACGGTAAGGCTAATATGTTAACATTCAACTTCTTGGAAAAAGAAAACGCTTTCACACGTAACGAAGAAGGTTTATATGCTATCAACTTCGAAAATATGAAAGTGGCTGTTGCTAAACTCGGCGGCGAAATCCTCAAAGCTCAAGGTGATGGTAGCTACGAATTCGTAAAAGAATGGATCGCTACAGACGGCGTTATCAAGCCAACTCTCCAAGCTGACCTCGACAAAGTCAACGGCATGGGCATCCCAACAGACATCTACTATGAAATGTCTCCAGAACTCTTGATCGACAACAGCAAAAAATAATTAATAATTGTAGAGACGTATCAATGATTCCTATAAAAATTAACAATCATTGATGCGTCTTAATAATGAATGAATAATTAAAAATCCAAATTATCTAAAAATGAAAAAAACTTTCTTATTAGTAGCCCTCGCTATTTTCTCATTAGTGGGCAAAGTACACGCTGACGAAGGAATGTGGCTTCCTATGTTCGTTGAGCGTTTGAATTATGTTGATATGGAAAAGATGGGTCTTCAACTTACTCCTGAAGAACTCTATAGCATCAACAACAGCAGCTTGAAAGACGCTATCGTTGGCTTGTCAAACGGCGACAGACCACGTGGTTTCTTCTGCACTGGCGAAATCGTTTCTCAAAACAGCCTTATGTTCACTAATCACCACTGCGGTTATGGTTCAATCCAAAAACTCTCAACAGTTGAACACGACTATTTAACAGACGGTTTCTGGGCAAAAGACTTCAGCGAAGAACTTCCAGCTGAAGGTATCTCTGCTTCTTTCTTAGTACGTATGGAAGACGTTACAGAACAAGTCTTCAGTGTTTTGAACGACACAATGACATGGGCTGAACGTAATGCTGCTATCGCTGCTAAATCTGCAGAACTCGAAGCTGCAGCTTCAGAAGATGGCAAATACAACCCAATCATCAAAGGTTTCTTCGAAGGTAACGAATACTATATGTTCGTATATCAAGTATATACAGACGTTCGTCTCGTAGGTACTCCTCCTTCATCAATCGGTAAGTTCGGTGGCGACACTGACAACTGGATGTGGCCACGTCACACTGGCGACTTCTCAATCTTCCGCGTTTACGCTGACGCTGAAGGCAATCCAGCAGCTTACTCACCAGAAAACAAACCTCTCACTCCAAAACATCATCTTCCAGTTAGCTTAGACGGCGTTCAACAAGATGACTTCACAATGATCTGGGGTTTCCCTGGTACAACAAATCGTTACCTTACATCATACGGCGTTGACTATAACGTAGAAACATTCTACCCAATCATCCACGATATCTTCAAACTCCAAACAGACATCATGGATGAATTCATGCAAAAAGACGCTTCTGTTAACATCATGTACGCTGACGACAAAGCAGGTCTTGCTAACACATGGAAAAACTTCGAAGGTCAAATGTTGATGCTCCGCAAGAATAAAGTAACTGAAAGAAAAGCTGAACTCGAAGCTCAATTCACAGAATGGGTTAACGCTGATCAAGCTCGCGTTGAAGAATACGGCAACGTATTGAACACATTAGCAGAAAACTACAACACTCTTTCAGAGTTAAGCGCATCAGTTTATTTCCCTAACTTCGTTTCACAAACAGGCGCTATCGCTATCTCAGCAGAATTCGCTCAATATGTAGCAGCTGCTCAAAGCAAAGATAAAGAAGCTGTCGCTGCAGCAGAAGAAGCTCTCAAAGCTATCGATGTTGATGTTTACTTCGCTGAAACATACAAACCATTAGAAGATAAGATGTTAGTTGAAATGTTGAAATTATATTACAACACATTCAACGCTGAAGTAAATCCTAACTTCTACAACTTGGTTGAAAAGAAATATAAAGGTGACGTTGTTGCTTTAGCAAACGATATCTTGGAAAAATCAGTTTTCGCAACACCAGAATCAATCAATGCTTTCATCGCAAAACCAAATGCTAAGAAAGTTGAAAAAGATCCAGCTTACGTTGTATTCAACGCAATGGTAAATCACATGGTAAGCGGTCTCGCTCCATTCCGTGCTGCAAACCAAGTCATTGCTGAAAACAACCACATGTTCGTTAAAGGCTTACGCGAATTCTACGCTGAAACACAACCAGAAAAATCTTTATATCCAGACGCTAACTCATCATTACGTATGACTTACGGTTCAGTTCAAGATTACCAACCAGCTGACGCTGTTTCTTACGACTACATCTGTACAGCTAACGGTATCCTCGAAAAATACGTTCCTGGTGACTATGAATTCGACGTTCCACAAAGACTCCTCGACCTCATCGAAGCTAAAGACTTCGGTCAATATGCTGACGAAAACGGCGAGTTAATCGTTTGCTTCCTTTCAACAAACGACATCACTGGCGGTAACTCAGGTAGCCCTATCATGAACAGCAGAGGCGAACTCATCGGCCTTGCATTCGACGGCAACTGGGAAGCTATGAGCGGCGACATCAACTTCGAACCAAGATTACAACGCACAATCAACGTTGACGCTCGTTACGTATTGTTCGTAATCGACAAGTTCGCTGGCGCAACAAACCTCATCGAAGAGTTGACAATCGTTAAAAGCGAACCAGCAACAGAAGAAATTGTAGCTGAATAATTGACCAAATGTAGAGACGTCACTCCTGTGGCGTCTTTAATAAAATAAATATGAGACGTGTCAATGATACGTCTCTTTTTTTGTTTGTGCAAAAATGTCCTACTAACTGTTTTATGCTTTTCTAATTTTTCGTTTGGGTAAAGTAAAACTGATAATATTTATCGTATTTTTGTATTTTTACATAAAATTATCGTCTATGAGAAAAGTCCTATATATATTGTCATTTATCTTATTTTTATCATGTTCACATCATAAGAATGCGGAAATGTTTTTGGAGAAAGCGCAGGCTGTTATGGAAACATCTCCAGATAGTGCCATAATGTATCTCGACTCCATCCTGATGCCGGAGAAATTCCTGAAGAAAGACAAATACATGGAATATCTTGTGACAAAAGTACAAGCCAAGTATAAAAACTACGACAATATAAAATACGACACCAATATTTTTGAAACAAAAAAATATTTCGACAAAAAGGCTCAAAGCTCAAAGCTCACGGCTCATAGCCGAAAATACCAGATGTACGCCCATCTTTACAGTGCCTGCGTCTATGACGAAAGAGGCGAATATGAAAACGCAATGAGGGATTATAAAACCGCATTCACATTGGCAGAAAAAATGCAGGATTCTCTTTATATGTGGAGGATAAATCAATATATAGGAGATTTGTACCTTGATCAACTATATTATGACAAAGCGTTGGAACATTATAAAAACTCCGTTACATGGATAAATAATGATATGCATAGAGCATTGCATTATACGGATATGGCTTGCATATATTATATGAAAGATATGCTTGATAGTGTAGATTATTACATTAGATATGCCGTTGATATAGCAGAACAAACGAACGATGAAAGAGTTATTTCGCAAATATATCAAAATGCACATTTATATTATAGAGAAAACGATGAGACTGAAGTCGCAAAGAAATATCTTAAAATGGCATGCGAAATATATACAGACACGTTGTTGGAAAATAGATATAATTTGAATTTTTTAACTTTATATTATAAGGATGGAGATGTGGATTCAGCAAGTGTGTATGTGAGAAAGTTAAAAGATAAATATGAACTTGTCGAAGATGAAACTATGAAAATAAGCATTTGTTCAGAATTTGTAAAATACTACTCAATGATGAATATGTGTGATAGTGTGTTGTATTATCAGAGTGAAATATCGTCTGTATCTCAAGAAATATACAAAAAATATATAGAACAAAACATATATGAAATACAAAAGAAATACGATTATGAATTGCAGAGAAACATATATCAAACAAAATTAAATAAACGATTGATATTAATAGTATGTATACTGATAGTATTATTGTTGGTTTCTATTATATCCTTAATAAGAATCACAAAGTTAAATCGTAGAGAACAAGTGCTGACAAAAGAGGTCGAGGACTTAAGCAATGTGAAGAACGATTATGACAAATTCAAGCATGAGATAAAAGAGTCGTTTGACAACAGCCTGAAGGAACGTTTAAATATCATACGTAAGGTCAATATATTTGAACATAACAACAAAAGCAGCAAAAACATAAAAGAGATTAAGGAGTATGCTTATGGTTCTCCTTATAAAACGGCATTTGATGCAAGTGTCGATGTCATAGAATCTTCATATAACAAAATAACAATGTTCATAAGAGAGTCGTATCCGGAATTGAACGAGACGGAATATAAGATTTGCATATTGTCAATAGTTCCTTTAAGCACTGATGATATTGCCAATATTGTCGAGTTGGGTTCAGACTCGGTCAGAAAGTCAAGGTCAAACATCAGAAAGAAACTTCATATTGAAGACAAGAAAACCACCATCTCAGGATATATTTTGGAGAAATATTATCGTTGGCTTTAAAATTACGTAAAACATAAGAAAATACATCTGTTTTACATCATATTTCATCATTAAAACGATTGAAATCCCCCCCCCCTTATGTGTAATAGATGTGTAAACACAAACCTTACTAGCATTTGATTATCATCAATATACAATCCAACACACAAATAACTTGTGTAAATTGAATGTAAAGACAAAAATCATAACGATTGATTGGATAACTTTGGGAAATAAACCTCAAAAAATTATCGTTATGAAAAAGTTTTTATTAGCAGTTCTAATGTTTTGCAGCATTGCATCTATGTGTTGCACATTAGATTCCAAAGATGAGAAGCAGGAGATAGATCTTGCCAAAAAAGGACATTGGAATAAGGGAAGTTCACGCTCTATAAACGAGATTGAAGCCTATTGCAACAATTTGTGCTTAACAATTAATTTTAATGTAAGTTTAGGTCAGACTGACATTATCATAGAGAGCGAATATGGTAATATGGTGTATAATTCCTCTCTTAATATTATTGATCATGAAATGTTGTTTATACCTATTGCCAATTTGCCATCAGGCACATATTATATTACAATAATCTGTGATGGCGGCAGTGCCGAAGGTGAATTTAGGATAGAAAATAATTAAAATAATTAATAACCACGTAAAAAAATAGACCTATGAAAAGCATTAGAAAACTCTTTTTAACATTGTCATTCATTACATTGACATCAATAAGCATGTTTGCACAAACTGCAGTTCCTGTAACTGGCGGATGGAGCTTGGCTGGCAATAACATATCATCAACTTCTAGTTCCATATTGGGAACTAAAAACGAGTATCCTATTTACATCAAAACGAATAATGTAAATAGAATGATTATCGATACAGATGGCAATGTCGGCATTGGAACAGAACAACCACGTCAGATGCTTCATGTTGTTGGTGGCAATATCATGATTTCCAAGTCGTCAACAAAGGCATCTGGATCTGTTAACGGTTCTTTATATTTTGGGAGCGACATCAACAGCAACAATCCTAATGGCAAATGGGGAATAGAATACCTTGATTATGACGGAATATATGGACTGAACTTCTGGCAGCCATACTCAGTTGGTTCAAATACTCGAAACTACGTGCTTTTTCTGAGCGACAACGGCAATATTGGCATCGGAACATCTAATCCACAGGCAAAACTTGCTGTCAACGGAGATATTCTGGCAAAGAGCATAAGAGTGAGTACTGTAGCCACATATTGGCCTGACTATGTCTTTTCATCTGATTATGAATTGATGAGTCTTGAAGAATTAGAAAAGTATATTTCAGACAACAAACATCTTCCAGGAATAATATCAGCAGCTGAAGTTGCAGAGCAAGGCGACATTGATTTAGGCGAAACAAACACAAAATTATTGGAAAAAATAGAAGAACTTACACTTTATATCATAGATTTGCAAAAACAAATCAACGAACTGAAAAAATAGAAAGGAGTAAGTTATGAAAAAGTTATTAGTATTGTTTTTTTTGCTGATAGTGTCACTGGCGTCCATATCACAAAGTCTCCCAAATGATGTATTAAATTTGGAAAGATATCATGGTAATCTTCGCTATTTGGGTACCGATGACAAGTTGGATAAAGTAGCCTTAGAACAAATTCTCAATGAAGAGCAGTTTGCAATATATGAGAAAGCTCGTAAACAAAATGTGGTTTCCATTCCATTATGGACAGTCACTGGCATAACAACAGCTGCTTCAACCTTCTTTCTTTATTTAGGCGTTCATGATCATATCTACTATAATAATCATCCGGAAGAATTTGGAGGTCAAGGTCGTCCTGGAGGAACACCATTATTTGGTGTCTTTTATATGTTCTCTGCTATAGGTTATGGAGTCTCACTGATACCAGCAATACCAGCTACGATACTGACAATACAAAACCATAGAAATTTGGATAATATTGTTGAAAGTTACAACGCTAATTCAAATGCTGTTAGTCTTAACTTTGGGACAACAAGTAACGGTATAGGATTGGTTTTGAAATTTTAAATTAGGATGATATGAAAACGATTATAAAATTACTAACAATGATTGTTCTGGTTGCAACAACATCATTTTGTAATGCTCAGACTTATGCTTCTGAAACAGAGGCTGCAACTGTTGCAACAAAATATATGCAGTTCCATTTTAATGAGCGAGCGTATTCAAATATTAATATTGATAGTATAAGGCAATATAAAAAGAACGACCAGATACTATTATATGAAGTAAATTACAAAAATGGAAATTCAGTCTTAATATCAGGCATTAAAAATGTTATCCCTATTTTAGGATATAGTACATCTGGTGATGGAATGTCTTTTTTTGATCTAGATGATGAAATCGGATTATTTTATTTCATTGACAAATATGCAACAAGTATCGAAAATATCATCAACAGACAAAATAATACAATCAATAAACAGTGGAACATAATACTAAATGATAGTATCAGCTTTTATCACCAAAAGAATAGAAGTAAATATGGACCTTTGTTGACATCAAAATGGGGACAAGATGAGGCAAATAATGGATATGATACTCATGCTTATAATTATTATGTTACGAAAACTGATAGCGATTGTAATTCTTATGAATATTGCCCTGCAGGATGTGTTGCTGTTGCAATGGGTCAAATTATGAACTACTGGAAATATCCTGTATACGTTCCTTATAAAACAGGACAATATGATTGGTGTAATATGCCAGACAAATTAAATGCTTATAGTGACAATTATGAACAAGAAAGAAATGCTGTTGCAAGATTACTAAAGGATTGTGGTGAATATTCAAATACTAGTTATTGTTTTTTTGGTGGCTGTTACTCCTTTGCTTGGCCTAAAAATGCGAAAGATGCTTTTGTTGATTATTTCGGATATAGTAACAATGCAGAACTAATAAAAAGAAAAGATTATTATGATGAAGAATGGAGTAATATAGTCATTGCTAATATAAGTTCATCAAGACCTATTCTTTATGCAGCCATAGAAGATAGTACATTATTTCAAGGTCATGCGTTTGTTTGTGACGGTTATGATAGTAATACTAATACATATCATTTTAACTGGGGATGGAATGGAATTGGGAATAATGTATGGGTAACATTAGATAATATTGATCCAGGAAGTTTTTCAGAACCATTTAATAAGAAGGAACGCGCCATAATTAATCTATACCCAAGTACAAACCAAGACTATTGCAATTTTATTTTAGATTTGAGTTATCATTACGATAATTTAGAAGATTCTAATCCACAACCTTACGATAATGTACCTCAAACTGCAACTATTTTAAGAAGCGTTCCTAATACAAGTTCCTATCCAGCTTCATGGAGGACAATACCTACAGGTACAACTTCCGAATATATAGCACATGAAGAAATAATATTGCAAGACGGTTTTGTTGCTGAAGAAGGAAGTAACTTCCATGCTTACATAGAACCTTGCCTATCATGTGATGATGACGTGGTTATGACATCGGCTGGAGATAGACGTTATACTGATGAAGATATATATGGCAAAAGAATTTCTGTTAATGATAATCAGAATGTATCGTCTTTAACCCAACCAAACGAATCTCTGCATGGCATAGCTATTTATCCTAATCCGACAGACGGTTTGTTTAATATTTCTTTCAACAATCCAGATGAACTTATGAAACAGATAATGATAATCAATCATCAGGGAAGTGTTGTGGTCAATAAAGATAATCCAAATAATAACACCATTGATATGAATAATTTAAGCTCAGGATTATACGTTATCAAAATTATAAGCAACAAAGGAAATGTATATTATGATAAAGTGATTAAGAAATAATCAATGCATGCCGTTAAAACAAATTAAAACATAAAATATTTGTATGTTTTATCTGAAGCCGTCTGTTGTGAGCGAAAAGCAAATAACAGACGGCTTTTTACATAAAACACCAGAAGATATAAATAATTATTATTACTATCGCCCAAACTGTCCTCCTAACTGAAAAAATATCTTTAATTCTTCAAAAACTTCATCCTTTGATTTGAAACATTGATGAAATAAACTCCTGATGTCAAGTCTTCAACATCAATTGTAAGTTTTTTTCCGTCGATATTCATTTCCTTTACTACTTGACCCAATTGGTTTACAATCGTAATCTTTCCCTTTATCTCATTGTTTAAATCAATATTGATATAATCTTTTGCAGGATTAGGGTAGATGTTGATGCTTGTTTTATCGTTGATTTCGTTTAAACCTACATACTTTTCATTCCATACTCCTAAGACATAATCTCCTGACTGTATGTCTTCTACTGTGATTATGCCACTGCTGCTGTTGCCTTTTATTGTGAAATTGATATGTTCCCATTGGTGATTTCCGTCTTTGCGATACATTATTATTAATGAATCGTCTTCTGATTTTAATAAATCAGCGTCGTATGTCTCGTTTGTCTGATATTGGAATTCGCAGTTGATGACAGAGTTGCCTTTGTCGAGACGATGGATTGTCCAGTAGCGGTTAGGTGATATTTTAAATCCGTCAGTTAAAGATGCTGAACCCTCAGCTCCGACCCAACGGTGTTCTACTCTTAATAATGTAGAGTCGCTGATTTCTTTGGCGACGAGTTTTATTCTTGCGTCTTTGAATTCCTTGTTACCTTTTTTATTTGCTACGTAAGTATAGCTGTGACAAGCGTCTGCGAATTTGTTTTCGTAGTCGCAGAAGATAGCGGCTGGTTCAAAGTCAATGGTTTTTGTTATAGTAGCGCTTGCTCCATCCCATTCGACCATCTCGCTATGCATGTTCCAGTCTTCGTCAACGAAAGTGAGTTCGTATCTTACGCTGTTGCCGATATGGTCGGCTCCTCTATGTCTTTGGTTCATCACGACTTCAACATCGTATTTGTCGCCGTTGGCTTTTGTTGAGAATGACTTTACGCTGTAGACAGGACTTCCTGCTGTAAAGACCCATGTGTCGAAGAAGTCGGTCATGTCGATGTTTGTGAACTCAGAGATGGCGTCTCTTAAGTCTTCGGAAGAAGCGGCTTTGTAGGCGAATTTCTCAAGATACTGTTTCATGGCGTTTTCGAAAGTCTCTCTGCCAAGATAATTCATCATAGTGTTGACAACGACAGCGCCTTTGTCGTAGACTGTTGTTCCGTATGTAAGATCTAAAGGCATTTCGTTCAATGTGATCCAGCCTTCTTTTTGGTGGCATGACAAGATGATGCTGTTTGTGAGATCGTTCATGTATTCTTTGAAAAGTTCTTCGTCGTAAAGTTCTGTGAGGTAATAATAATTACAGAATGTAGCGAATCCTTCGTTGAGCCACATATCGCCGGCAGTAGCGCAAGTCGTTTTATTTCCGAACCAGGCGTGTGACATCTCATGTGCGATGAGGCTTTCGTTTTGGAATGTGGCGGTTCCGTTGATCAAAGAGCTGGCGAGAGCAATGTTGTCGACATGCTCCATACAACCGAGGTTAGTGCTTACGTAACCTATTCTGTTCAAAGGATAAGGACCGAATTTGTCTTCATAGAAAGCTGCTATTTCCTTGATGTTTGCGAATGTTCCTTCGACTTTGCTGATCTGGTTAGGTTTTGCATAGACTTGAATAGGGATCTCTCTCTCGATGCCTTGGTAAGTCTCTTCCCAAACCACGAAGTCACCGAATGCGAATGACATTAGATATGTTGCAATCTCTTGGCTTACTACCCAGTGGTCGGTCTTTGTGCTGTCGGAGTTAACCTCGGATTCTGAGAGGATTCCGCCGCATGATGATGTCATTCCTTCAGGGATTGTGATGTATAAGTCGTAAGAAGCCTTGTCTGAGAAATTATCTACGCAAGGGAACCATGTCTTGCCGAGGTTGTGAGGTTGGCTGTCGAAACCTACACCTAAATTATATACGTAGTCGTTGCTCCAGTGGATGCCGCCCCAGTTTTCGTTGAAAGTCTTGCCTTCGTAGTTTATGCTGAGTGAGACTTTGGAATCTTTTGCTAGGGTAGAGGCGAGGTTTATTGTCAGTATGTCCTCGTTTTGTGAAAAATCTTTAACGTCAATTTCTTCAGAAACGACAGATGTCACGTTCAAGGAACGGAGTTCCAATTCTATCACATCGATTGAGATGAGAGCGGTCAGTGTTACTGTCGTTGAAGCGACGAGAGATTTCTCTGCTATGTTAAAGTCTTTAAGATGAATCTCATAGTGGTTCACGTCAAAATCTTTTCCTATTTCATTTGATTTCGCTGCTGCTGAGAAAAACAAGCAAACGCTTAATAATAATGACAATACGTATTTCATAGTTTGAATTTTTTAAGCAAATTAATGAATTGGTAAAGATACACTTTTTTTGTTATAAGTATATTCTTTTTTGTGACTCTGTGACTCTGCGACTTTTTTTAATTTTGCCGTTTAAGGTTTTAAAAAAAACATTATTTTTGTATCCAAATTCGAATTTTAAATTAAAAATAACGTTATTATGAATCCAACTCATATTGAGCACATTGGAATAGCAGTTACAAGTTTAGAAGAGTCTATTCCATTCTTTGAAACACTTCTCGGAACAAAATGTTACAACATTGAAGAAGTAGTAGATCAAAAAGTCAAGACAGCATTTTTCAAGATAGGTCAAACCAAGATTGAATTATTGGAACCAACATCTCCAGAAAGCACAATCGCTTCATTCATTGAAAAGAATGGTGGTAAAGGTGGCATGCATCACATCGCTTTCGCAGTTGAAAACCTTGAAGGTCAATTAGCTGACGCTGAAGCTGCTGGCATCCGTCTCATCGACAAGGTTCCACGTGGTGGCGCTGAAGGTTTAAGCATCGCTTTCTTACATCCAAAATCAACATGCGGTGTCTTGACAGAACTTTGCGAAGACAAGAATAAATAATCAATTATAAATCAGAAAAACAATTAAAACCTAATATTATGGTAATTGAACAAAAAATTCAAGAATTGTTAGACAAACGCGCAGAGGCTCGTCTTGGTGGCGGTCAAAAGCGTATTGATGCACAACATGCCAAAGGAAAATACACAGCTCGTGAACGTATAAATATGTTACTCGACGAAGGTAGCTTCGAAGAATTTGACATGTTCTTAACTCACCGCACTACAGACTTCGGTCTCGACAAACAACAATATCTTGGTGATGGTGTTGTAACAGGTTATGGTACAATTGAAGGTCGCGTAGTTTACGTTTACGCACAAGACTTCACAGTATTCGGCGGTTCATTGTCAGAAACAATGTCAAAGAAGATCTGTAAAGTTATGGACCAAGCTATGAAAGTCGGTGCTCCTGTTATCGGTATCTGCGACTCAGGTGGTGCTCGTATCCAAGAAGGTTCAAGAAGTTTGGCAGGTTATGCTGAAATCTTCCAACGCAATATCGACGCTTCTGGCGTTATCCCACAAATCTCAGCTATCTTCGGCCCTTGCGCAGGTGGTGCTGTTTACTCACCAGCTTTGACTGACTTCATCTTGATGACAGAACAAAACAGCTATATGTTCCTCACAGGTCCAAAAGTTGTTAAGACTGTTACAGGCGAAGACGTAAGCACAGAAGACTTAGGTGGCGCTCTCGTTCACAACCAAAAATCAGGTGTTAGCCAATTCATGGCTCCAACAGAAGAAGAAGCTCTCCAATTAATCAGAGACCTCGTTTCTTACCTCCCACAAAACAATTTAGAAGAACCTCCATACAGACCAACAGACGACCCAATCGATCGTAAGGATGATTCATTGAATGCGATTATTCCAGATAATCCAAACAAACCTTACGACATGCAACATATCATCCATTCTATCGTCGACGACAACAAGTTCTTAGAAGTACATAAAGACTTCGCAAGAAACTTAATCGTTGGTTTTGCACACTTCGATGGAATGCCAGTTGGTGTCGTCGCTAACAACCCAGCATATTTTGCAGGTGTTCTCGACATCAACGCATCACGTAAAGGCGCACGTTTCGTACGTTTCTGCGACGCTTTCAACATCCCTATCATCACATTAGTTGACGTTCCTGGTTTCTTGCCTGGTACAGTTCAAGAATACGGCGGTATCATCGCTCACGGTGCTAAGATGTTGTTCGCTTACGGTGAAGCTACAGTTCCAAAGATCACTGTTACAGTACGTAAATCTTACGGTGGTTCACACTTGGTTATGGGTTGCAAGCAACTCAGAGCTGACATTAACTACGCATGGCCATCAGCAGAAATCGCTGTTATGGGTCCTTCAGGCGCTGTTGAAGTTCTCGACGGTAAAGAAATCGCAGCTATCAGCGATCCTGCAGAACGCGCAGAACTCGTCGCTAAGAAAGAACAAGACTACCGCGATAAATTCGCTAACCCATACGATGCTGCTAAATTCGGTTATATCGACGATGTTATCGAACCACGCAACACACGTTTCCGTATCATCAGAGCATTACATGCTTTAGAAACTAAGAAAGATACAAATCCTCCTAAGAAACATTGTAACATTCCACTTTAAAAATTAGCTCGATGAATACTTTATATTGCTTTTTTAAGGTAAAGATAAAGTAGAGTCGAAGTGAATAAAGACATAGATATGAAAACTTCTAAAAATAATATTAGCGACGATATCGCTGTAGCAATAGGCTTGGCGTTGTCAATGTCGATGGAAGTTCATGATGAAGAATCAGGCGTTCTCACTATCAAGAGAGCACAAGCTCGTTACTCTTCTCCATGGAGTTCTAAAATTTTAGGAATAAATAATTTAAATAGATATTAATAATTATGAAAAAATTCAAGTTCACTATAAGTGGAAAACAATATGAAGTAGAAGTACAAAGCTTCGAAAACGACAAGGCTCAAGTTGTTGTCAATGGCACACAATACGAGGTTGACGTAGAACGCGAAAAGGAAGAAGCAAAACCTGTTATCGTTCCACGTCCAAAAGCAGCTCCTGCTCCAGCAGCAGCTTCAGCTCCAGCAGCTGGCGACGCTAACGGCACTAAGGCAGTTGCTCCACTTCCAGGTACTATCATGCAAATCTTTGTTAACGTCGGTGATGAAGTAAAACGCGGTGACAAGATTTTGATGTACGAAGCAATGAAAATGGAAAACAACTTCCTCGCTGAAGTTGATGGCGTAATAAAAGACATTAAAGTTAAAGTTGGCGATAACGTTCTTCAAGGCGCTGTTTTGGCTATCATAGGCTGATAAGTCAACTTTTACGGTTTTAAAAACGCAACAAGAGGCAACCATTATGATTCTTGTTGCGTTTCTCTTTCTTATAATTTTTTGATCATGAAACAGCCAAAAGTACCGCATACATTTGTAATAGTTTTCTTTATCATCGTCATCGCTGCTGTGATGACATGGCTCGTCAGACCTGGTTTCTATGTTAAGGAAAACATAGTGGAGAATGGGATAGAAAAGACAGAGTTACATTTTTACTATCAGGATCAATTGCCTGAACAATACCAAGACCAATATCATTCTGAACCTCAGACATGGCAGATATTCTCTGCTTTATTCAAAGGATTTGAAAAACAAAGCGCTATAATAGTTTTCATATTGATAATAGGCGGAGCCTTCTGGATTATGAATAAAAGCCACGCCATCGATATGGGAATCTTCTCTTTTTTGAAGTTTACGAAACGCCTGGAAAATTATAGTTTTATAAGGTTTATGGGCGTAGATAATATTATCATAGTCCTGATAATGCTGCTCTTCAGTTTGTTCGGCGCGGTATTCGGCATGAGCGAGGAGTGTATAGCATTTATTATCATAGTCATACCTTTGGCAATATCTATGGGCTACGACTCTATCGTCGGCGTCTGTATGGTCTATGTCGCGGCACATGTCGGATTCGCCGGCGCGATATTGAATCCATTTACCATAGGCATCGCTCAAGGAATAGCAGAGGTGCCACTCTTCTCAGGAATAGGCTACAGAGTGTTCTGCTGGGTGGTGATAAACATCGTGACTATAGCGTTCGTCTTGCTTTATGCAAAGAAAGTGAAACGTAATCCAAAGTCATCGATAATGTATGACGAGGACTCTTACTGGAGAGCACATGTCGTTGACGGACAGCAGGAATATGAGAGCGGAAAGACAAAACAGTCATGGTATGTCTATGGAATATTGCTCGTTGCAATGGCGATATTCTCATTCTATTATCCAAAGACAACTTTGACAGTAGGCAATGCTTCATTCACAGCGCCTTTCATTCCGATATTGACAGCGATATTCGCTATCGTCGGACCGTTCTCATTGAGAAAAGTACATAACTTCATACTTTTGATATTGCTTTATACTATAATCTATCTCATCGTTGGTGTCATGGGTTATGGTTGGTATGTAATGGAAATCGCTACGTTGTTCTTGGTTATGGGTATCGCTAGCGGTATGGCGATAGGCAAGACTGCCAATGAGATAGCGAAACTGTTCATTGAAGGTATGGGCGATATCTTGTCAGCGGCTGTCGTTGTCGGTCTCGCAGGCGGTATCGTGATAGTGTTGCAAGAAGGCGGCATCATCGACACAATCTTATACGGACTTTCAAAATCGATGACGGATTTAGGCAAGATAGCTTCTGTGGAAATAATGTATGCAATTCAGACTATTGTCAATGTCGTTATTCCATCAGGATCGGCAAAGGCTGCAATCACAATGCCTATCATGGCTCCGTTCAGCGATCTGATTGGTGTCTGCCGTCAGTCTACAGTGATGGCGTTCCAGTTCGGCGACGGATTCACCAATATGATAACACCTACTTCTGGAGTTCTTATCGCTGCTCTTGGTGTGGCGAGAATCCCATATCAGAAATGGTTCAAATGGGTGTGGAAATTCATATTGTTAATGATAATACTCGGAGGTTTGCTTTTAATTCCAACAGTGACGATGCCTCTTGAGGGATTTTGATTAGTTAGGAGTTGTTTTTTAAACTAAGGCTGTTAGCTTTTGGCCATTGGCAAATGATATGCATTAAAAAAAACTTTAGTCTTTAGCCTTTAGCCTTTAGTCTTTTTATTAAATTTGCAATCGTAGAAAATTAAATATAAACATCATATCATGAACGAAAAATTAAAACAAAACGATCTTCCTTACTTAGTAGCAGATATGTCTCTTGCTGACTGGGGAAGAAAAGAAATTGAAGTATCAGAACACGAAATGCCAGGTTTGATGGCGCTTCGTAAAAAATATGGCGAGGAAAAACCTTTAGCAGGTGCTCGCATCAGTGGCTCTTTGCACATGACAATCCAAACTGCTATCTTGATTGAGACATTGGTAGCTCTCGGCGCTGAAGTACGCTGGGCAAGTTGTAACATCTTCTCAACACAAGACCACGCAGCAGCAGCTATCGCTGAAGCTGGCACAGCAGTATTCGCATGGAAAGGCGAGACTTTGGAAGATTACTGGTGGTGTACAAAAAGAGCTTTGACATTCGCTGACGGCAAAGGTCCAGATCTCATCGTTGACGATGGCGGCGACGCAACATTATTGATCCACAAAGGCTACGACTGCGAAAATGATCCTTCTCTCTTGAATGTCGAGACTACAAACGCTGAAGAAGAAGCTCTTATGTCAGTTCTTAAGGCTACTTACGAAGAAAATCCTAACTTCTGGCATGAAGTGGTTGCTAACTGGAAAGGCGTTTCTGAAGAAACAACAACAGGCGTTCACCGTTTGTATCAAATGAAAGAACAAGGCAAACTCCTCGTTCCAGCTATCAACGTTAACGACAGCGTTACAAAATCAAAATTCGATAACTTATATGGTTGCCGCGAATCTCTCGCTGACGGTATCAAACGTGCTACAGACGTTATGCTCGCTGGTAAAGTCGTTGTCGTTCTCGGTTATGGCGATGTCGGTAAAGGCTGTGCTCACTCAATGCGCTCTTACGGTGCAAGAGTCATCGTTACAGAAATCGACCCTATCTGCGCTCTCCAAGCTGCAATGGAAGGCTTTGAAGTCACAACAATTGAAGAAGCTTTGGCAGAAGGTAATGTCTACGTTACATGTACAGGTAACCGCGACGTCGTTACTCTCGAGTCAATGCTCCAAATGAAAGACCAAGCTATCGTATGTAACATCGGTCACTTCGACAATGAAATTCAAGTCGCTGCTTTGGAAAGACTCGAAGGCGTTAAGAAAGTCAATATCAAACCTCAAGTCGACAAATATATCTTGCCTAACGGCAACTCAATCTTCATCCTCGCTGAAGGTCGTTTGGTTAACCTCGGCTGTGCAACAGGTCACGCAAGTTTCGTTATGAGTAACTCATTCACAAACCAAACATTAGCTCAGTTAGATTTATGGAAGAACAGAGGCAACTACCCAGTTGATGTCTACTGCTTGCCAAAATATCTCGATGAGGAAGTCGCAAGATTACACCTCGAAAAAATCGGTGTTAAGTTAACAAGACTCACACAAGAACAAGCTGACTACATCGGCGTTTCAGTTGATGGTCCATACAAGTCAGATATTTACAGATACTAATAAAAAAAGCGGTCAGAAGACCGCTTTTTTTATGAACTCTAAAACTCTAGGATTCTAAAATTCTAATTAAACACTCTCAAATTAAATCCGTCATATTGTGTTCTATATTCGATAAGTGGATATCCCATATAACCTGGGGTAAAGATAGAACCGTCTAATATGCTGTATTTCACATTTAAACAAGTGTCGACGACGAAAGGAAACTCGACTATCAGTCTTGATGTTTCTCCGCAATAGTCGGGCTCGTTAGGCGACTGACGTTCATAAGCCTTGAATTCGTCTTGTGAGTAGCGATAGATGATGATGCCTCGGCTAGGCCATTTCTCTGTTACATACATCCAGCCGCTTACTGTATTTAATTCCTGATAGAAAGTGGTATTAGGTTCAATTGTGAAATTGACATAAACATCAGGAACATTAGGATTGTGAGGCGTATCATCGCATGATAAAACGCCTAGAAAAAATGCTAGTATGACAATAATTTTTTTCATAATTCGAAAACAAAAATACAATATATTTGTTTAGTTTTTTAGAAAAAAGAAAAAGTATAACTATATCACTGTGATATAACGTATTATAGTATTGGTTTTATTGTTGTTGAGATGTTTTTTTATTAATATTTCTGATATAGATATTAAGATTATGACAAATAAAGTTAATTATATTATTCTGATTTTTTTAGCCTTGGCCATTTGTGACTTGTCGGCTCAGAATAATAGTTTGTCATCTTATGTCTTGAATAAAGACATTGCAACCAATAAAGTATCACAGAGTTATCTCAGTACCAATGTCGTGACAGCTATAGAACAGGATAAAAACGGCATGATGTGGTTCGGAACCAAGCGCGGTTTGAATTCATACGACAGCTATGGTTTTGAAGAATATAATCAGACAGACGGAATTATCAACGCAACTATTACGGACATTCGTTCTGTGGGAGACACTATCTTCGTTGGAACCGAAAAAGGACTTTGCATTTATGATGTGAAAAACAAAAAAGCTACGAACTTTTTTGCAGAAACAGATTCTCTTATAATCCCCGATAATCATATCTATCATATAAGCAAGCCAATCAACGGTAAGGTGGTGATATGTACCAAAGGAGGTACTTCTGTATATGACCTCAAAGCAAGAACATTTGAAATACCTAAAATCAACAACTATTCCCCTGATTATGAAGTACGTTGTGTTGAATATGTAGATAGCAATGATTCATGGTTGGTGGCGACATCTAATGGTTTGGTTATTTATCAAGATGATAATCAGTCGTTACGACATTACAATTACATCGGAAATTACGAAAATTCCTTGCCAGGGAATGACCTGAGATGTATGTGTAAGATTACCGATGAAATGGTTTTTATCGGAACTTCCAATGGAATCTGTGTGTTGAATGCGAAAAACAGAAGTATTAAGAGGATAAACCTTAACGCATTGACAAGCAATAAGTCTCCTAAATTGGATATTTCAAATATTATCCCATTTACAGATGATGAGGTGATGATAAGTACATATACGAATGGTTTGTATGTGTATAATTATCAGAATAATACAGCAATGCATATATCGAAGTTCAATAAGACAAACGCATTGTCGGAAAATTATATCTATGATATATATAAAGATGAGCAAGGTTCTGTATGGATTGCTACTTTCACTGGATTGAATCGTTTTGAAAATAATCTCGCAAAATTCTCTACAGTAAGCATTTTTGAAAATGGTTCTATGCTTTCTATCAACTGTTTTATGGAGATGGAAGATAATAATATTCTTGTAGGAACAGAGTCGGGTGTCAAGGTATTTAACGTTAACGATAAGTCGATAAACGATTTCAAAACATATTTCAATTCAAAGGAAAATTATTTTGAGTCTTTATATGTGTATAACTTCTATTTGGATGAAGATGGCCGTATTTGGGTTGGAACTCGTAATGATGGCTTATATATATATGATATTAAAGCAGATAAAGTTGTAGATGTTTCTGAGGCATATAATATAGCAAAACTTAGACATGCTGTTGTCAGAGGCACTGTTATGGATAAGCATGACAATATGTGGGTTGCGACAAATATGGGTTTGTGCTGTATAAATCTAAAAGATAAAACGCATACATTTTATACTTCACGTAAAAATGATAAACATGCTCTTCCAAATCAAGATATATTTGATTTGCTTTTGGATGATGATGCATTATATGTCACTACGAGCAACGGTTTGGCGATATATAACTATGATTCGGATAATTTTACGAATTATTATTTGCCAGACTCTTTGACACGAAATGATGTTGTTAGAAGTAATGACTTTTTTGATATTGTTGATGGAGAGAACGGCCGTTATTATATAGGCTCATATTCTAATGGCATGTTGTCGTTTTCACCTGATAAAAAACAATTCAAGTCCTCAAAGGTGATGGGTGACTTAGGCACAATGGTTTACGCTATCGTTCCAGACGACAATGGAGCACTTTGGGCAAGTACGAGCAAAGGTATCATGAAATACGATCTTAACACAAGAGAAACAACAAATTATGATATCAGTGATGGTTTGCAAGGAAATGAGTTTACACCAAATGCTTTTTTGAAAAGCAAGGATGGATTTGTGTTCTTTGGAGGGTTTAATGGTTTTAATTATTTTAAACCAGAAGAGATTCAATTAGAAAAGAGAATCCCCAAGGTCGTGGTGACAAAGGTGCTTGCTGGTAATGGTCAAAAACATCGTTATCTCTCACATGGTGATACTATTCATTTATCATATAAATACAATTCATTCGAGGTAGAGTTCGCTACACTTAACTTGTTAAGAAAGAATATGGTTAAGTATGCCTACATGCTTGATAATTATGACAGAGAATGGGAGTATAACAATTCGAGCCATCGGTATGTAGATTATAACAGGATGCGTCCTGGCACTTATGTGTTTAAAGTCAAGGCAGCAAATGAGGTAAATCAATGGGTGGAAGAGCCTGTTGAACTGACAATTATAATACATCCAGCTTGGTATCAGACGGCTTTGTTTAATGTGTCTGCCATATTGTTGCTGTCTTTGGTAATATTTGTCATTGTAAGGCAAAGAAATAAGATCGTTAACCAGAAAAGGGAACAGAAGCGTATCATCACTGAAATGGAAACCCAGATGCTGCAGTTGAAGCAGAAGACGCTTCAGTTACAGATGAATCCACATGTGATATTCAATACCTTAAATAGCATCCAGCAATATATATTGAATAATGATGCAGCTAATGCGGTTAGTTATCTGTCGAGTTTTTCAAAACTGATGAGACGTATCCTGAATAATTCAAATGAACGTTATATTACCTTGTCTGATGAAATAGAAGCAGTTAGCTTATATTTGCAGTTGGAATCGATGCGTTTGGGAAATAGATTTAGTTATAAGATTGATGTCGATTCAGAGATAGACGCTAAGAATATAGAAATCGCCCCATTGATTGTGCAGCCTTTTGTGGAGAATGCTATAATACATGGACTTGTACCTAAAAAAGATAATTGTTTATTAAGTATCAGATTTTCAAAGCTTTCAGATGATAAGTTGTTATGTGTGATAGAAGATAATGGTGTTGGTCGCAAGCATTCTGAGATGATGAAGCAGGAGAGAGGCTCTTCGCATAAGTCGTATGGAATGAGTATTACTAAAAGACGTCTGGAGACGCTTACTAAAATATCCAATGACGAATTTAGTGTAGAAATCGTTGATTTATATGATGATAACGGCAATGCTACGGGAACAAGAGTTAATATCATCATTAGTTTTTATGATTAAAAAAGAAAGGAAATATTATGATAAGATGTGTTATTGTTGAAGACGAAGAAATGGCTCGCAATGTGTTGAAGTCATTGCTGGCTCAATATTGCCAAGACGTTATGGTTTGTGCGGAAGCTGATGATATTGTTTCGGGAAAGAATATGATAGAGACATTCCGTCCGGATCTTGTTTTCCTTGATATAGAAATGCCAGGAGGCAGCGGCTTTAAGTTGTTGACATCTATAGACGAAATAGATTTCGAGGTGGTGTTCATCACTGCTTATGAACAGTTTGCTATCAAAGCGATAAGGCATGATGCTTTGGACTATATCTTAAAACCAATCGACCCTAAGGAATTGGTCGCTGCTGTGGAAAAGGTCAAGGAAGCTAAATACAAGAAGACCTTGAAAAAGCAATACGACAGTCTCTTGAAAAATCTGGATCCAGAACAATTGGTTGTCAGAAAGATAAGTCTTTCAACTGCAGATAAAATACATTTGATAGATGTGGATGATATCATCAGATGTGAGTCAGATAACTACTATACCATCATTTTCTTCAAAGACGGATCAAGTCTTATGGTAAGCAAGACCTTGAAGGAAATGGATCAGAAACTTGAAGAATATGACTTTGTTAGAACACATAAATCGCATCTTGTCAATATGAGATGTATTAAAAATTTCATAAAGGATGAGATGATGGTAGTGATGACAGATGGTACAAAAGTACCTGTTTCAAAACGTAAAAAAGAAAGAATTTTAGAGGTGATCAATAATCTCTAGAACGCTATAAAATTATCTTTTTTTAATACAGACATCTTCTGTTCGCATGGGTGAAAAATGTGAACGGAAGGTGTTTTTTTATTGCCCGTCTATAGTACACCATTAATTAATATATGGTAAAATGTTTCGCATAAATCAGGAATGATTTCGCTATGTTAAAAAAAAATATTTTTTAATTGAAAAAATCTTCGATTTGTTCAGATTTTTGTCGTATCTTTGAACTCCTTTTAACGAACAATTGAGTAGTATAACATAAAATTTTAAGGTATGTTAAGAAAATTACTATTTACCCTTTGTATGGTGCTGACATCGTGGTCGTTAGCACTTGCACAAGTCGGACGACTTCAAGGTACAGTTGTCGACAAAGACACTGGAGAACCAATTCCATTTGCTAACATCGTTTTGGAAAACGGTGGTACACAGGTGGGTGGTACCAGTTCTGACTTTGATGGCAACTATGACATCAACCCGATTCCTCCGGGAACCTATGACTTGAAAGCAACCTTCGTTGGTTACAATACTTTCGTTATGAAAGGTATTGTTATTCCTGCTAACAAGATTACTTTCCAAGATGTGCGTATGAGCATGCAAACAGAAATGTTGGATGCTGTTGAAATTGTAGACTACAAGGTGCCTTTGATTTCAAAGGATAACACTTCAGGTGGTGCTACTATTACTGCAGAAGAAATTGCTAAGATGCCTCAACGTTCTGCATCAGCTGTTGCAGCTAGTGTTGGTGGTGTTTTCTCTAGCGACGGTGAAGCCGGTAACATGCGTGGTGCTCGTGATGGTGCTACTTACTATGTTGACGGTGTTCGCGTTATCGGTTCTGCATCTGTTCCACAATCAGCTATCGACCAAGTCGAAGTTCTTCTCTCAGGTCTTCCAGCTATGTATGGTGATGCTACAGGTGGTATCATCAACATGACAACAAAAGGCCCTTCTAGAACTTTTGGTGCAGGTGTTGAATTGGAAACATCAGAATTATTAGACGGCTACGGTCACAGTAGAGCTGGTTTCAACGTTCAAGGTCCTTTGATCAAGGGCAAACAAAGCGAAACAGCATTGCTCGGTTTCTTCTTATCAGGAGAACTTAACTACAACCGTGACGGCGCTTTGTCTGCTGTAGGACATTACAAAGCTACAGACGAATGGTTGGAATACATCAAAGCAAATCCTATCCGTGTGTCAGGAACAGGTGCTGGTACTTACCTCAATGGTGAATACACAAGAATGGGTTCAATGGAGTATATCAAGAACTCACAAAACACATCAGGTTGGAGTGCAAACTTTGCTGGTAATATCAACGTTCGTACAACAGAAACTGTTAACTTGACATTCGGTGGTACATTTAACATGGGTAAAGGCCATTCTTATAACAGAAGCAGCGCTTACTTTAACTATGACAAGAATGCTGTTAGCACATATAACACATGGCGCGTTTATGGACGTTTCACTCAAAGATTCCCAACTCCACAAGAAAGTACATCTTTGATTAAGAACTTCTACTACAGCTTGCAAGTTGACTATGAACGTTACAATAGCGAATCTGGCGACCCTGACCATTGGGATAATATTTGGGATTATGGTTACCTTGGTAAATATACCATCTACAAAACTCCTTCATATGGTTACGCTGACACAACAATCGCTGTAACAGATCCAGCAACAGGCGCAACAAAGTATTATAATAATGTATGGGCAACCACATCATGGGATTATGATACATTGGTACAATTCCAAGCATCAGACAAGAATCCATTGCTTGCAAATTATACCTCTTTATATTATGACTTATATACAGATCCATACGGACACTATCAAAACTTCACAGACCTCCAACTCGGTGGTGCTCTCTTGAATGGTGATGGTCCATCTGCTATATATGGTATGTATGCAGTTCCTGGTAGCATCCAAACAAACTATGGATTCGGTGAGACTGATAAATTCAATGTTAACCTCTCAGGTGCTATGACAATTGGTAACCACGAGCTTAAACTCGGTTTCCAATACGAACAACGTAATAGCAGATCTTATGGTATCAGCGGATACCGTATGTGGTACTTGATGAGAAACTTGGCTAACTTCCATATTCAACAGTTAGACATCGCTAATCCAGAAGTTGTTAGCTATGATGGTTTCGTTGATACAATCCGTTACTATAGAAAATATGACGAAGCATCACAATATCAATTCGACAAGAATCTTCGTGAAGCTTTAGGTCTTGATGTTAATGGTTTAGAATGGATCAACATTGACTCATACGACTTCAATGATAATACCATCCAATACTTTGATAAGAATGGTGAATTACACACTGCAACATTAGCAGACGGTTTTGATATCAGCATGTTCACACCAGATGAATTGACACAAGACGGTACTTCATACGTATCATACTATGGTTACGACTATAAAGGTAACAAGATTAAAGGTCAACCAACATTCGAAGATTTCTTCACAGAAGTTGATGAAAATGGTAACTATACACGTCCAGTAGGTTCATTCCAACCTATTTACATGGCTGGTTACATCCAAGATAAATTCGCTTTCAAAGACCTTATCTTCAACGTTGGTGTTCGTGTTGACCGTTTCGACGCTAACCAAAAGGTTATTAAAGACCCTTATATCCTCTATGATTACCAAACTGTAGGTGATGTTGCTAAGAATGGTATTATCACTCTCCAAAATGGTACTGAAGTTGATGTTCCAGATAACATCGGTGAAGATTTCGCTCTTTACGTAAATAAAGTAGATGATATTACAGAAGTTGTCGGTTATCGTAACAACAACGTATGGTATGGCGCTGATGGTAAAGAAATCAACAACCCTACAACATTGGATAAAGGTAGCGGTATCTCTCCATGGTTGACAGACCCATCACAACGTAGAATAAATACAACTTCTTTCAAAGATTATGATCCACAATGGAGTGTAATGCCTCGTATTTCATTCTCATTCCCAATCTCTGACGAAGCTTTGTTCTTTGCTCACTACGATGTTTTGACACAACGTCCATCAAATAACTTCACTAATATTTACAGTTACTATTACTTCGATCAACTCAGTGGTGCTATCGCTAATCCATCATTGAAGCCATCACAAACAATCGACTATGAATTAGGTTTTACACAAAAGTTAACTAATTCATCATCAATGACAATCACAGGATACTACCGTGAAATCCGTAACATGATTCAGTTATATCGTTACACAGGTGCATATCCTAAAGATTACACATCATATAGTAACTTAGACTTTAGTACAGTTAAAGGTCTTACAGCATCATACGACTTACGTAGAACAGGTAACGTTCGTTTACGTGCAAGTTATACATTGCAATTCTCAAATGCAACAGGTGCAAGTACATCAACAATGGCATCATTGATCGCAGCTGGTGTACCTAACTTACGTTCAACATTCCCAATGCCATGGGACCGTCGTCACCAATTCAATATTGTTCTTGACTATCGTTTCGGTGAAGGAAGAGATTACAATGGACCTGTTACAAATCGTGAAAAATCAGGTAAGAAATCAATCAATTGGTTGGAAAACACAGGTGCTAGTTTAACAGTTAATGGTGGTTCAGGTACTCCATATACAGCATCTGAAAATATTCAATCACCAATTTCTGGATCAAATAACATATTGAAAGGTTCAATGTATGGTTCACGTCTTCCATGGTCATTCCGTTTTGACCTCCGTGTTGACAAAGACATCAACATGAAACTCGGTGGTAAAGATGGTGAAGGCGGACGTAATGCATATATGAACGTTTATTTCCAAGTATTGAATCTTTTGAATTCAAGAAATATCATGAACGTTTATAATGCAACAGGTAACCCTGATGATGATGGTTATTTGTCAGCTCCAGAATGGCAACGTGAAATCAATACACAAAGAGATCCTCAAGCTTATAGAGATCTTTACAGCTTGTATGTAAATTCACCTTATAACTATTCACAACCACGTCAGATTAGATTTGGTGTAATCTTTAACTTCTAAAAGAATAAATAATTACTGAATATGAAGACTATAGTTCGTTTATTAATTGTTGCATTCCTATTTTTGAGTGTGACAGAAATAAGAGCCGAGAAAGTCAAAATGGCTGACCCGAAATCTCGTACTCTTAGAGGTACAACTGCAGGTTGTACACCGTCTTCTACATTTGCATGGTTGAATATCAACAATGCGAGAGTGCGTGTTAACGCTGGTGGTGATATGTGGTGGGATCTTCCTGGCGGTACAGGAGCTAAATATTATATCCCTGCTAACAGTTCATCAACATCATTGTATGCAGGTTCACTTTGGATTGCTGGTCTTGACATCAACCAACAGTTAAAGTGTGCTGCTATCCGTTTCCGTCAAACAGGTAACGATTTCTGGACAGGACCTCTTACTATAGATGGTACTGCATCTATCGATCCTGTAACATGTATGGAATATGATAAGATGTATACAATCACTCGTGCTGAAGTAGATGATTTTATTGCTAACTGTGACCCTGTCACAGGTCAGTTTATGGGTGCAGAAATTCCATCTTCAATCGCTAATTGGCCAGCTCATGGTGATGAAAGTAGAGGTATGAGTCATTATCTCGCTCCTTTCTACGATAGAGACAAAGATGGCGAATATGACCCAGCTAAAGGTGATTATCCATATTATGACGTTGACAATGAACTTTGTCATAGCCAAATCCCAACAATGGATGAAGAAAGAGAAGGTTCTGTAAAAGGTTCTATCTTAGCTGACCAAGTTATCAAAGGTGACCAAACACTTTGGTGGGTTTTCAATGATAAAGGTAATGCTCACACTGAAACAGGTGGTTCTGCTATCGGTCTCGAAATTAGAGCTCAAGCATTTGCTTTCGCTACTAATGACGAAATCAATAACATGACATTCTACAGCTACGAAATTATCAACCGTTCAACTTATACTTTAACAAATACTTATTTCTCACCATGGACAGACGTTGACCTTGGTTTCTCAAGAGACGACTTCGTCGGTTGTGACGTTAGCCGTGGTTTAGGTTATGGTTATAATGGTAAGAACATTGACGGTACTGGTGAACCAGAAGCTTACGGTGCAAACCCTCCAGCAGTAGGTGTTGACTTCTTCCAAGGTCCATATTTGGATCCAGATGGTATCGACAACCCTAAATATGATCCAGCTACAGGTGAAAACTGTGACGAAAGTATCAATGGTGTTAACTTCGGTAATGGTATTATCGATGACGAACGTTTCGGTATGCGTCGTTTCGTTTATCACGATAACAATAATACTTCTAATGGTGACCCTAGCAAAGCTGCTGAATATTACAACATGCTTAGAGGTATTTGGAAAGATGGCGCAAAAATGCAATATGGTGGTAATGCTGTTCCAGGAACACCAGGTGTAACAGACTTGGCTTGCGACTTCATGTTCCCATTCGACTCTGACCCATGTAATTGGGGTACAGGTGGTGTTACTCCAGACTTCAGCGGTTATTGGAGTGAAGAAACTGGTAACAACGGTAGTCCAAACAACCCTTACGACCGTCGTTTTATGCAATCAGCTGGTCCTTTCACATTGAAACCAGGTGCTGTTAACTACATTACATTCGGTGTGCCATGGGCACGTTCTTCAGCTGGTACAGCATGGTCTTCAGTAGAATTGTTACGTCGTGTTGACGATAAATGTCAAGCTATGTTCGACAACTGTTTCGACGTTCTCGATGGTCCAGACGCTCCAGACCTCACATTCCGTGAACTTGATAGAAAATTCATCGTTTACATCTCAAATTCTGAGAACTCAAACAATGTTGGTGAATCATATACAGAAGTTGATCCACAAATCTGCGGACCACTCGCAACAGACTCAACACAACGTAATGACTCAACTTATCGTTTTGAAGGTTATATCGTATATCAATTGGCAAACAAAGATGTTAACGTTGATGAACTCAATGACATCAGCAAGGCTCGTATAGTTTACCAATGCGACGTTAAGAATGGCGTTTCTTCAATCATCAACTATGTCTATGATGATGGTTTACAAGCTTCAGTTCCAACATTAATGGTTGAAGGTGCTGACAATGGTATCAAGAGTACATTCGTTCTTACACAAGATGCTTTCACAACAACAGGTGACGTTAACTTGATTAACCATAAGACATATTATTATATGGCAATTTCTTATGCTTATAATAATTATCAAGATTATGAAATCGATGCTAACAACCCAATAGGTTTGTATGGTCAAAAGACACCTTACTTAGCAGGTCGTAAGAATATTAGAATGTATTCAGCAGTTCCTCATAAAACTATTAACGGTACAGTTGTTAATTCTAACTACGGTGATAAATTACAAATCACACGTTGGACTGGTATAGGTAATGGTGGTAACCAACTTGAATTGACTCAAGAAACAATTGACGAAATCTTGAGCAAAGGCCCAGCTGGTAGCAATTCTAAATTCGGTGATGCAGATTATCCAGTTGCATATCACCCAACATACAAAGCAGGTTACGGCCCTATCGATATCAAAGTTGTTGACCCATTGAATGTTGTAGCAACAGATTATGCATTATGGTTTGATGAATATGAAAGAAAAGTTATCAACCATGTAACTGGTGATAATGCTGTTATTGGTGACACTGCATCAAAGATTGCATTCAAATGGTTCTTGAAAGACTTAAAAACAGGTGATACACTCGAAGCTGATAACACATCAGAATTACAAACAGAAAAGATATTCATCGAAAGAGGTATTTCTGTAAGTATTCACCAGCCATGGTTGTTAGGTCCAACACCAGTAGGTAAATATATTGACAGTAGCGAAGATCCTCCATTGCCAAAAACAATCCAAAGAATTCTTGCTACAAATAATGGCTTGATTACTTCATCAGTTAAATATGCAGATAGTTCAAACCAATGGTTAAGCGGTATCAGAGATGATGACAATATGCCTTCATCAGCACTTAACTGGATTCGTTCAGGTTTGTATGCTAACCAAGAATCTCCAAAAGATAATGACTATTTAGTATCATCAACAACAGGTGGATCATCATTGCCATATGACCCAGATGAAGCTTTTGAAAGTATCGCAGAAGGTACATGGGCACCATTGATTTTGACTAACTTCTCACAAAACTATGGTCAATTCTCACCAGCTCCATTATATAAAGCTAACTGTAAGATTGACTCTATCTTCAGAAGAATTGGTTCTATAGATATCGTTTTGACATCAGACAAGTCAAAATGGACACGTTGTCCTGTTATTGAAATGGGCTTACAAGAATCATTGACAGAAGGCAATGCACCTTCATTCACATTGCGTAGAGCTCCATCTATCGATAAGAATGGTAACCCATGTGAATCTATGACAATGGCTCCAAGTGACAATCCAGAAGATCCTAACTATATCGCAGCAAATGGTATGGGTTGGTTCCCAGGTTATGCTATCGATATTGAAACAGGTGCACGTCTCAATATGTGCTACGGTGAAGATTCATATTATCCTGACTTAAATGGTCGTGACATGATGTTCAACCCACCAGCATTGAAAGAGACAACAGTATTGTCAGCTCCAATCGCTCAGCTTTCAGACCCTGTTTTGTTTGATGCTATTGATAATACACCAGTTTTGGGCGGTAAACACTTCGTTTACATCTTCCCAATGAATGATGCAGGTCTTTTAGGTAACAAGACTTATCAAATTTCTTTCAAATCTCCTGCTTATGATGCTGGTGCATATTTGTACAACACAATGGCAGCGATTGAAAAGTCACCTTCATCATCACTCAAGGGTGTATTCTATACAGCATTGTGGGGACAACCACTTTGGGCTGGTATGCCAATGCCTGTAGAAGGAAGAGAATGGTTGCAAGAAGGTAACCCTGTAACAATTTCAGTACGCATAGCAACTCCTTATAGATCAGGCTATGGTAACTTCGCACTTGAAAATGAGAAAGAATTGTTCGACACTATCAACCATAGAGGATATAATCCATTCTATACATTCTCAACAACAGGTTGTGGTCCAGTTATGAACGATCCAGAAAAAGCTAAGAGCGACCTTGAAATGGTAACAGTAGTTCCTAACCCATATTACGCATTCTCATCATACGAAGACAATGCTCTTACACACAAGGTTAAGATTGCTAATGTTCCAGATAAGTGTGTTGTTACAATCTACACAGTTAATGGAGCTAAGATCCGTCAGTTCAAGAAAGACTCTAGTGTTACATCAATTGACTGGGATTTAACTAACTTTGCCAATACTCCTATCGCAAGTGGTTTCTATATCATTCACGTTAAGGATAACACAACAGGCAATGAAACAACAGTTAAGTTCTATGCAGCTATGCGTCAAGTTGACTTAAATACATTCTAATTATTATGCGAACAAAATTAAAAAGTACGATCATGAAAAAGTTATTTAAATCTATCGTTATAGTAAGCTTGACTATCTTAGTATTAGGATATAGCCAAACAGCATTCGCAGGTAATAAGGATAGGTCTGGTCAAGCAGGCGCTACAGAATTGTTAATCAATCCTTGGGCATCTTCAGCTGGTTGGGCTAATGCCGGTATGTCAAAAATACATGGTGTTGAAGCTATGTGGGGTAACGTTGCAGGTATCACTGCAACTAACTCCATTGACTTGAACTTCTCATATACAGAATGGTTGAAAGGTTCTGATGTTAATGCATATTCATTCGGTTTCTTGTCACGTATTTCTGAAACAGTAGTCGCTGGTCTCTATGTTATGTCATTCAGCCCAGGTGAAATCTACAGAACAACAACAGAAAACCCTGATATGACATTAGGTACTTATAAACCTAGTTTGATGAATATCAATGTTGCTCTTGCAAAATCATTCTCAAATAGTATTCACGCTGGTTTTGTGATCAAAATCATAAGCGAATCTATTTCTGATATGACAGGTACTGGCGTTGGTTTAGACGCAGGTATCCAATATGTAACAGGTATTACAGATAACATCCACTTCGGTATCACTTTGAAAAACATCGGACCTACCATGAAATATCAAGGCGACGGTCTTACTTTCACAGCAAATCCTGAATCATTCTGGGGTTCATCTCTCACAGTTATCCACCGTGCAGACCAATTCGAATTACCAACACAATTAAATATCGCTGCAGCATACGACTTTAACTTCGTAAACGGTTATCGTCTTACAGCAGCAGGTAACTTCACTTCAAACTCTTTCTCAAAAGACCAAGTAACATTGGGTCTTGAAGGTTCTTTCAAAGAATACTTACAACTCCGTGCTTCTTATACATTAGAGCAAGGTATTTGGAGTGACATCGAATTAGATGAATGTACAAATGTTAATAGAGGCCTCGCAATGGGTGCTTCAGTACAAGCTCCTCTTAGCGACAATATGAAAGTCTCTATCGACTACTCATTCCAACAAACAGCTCACTGGAATGGTACTCACACTATAGGTGCAAGAATTATTTTCTAAAGATAGCCTCTTATTAAAAAATAATTCGTATCTTTGCATACATGTTTAACGAAAGGGCCCTTGCCTTGGCAAGGGTCTCTTTCTTTTTTTCTTAATTAAATAAATCATATTATTATGGCTGAAATTGAATATTTTACACAGGCTGGACTTCAGAAATTAAGAGACGAATTAGATCGTCTTATTCTCGTAGAACGTCCAAAAGTCGTTCAGGCAATTGCTGAAGCTCGTGATAAGGGAGATCTTTCAGAAAATGCCGAATATGATGCTGCTAAAGAAGCTCAACAACACCTCGAAATGAAGATAGTTGAACTTCAACAACTCATTATGAGTGCTCGTATAATTGATGAATCTAAGATAGATACTTCAAAGGCTTTGTTGCTTTCAACAGTGAAAATAAAGAACTTGAAAACTAACGCCGTCATGGCTTATACTCTCGTTCCAGAAAAAGAAGCTGATATTAAAAATCATAAAATATCTGTGACTTCTCCAATCGCTAAAGGTTTACTCGGTAAATCTGTAGGCGACCAAGTTGAAATACAAGTGCCTGCTGGTAAGGTGATGTTCGAAATTATTGAAATAACACGTTAAGTTATGGCAACAATTTTTTCAAGAATTATCAATGGCGAAATACCTTGCTACAAAATAGCTGAGAACGATAAATTCTTCGCTTTCTTGGATATCAACCCTTTGATGAAAGGTCATACTCTCGTTATCCCTAAGAAAGAAACAGATTATATCTTCGATATCGAAGATAACGATCTCGCAGAAATGATGGTCTTCGCTAAACAAATAGCTGTTAAAATTAAAGAAGCTATTCCTTGTACCAAAGTAGGTGTGGCTGTAATAGGTCTCGAAGTGCCTCATGCTCACATCCACCTCGTACCAATGCAAAAAGAAGGTGATCTAGATTTTAAACGTCCTAAACTTCAACTTACAACAGAAGAGTTTTTGGAAATCCAAAATAAATTGGCGTTTTGATAGAATCTCAAAACATAAAAAAATCTCAGAACTTTTAGAGTTTCTGAGATTTTTTTTATTTCTGAACTTTTATAAACTGAATCCCAAACAAATTTTAATGACAAAGTTTTCCTTTATGTTGTCATAAGAATAAGGACCATAACGATAGAAAGCGCCTAGACCTATTTTGCTGATGCCTTCTTTTATGATGTTGTCGATGACAATGCCGCTTTCACAATAGAGATTCTGAGACTCTGAGACTTTGAGACTCTGAGATTCTATGATATTTGCCAAAGCAATGTTGGTGACAACTATTATCTCTGGATGGAATTTCTTAAAATCTATGAATAAATTCTTGAAATTATGTGAGAAATACAATGCTCCGAATCTGTCGCAGAAGAACTCGTCGGGACGCATGGTGTTGAAACTTTCTGTACAATAGATTTCAAATTTGCCATAATTGGTTCCGTAGAGATTGAACAACTCTGTTACAGGAGCGATGCCGTTGACAAAACCCATTTGCATCGTGACCGATGTCTCGCCCAAATATCTTGTGTCTTTTTTACCTCTAAATAAAAACTCTGCCTTGTCGAAGGCATAAGGACTGCCAAAAACATCCTTTAAGTTCTTTTGATAAGAAAACCATATCACAGGATTTGCATTGCCTTCAACACTCAATCCGTCTTTCGACTGAATGAACTTCTCTCCGAATGCGATACGTAATCTAAAATCAATAGTACTCAGTCTATATATCTGTTGTCTGTTGTCTGTTGTCTGTTGTCCATATATTTTGTCAGCGACTTCAAAACCTACAAATCCTTTGATGTATTTGTTGAAATATGTGGAATAATCAAGCGAGATAACATTGTTTAATGATGTGGCATTTACATAAAAACATTTGTAATTGCCCTGGCTTAAAAATGAAGCATTTTCTTCGAAACCGTAATCGCCTAATCTTTCAAACTTATGAGAATATGAGATATTCAATCTCATATCTTTGGATTTTAAAATCTTAAAATCGACATTGCCTCCGCAGTTCGCTTCTTTTGCCTTAAACCAATAATTCCCGAAACCTCCGACGGAGAAAAAGTTAGATAGACGATTGTTTGTTCCTAATCCTAAACCTAACATATATCCGTTGCCAATATTGTAGTCCATAATATCGTTGACCTTCAAATTGACGTATCCGATAGGGATTTCATTGCTAAGTATTGAGACTAAAGATGAAGATATCTTGTCGATGTCTATGTTGGCATCTTGAAAGATGGAATCTACGAATTTATATGTCGCTTCAAGACGTTCTTCGCTGAGTTTTTCATAACGGTATGACTTTATTATATCATCAGCATTTGCGGCATCTTCGTTTATGGTGAAGTCGGCGCTGCCGAAATTTTTTTTATCGATGTCTTTGTTTATCTCGATATCCGTGATATAGCTTTTGCCAATGCCTAAAAGCGGCATGTTGGTGTCTCCATTCAGAGAGACAGAGAGATAGGAGATTGTGTCGTTCGCTCTTGCGATTTTTTCATTCTTGATACTTTCTCTATCGTAAGTCGCAATAATGGTGTTTAATTGCTTTGGGAACCAAAACTCATCATTGACTTTTTCGTATAACTGCTGGATTTCGATGCTGTACATCGGTGATTGTTTTGAAGGAGATGCCTTGATGTTTTGCACTGCCCAATTGTCGGAATTGACGGTGATGGTTCCTTTTAAAGCATTGAAATTTGTGTTTTTATAAGGTCTGAAAGAAATGACGAAAATACTGTCGTTCCTTTCATCTTTCAATGCAGATTCCAATACGAAGATGTATTTGTTTTTGCTGTTTCTGCTGATAGGATTGACATAGTTCTTAGCGTCAATGTTTATCAAGTCATCGTAGAAACCTACGCCTTGTATACTTTCTATAAGGTAGATGAAGACTGGATTTTTAGAGCCGGAGAATTTGTTTGCCAGAATGTTTTTCTTGCTTTTATTGGGTTTAAGGAAATATTGTTCGGAGACAGTTTCCATTGCCAACAAATCGTTTTCTTTTAGTTTATCTCCAATTTCGTTATGAACATTTCTCCATGATGTGTCGATGGTGAAAACCATATTGTCGTACATCTTATAATAGTAGGAATCCAGACTTTTAGGGTTGTTGGATTCTCTATATTTGTAAACGCTGTCGATGATACGGTTCGCTGGGTTATTCCTTCCGTCGATGATGATTTCAGATAACTGTATGTTCTGAGGTCTTAATTTGACGAAAATATCTTTCTCATCCTTGACTGTGACTTGTTTCTTTTCGTAACCAACGAAAGAGAAAGTCAGGGTGTTTATTTTTTCCTTGCTGTTTAAAGTGAAATTTCCGTCGATGTCGGAGGTGGTTCCGAGAGTTCCGTTTTCGTTGACGATGATATTTACGAAAGCCAGTTTTTCTTTAGAGAGTTCATCTATGACAATGCCGCTGATATGATTCTGTCCGCTTAAACATAAGTTTAATGCAGAGAGCAAAAGTATCAATATAAAACGGAAATGTCTCATTGGTGAATAATATTTATTAGACGCATCAATTACATATTGTTTATTTTTATGGTGTAATTTGATACGTCTCTACAATTTTCAATTTTCAACTTTCAATTTTCAATTTTACATTATTCTTATGTCTGTCTTTGTCGCGAGTGGTTTTCTTTTCCAAGTTTTTCTTGAAGGCTTCAGTAAGGTCGATGCCCGTTTGGTTGGCGAGGCATATCAGAACCCATAAGATGTCGGCCATCTCGTCGGCCATATTGTATTCCTTGTCTGAGTTCTTGAACGACTGTTCTCCGTAGGTGCGGGCGACGATACGAGCGAGTTCGCCTACTTCTTCTGTCAGTAATGTCATATTTGTGAGTTCGTTGAAGTAACGTACGCCGTGAGTCTTGATCCAGTCGTCAACGATTTTCTGAGCTTCTTCTATTGTCATAAAATATATTTTTTACAAAGTTATAAAAATCAGAAATTCAATATCTCAGAAACTCAGAAAAAAAACTTACTTTTGCAAAAAATAATAACGGTGGAAAATACTTTTACTTTAGTAGCTAAAACATTGCCAGGCTTTGAAGAGATTCTTGCAGAAGAATTGAGAGCTTTAGGCGCTGAAAATATCAATATCTTATATCGCGCTGTCAGTTTTGAAGCTGATAAAGCCTTGATGTACAAAGCGAATTACTGTCTTCGTACAGCCTTGAGAATCTTGAAACCAATTCAGACATTCGTTGCTCGTAACGAATTGATGTTATACAAGAAGATTTTTGAAATCAAATGGCACGAGATCTTCGGCATTGAAGAGACATTTGCTATTGACGCTGTCGTGAGCGGCAACTATTTCACCCACTCTCAATATGCAGCATTGAAGGTCAAGGATGCTATCGCTGATGAGTTCCGCAACAAATACGGCGCACGTCCTTCTGTCGATACAGAAAATCCAGATTTGAGAATCAACATCCATATCGACAATGAGAAAGTCACTCTTTCTTTCGACAGTTCTGGCGAATCTTTGCACAAGAGAGGATATCGTAAAGCTGTCGACAAGGCTCCTATGAATGAGGTGCTCGCCGCTGGTCTTATCAAGCTCACAGGCTGGAATTACGACAAGAACTTCGTCGACTGCATGTGCGGTTCAGCTACAATTCCTATCGAGGCAGCTATGGCAGCGATGAATATTCCTGCTGGTTATTTCAGAGAAAGCTATGGCTTTATGAAATGGCACGACTTCGATGAAAAATTATGGAAGGAAATAAGAAACGCCGCTGATGAAGAAATTCGTGACTTTGATTATGAGATCATGGCTTCTGACCATTCAGCAAAAGCTGTTCAGATTGCACAGTCAAATATAAAGGGAGCTCACCTCTCACACGACATAAATTTGAGTCAACAGGATATGTTTGAGATGACACCACCAGAAGGTCCTGGCATCTTGCTCATCAACCCTCCTTATGGCGAACGCCTTGAAGAAAAAGATATCGTAAATTTATATAAAGGTATCGGCACTGCACTTAAACATAATTTCAAAGGCTACGAGGCATGGGTGATAAGCAGTAATAAAGAAGTGTTGAAACTCATAGGCTTGAAGCCATCTAAGAAGATAGAAGTATATAATGGCTCTTTGGATTGCCGTTTCGTGAAGTTCGAGATTTTCGATGGAAAATACAAGGATATGAAGAAAATGAAATACGAAGGCGATGACGTTGAATAAACGTTTACGATATAAAGCACAAAACCTCAGAAATCAACTTCTGAGGTTTTGTGCTTTATATACTTTGCATATTTCCTTGATGCTTTCTTCGATAGGAGTGAATTTGAAGTCTAACTCGCGGATTATCTTGGCTGAAGAATAGGAATATTTTCTTGTTGCTGTACGAGCTGTCTCTTTTGTTATGAGCGGTTTCTTTCCTTGCAGTTTGCCTAATATCCAGAAGATACGCCAGGCTATTTCGCTGAGGCCTTTGCCGACTTTTATGTAAGGCGCCTTGACATTGAAGTTCTGTGCCATCAAGGTGAAGAGATCTTGGTAAGAGATAAGAGCTCCGTTGAGACAGTAGCGTTGTCCGAATTTGTTGTTTTCCATTAACGTTATCATGGCACGTGCTACGTCTTTCACATCGACGAAGCCGTTGATGCCTGTTGTATAAAATGGAAATCCTTTTGCGATGACGTTGAAGAGTTCGCAGCTGCTAGAGTCCCAGCGGCCGGCACCCAAGATAAGCGATGGGTTTACTATAGTCGCGTTGAGGCCTTCTGCTATGCCGCGCCACACTTCCATCTCGGCTTCGTGTTTTGAGTTGGAGTAGACGCTGTTGTTTTTGGAACGTGTCCATGGCGATTCCTCATCGATGCTCTCTCCTTCAAGCGCACGTCCTAATGCAGCGATGGAGCTGACATGGCAGAACTTCCTCACTCCGCAATGCAAGGCTGCGTTGACCATGTTTCTGGTTCCTTCCACATTGACGCGCATCAGACTGCCTTTGTCGCTAGGGTCGAAAGAGACGACGGCGGCACAGTGATAAACCTCGTCTGCATCTTTCATGGCGTCTTCAAGAATATCGTAATCCAAGACATCGCCGTAAACGAATTCGATATTGTCTGGCATTTCGTTGAATCCGTAACGTTTTAATACATTATCCAATAACGATAAATCACTGTTCTTGCGACATAATAATTTGATCGTGGACAAAGTCTGTTGTCCGTTGTCCGTTGTCCGTTGTCTTTTAACAATCTCGGAAACTAAATGCGAGCCTACTAAACCAGTGCAGCCTGTGATGAAAATCATAATATTATTTTTGTGTAAAAAATGGACTTGATTATAAATTGATGCGCAAATATAATCATTTAGGGTCTTATAAATGCAAGTTTATGTAGATAATTGTCAGTTGTCTCTTGGCTTTTATTATCTTTGCACTTCTATTTAAAATTAAATTTTACAATCAATTATGAAAAGATTTTTTTATTTTACAATGATTTTATTGTGTGCGGTTTTTGTTGGATGTAAACCAGAGGCTGAAGCACCTACTGTTTTTACTCAAGAAGTGTCTGATGTTGCAATCAATACAGCTAGTGTTGTTTATAATGTTGAGAGCGATGGCGGCGCAGAAGTTACATCTAGAGGCGTGTGCTGGGATACGATACAAAATCCTACGATAGATAATAACAAAACCAACGATGGAACAGGAATTGGAACATTCACTTCAGAACTCAGCAACTTAGCATCTCAGAAAACTTATTATGTAAGAGCTTATGCTGTCAATAGTGTTGGAGTTTCTTATGGAGAAGAAAAGAGTTTCACCACTTTGGAAGAAGTGATACCATTGGAAAACAAGACTGTAACAGTAAACGGAATTACTTTCACTATGGTTGCTGTTGAAGGCGGTCTTTTTGCGATGGGAGCTCAAAATATTGATCCTAACGAGCCTAATTACGACAGCGAAGCTTGGGACAGAGAAGCACCAGTACACTTGGTGACACTTTCTGATTATTATATCGGTGAGACAGAGGTGACACAAGAATTATGGGAAGCAGTTATGGGTGTGCAGCCAAGCCATTTCGTCGGAGTTAAAAAGCCTGTTGAACAAGTCACATGGTATAACTGCCAAAGCTTTGTGATGAAATTAAACCAATTGACAGGTATGAATTTCAGATTCCCTACAGAAGCAGAATGGGAATTCGCAGCAAAAGGCGGCAATAAGTCAGAAGGCTATTATTATAGCGGAAGCGATGACATTGATGACGTCGCTTGGTATGCTGCTGAAGGCAAAAAGACTCGTGAAGTCAAGACGAAAATGCCTAATGAATTAGGAATCTATGATATGTGCGGCAATGTTATGGAATGGTGCTATGATTTGTTTGCAGACTACACCAGTGATCATCAAGTAAATCCAACAGGATCTACTAGTGGTACAGATTGTATAGTACGTGGAGGATGCTGTCTTAGCGACGCAACTTATTGCAGAACAACAGTTCGCAGTTTCTTCCATCCTGGCGGACAAAGCTACGGCATCGGTTTCCGCTTGGCACTTCAAGCTGAATAAAAACTCTGGCCATTAGCATTTAGCTTTTGGCCATTTTTTTTATTTCATTATCCAAAAAAGTTCAATGTTCAGAGCTCAATGTTCAAAGTTTTTTAATTATCTTTGCGTTTCTAATTTAGAATTAAAATTTTACATCGATGAATAAAAATTTCGTAGAAGAATTACGTTGGCGTGGTATGCTTCACAGCATGACTCCAGGTACTGAAGAGCAATTGAATAAGGAATTGACAACAGCATATCTCGGCATTGACCCAACAGCCGACTCTCTCCATATAGGACACCTTTGTGGTATTATGATGCTCCGTCATCTTCAACATGCAGGTCACAAGCCTCTCGCTCTCCTCGGCGGCGCAACAGGTATGATCGGAGACCCTTCAGGCAAGTCAGCAGAACGTAACTTGCTCAACGACGAGACTCTTAATCACAACCAAGCTTGTATCAAGAAACAACTTGCTAAGTTCTTGGACTTCGAAAGCGACGCTCCTAACAAGGCAGAACTCGTCAACAACTATGAATGGATGAAAGAATATTCTTTCCTTCACTTCATCCGCGACATCGGCAAACATATCACAGTAAACTATATGATGGCGAAAGACAGCGTGAAAAAACGCTTCAACGGCGAAGGCGAAGGTATGTCATTCACCGAATTCAGCTATCAACTCGTACAAGGTTACGACTTCTTGTATTTATATCAAAATAAAAACTGTAAACTCCAACTCGGCGGTTCTGACCAATGGGGTAACATCACAACTGGTACAGAATTGATCCGTCGTAAACTCGGTTCAGAAGAGACAGCTTACGCACTCACATGTCCTCTCATCACCAAGGCTGACGGCGGCAAGTTCGGCAAGACAGAAAAAGGTAACATCTGGCTCGACCCAGCTAAGACATCACCTTACGCATTCTACCAATTCTGGATGAACTGCTCAGACGATGACGCAGCTAAATATATCAAGATCTTCACATTGTTAAGCAAAGAAGAAATCGACGCTCTCATCGAACGCCATGCCGCTGAACCACATCTCCGTGAATTACAACGTACACTCGCTCGCGAACTCACTATCATAGTCCACTCAAAAGAAGATTTGGAAATGGCAGAAGAAGCAACACAAATCCTATTCGGCAAAGGTACTTCAGAAGCTCTCCATAAATTCGACGAAGCAACATTGTTAAGCATCTTCGAAGGCGTGCCACAAGCTAATGTAGCAAAAGCTGACATCGAAGCAGGAATGCCAATCGTCGACTTCCTTACACAGACAGCAGTGTTCCCTTCAAAAGGTGAAGCTCGTAAGATGTTACAAGGCAACGGCGTTGCTATCAATAAGGAAAAAGTCGCTGATACAAAAGTCATCGGTAAGGAAGACTTGCTCAACGATAAATATATCCTCGTTCAAAAAGGAAAGAAAAACTATTATCTCATCATAGCAGAATAAGACCATGGGTACATTCCTTCTGATTTTGATTCCGGCATTCGTAATCATGGCAGTGGTCTTCGTTGCCATCGGAATAAAGATGTTCGTGAAAAAAGACGGACAGTTCGAGCGCAAGTGCGCTCACTCCCTCGACCCAGACGCTAAATGCACATGTGGCGGCAAAGGCGACGGAAGCTGTAAGAAAAATAAAGACAACAAGATAAAAGTTGAAAATTGAAAGTTGAAAATGGAAAATTAATTTTCAATTTTCAGTTTTCGCATAAAAAAAGTGTTTCGGGATTTTTTCTTGAAACACTTTTTTGTTTGACTATTTAATTTTACCTTTGTGTTTTGTAAATGTTGATAAATACAATGAAGAAAATAATCTATATCATCGTTTTATGCTGTCTGCTGACAAATTGTAATATCATTGAAAAACAGCAGTTTTTTGGAATGACGCAAGGTTCCTATTATTCTATAACGTATTATGATGAACTGAATCGCGACTTCCATAATGAGTTCGATTCCATATTTAAAGAGATAGAAAGTACGCTGTCGTTATGGGATGAGAATTCTATCATAAGAAGAGTGAATCGTAACGACACTACTGTCGTCCTTAATAAGATATTTATCGATAACTTCAACTATGCGATGAGAGCCGCTGAACTTTCTGACGGCTTCTTTGATCCTACAGTCGGACCTCTTGTCCAGGCTTGGGGATTCCATTTTAAAGAAGGAATGGAGATGACACCTGAAATAGTCGATTCTTTAAAACAACTCGTTGGCTATCGTAAGATTAAGATTGAAAACGGAAAAGTCGTGAAGGAAAATCCGAATATGACATTAGACTTCAATGCCGTGGCTCAAGGATATACTACTGATGTAATCGGTGATTTTCTTTTGTCTAAAAACGTCAATGATTTCTTGGTTGATGTCGGTGGCGAGATTCTCGCAAGAGGACGCAAACCCAATGGCGAACTCTGGAAGGTGGGAATAGAAAAACCAGCCGATAACAAAGACTCCAAGAGAATTGTACAGGAAATCGTTGAGTTGGATAACCGAAGCATCGTTACTTCCGGCAATTACAGAAAATATGTGGAACGTGGAGGAAAACGTTATTCTCACAGCTTGAATCCTAAAACAGGATATCCTGCAGAAAACAGGCTGCTGAGCGCGACAATTATTGCAGAAAATACAGCATGGGCAGATTGCCTCGCTTCAATCTGTATGTTAGTGGGATTGGAAAAAGCAATAGATATTATTTGTCCAATTCCAAGCATTGGTGTTGAGGCGTATTTCATTTATCTCGATGACAATGGAGAGGTGAAGACATCTAAACATGGTGAATATGGAGCTTGGGTTGAAGAATTTCCAAATTTATTTTATGAAAACAATTAGTATTATTTCACGTTATAATTATAATTTTGAATAATGTTATTTTTGAATAAAACAAAACAACAATGAAAAATAAAATCAGCGTTCTTAAAACTTTTGTCTTTAGCCTTTTGTCTTTAGTCTTAATAATTCCAGCTAATGCCCAGCAGCTGCAATCATATTCTGATTTGAACTATAACGACAAGGCGCAGACCGTCCTCCTTCATCCTGTCGGCGATTCGCTCGCAAAACCTGTCATTCCTCTCAACGATATGATGGGCAAACTGCATCTGCAGTTCGACGTCTTCGCCAACGACGCTCCTTACATGTATTATACCTTCATCCATTGCAACAATGACTGGACTCAGCAGTCGGACATACAGCAGATAGAATATCTTAGCGGATTCGAATCAGATGACATAGAAGATTACTCATTTTCTTTAAACACTATGGTCGATTATGTTCACTACGACCTCGTTTTTCCAACAGAAGATATGACTCCGAAAATCTCAGGAAACTATCTGCTCATCGTATTTGAAAACGAACTTACACCAGAAAATATTTACTTCACACGTCGTTTTATGATTGTCGACGACAAAGCTAATTTCAATGTCAATATTCCTCGTTATCCTTTTGATTTGAACCTTGGAACCAACAAACAGCAGATCGAGATGACGGTTTCCTATCCGAACATCTTCAACTCTTTGGCTGAGCAATATTCCAATGTCACCATTCAGCAGAACGGACGCTGGGATAATGCGGTGACAGGCTTGAAACCGACTTACGTCTATCCAGATTATCTTTCTTATGAAAATAATGTAAAGACTGTTTTTAACTCTGGAAATCAATATAGAAGATTCAATACAAGTAATTTGAACAATCGTCCTGAGCAGACCAAGACCGTAGAGATGGCGAAGGATTATTATGTCGTTACTTTGTATAATGACCAGAAACGTAACCTTTATGCTTACGTCGATGATGAAGATTTGTTCGGCGAGAAGGTAATCTATCTGGAACGCGATGATATGGCTGCGGCAACGGAAGCAGATTATGTCATGGTTGAATTCTTCCTCGACTGGTATCCGGTCTTGGCGGGTCAGGATATGTATATCATGGGCGCTATAACAGACTGGAACTTTGATGAAAAGAACAAGATGACCTACGACTTTGACCGTAAGGGATATGCTATAAGTCTGTTGTTGAAACAAGGATATTATGACTATATCTATGCTGTCAAGGATAAAGGTCAGACTAAAGCAGATGTCACGCCTATTGCAGGTGATTTCTGGGAGACTAAAAACGAATATACAATATACCTATACCTCTTCGATCCGACACAGAACTACGATCAGCTGATAGGAGTGAAGACCGTTTTATCACATTAATATTTCATTATGTCGGAAGAGAGAATCACTTTATTTGCAGAGATATTGCTGCCGTTGCCGATACCGGGCACTTATACCTATCGTGTTCCTTTTGAGTTGAATCAGAAGGCGATGGTGGGTCAACGTGCTGTGGTACAATTTGGCGCTACCAAGATAATGTCGGGATTGATTATATCTCTCACTGAAGAAGTGCCAGACTGCAACAGCATAAAATATCTCCTCGACATCCTCGATGACGACCCAGTGGTAAATGAGAATCAGCTGAAACTATGGCGTTGGATATCGTCATATTATCTCTGTTATCTTGGCGATGTTATGCAGGTGGCTCTTCCTTCGGCCTTGAAACTCTCCAGCGAGTCGAAGATCATGTTGTCTGACGACTTTGAACTCGACAGCATGACGTTGAGCGATAATGAGTATCTTATCGTAGAAGCGCTACAGGTGCAGCCGCAGCTGACAATTACTGAGGTAAGTAAGATTATAGGTTATAAAAAGATAATGCCTCTTGTCAAGACGATGATAGAGAAGAAGATCATCGTGATGCAGGAAGAACTCCAACAGAAATATAAGGCCAAGTACGAACGATATGTGCGACTTTCTGATACATATCGTGATGAAAACGCGATGCATGAACTGATGGACAATCTCTCGAAGCGTGCGTATAAACAGCTGGAACTGTTGATGGCGTTTTTTGTGCTTGGAGGCTCGGCGGATAACGACGTGCTGGTTTCTGAATTATTGAAGAAAGCCAACGTGACAACGTCTATACTATCAGCCTTGATAGATAAAGGCGTATTCGAAAGCTATCAGAAAAGAGTGAGTCGTTTGAAAGAATACGAGGCTCTGACAGATGTCTCGACTATCAATCTCACAGAGAAACAACAAGAAGCCTTTGACGAGATACATAAAGGTTTTGAAGAAGAGAAGCCGGTTTTGCTGCACGGCGTTACTGCCAGTGGTAAGACCGAGATTTATATCAAGCTGATACAAGAAGCTATCGATAAAGGAAAGCAGGTGCTTTATCTCTTGCCGGAGATAGCGCTGACAGAACAGATTATCAATAGACTGAAAAAATATTTCGGTGATAGAGTAGGAGTATATCACTCACGCTATGACAACAACGAACGCGTTGAGATATGGCAGCAGGTTTTGAATTTTAGAGGTCAACAGACAACAGACAACAGACAACAGTTGTTGACTTCAGAGGTTCAAAAGCCAAAAGCCAACAGCCTTAGTTCAAAATATCAAATCATCATCGGTTCGCGTTCGGCAGTGTTCTTGCCTTTCACGGACTTGGGACTGATTATAGTCGATGAGGAACACGACAGTTCTTTCAAGCAGATAGATCCAGCGCCGCGTTATTCGGCTCGCGACCTCGCAGCTCTTATGTCGAAGATGTTCCACGCTCGCCTCTTGTTGGGTTCGGCAACACCTTCTTTCGAATCGTATTATAACGCAAGGCAAGATAAATATCATCTCGTTACCTTGTCGGAACGTTATGGTGGCGTCGAGATGCCAGAAATCATTGTCGATGACCTTAGGGTAGAGACACGACGTAAGACCATGCAGGCTAACTTTGGCAGCACTCTCGTCGAGGCTATGAACAAGACACTTGAGGAGAAAAACCAGGTTATCCTGTTCCAGAACCGACGCGGATTCTCGTTAAGGATAGAATGCGACCATTGTAACTATATCCCTCAGTGTATCAACTGCGACGTCAGTCTGATATACCATAAGAATCAGAATATACTGAAGTGCCACTACTGCGGCTATACCACCAGCGTGCCAACGGAATGTCCGTCATGCCGCAGCACAGATCTCAAGATGCACGGCTTCGGTACGGAACGTATCGAAGATGACCTTAAAGTCGTTTTCCCTGAGGCTAACAGCTCGCGTCTCGACCTCGACACTACGAGGACGAAAAACAGCTACCAGCACATACTGGAACAGTTTCAAAATAAAGAGACTAACATACTCGTCGGAACACAGATGGTGACCAAAGGCCTCGACTTCGACTCGGTGAAAGTCGTGGGAATTCTCAACGCCGATAACATGCTGACATTCCCTGACTTCAGGGCGCACGAACGTAGTTTCCAACTGATGGAGCAGGTGAGCGGCCGCGCAGGAAGAAAAGGCGATAAAGGCAAGGTGATAATACAGACATATCAACCTCAGCATCCGGTGATACTCAATGTGATGAGTCACGATTATGTTAGATTTTATGAGGAACAGATGCCGATACGACGTCAGTTCAACTATCCTCCATATTCACGCCTCGTTATGGTCAGACTTAAAGATGTTGATGAGCAGAAACTTAACAAAGCGGCAGATGCGCTCGCCAAGATTTTCCGTCAGGTGTTCAGAGAAAACCTTCTAGGACCGGAATATCCTGTAGTGTCAAGAGTGAAGAATCAGTATATCAAACAGATGCTGATAAAAATACATAAAGATCTTAACTCGACAAAAGTCAAGGAGTTCATCAATAAGACCATAGAAGATTTCAAACATAATACAGAATTCAAATCGGTAAAGATACAGATTGATGTAGACCCGAATTAAAAGTTGAAAACTGAAAATTGAAAATTGAAAGGTATAAGTCCCGATAGGGACGGCAGACCATAGGCAGGTGCAAGTGCGAAGCACGCAGCGCCTGCAAACAGCGACCGTCCGATTATCAAAGCTCCGTAGGAGCGACAGAGAATCAATCATCAAATGCATATTTCTCGTCGTATTTTATTCCGTATGCTTCTAAAAATGATTTGTATTCTTCACGGAATGTCATTGTTTTATGGTGTTCATTCTGATTGCGGATATAATTTATCGTCTTGATAACAGATGAAGAACTGACGGAAAAAGCTCCGTATCCTTCTTGCCAAGAAAAATTGTTGTAATATTTATCTATCGTTTTTATCCAACGACTACTGTCGGATTTTATAATTCTGACAAAGTCTGAAAGTGATTTGTTTTTGGGTAAAGATGTAAGAATATGAATGTGATTATCAATGCCGCCAATTTCTATAGGAATACCTCCGATTCCGTTTATTATTCCTCCAATATACGAGAAAGTTCTGCCTAAATCATTGTTTAATATTTTAATTCCAGTGCTTTTGACATGGAATATAATGTGGACATTGATACTTGTAAATGTGTTTGCCATAATTTTGGTTTTTCTGTCGCGCCTACAGCGCTTTGATTTTTATTTGGTTTTCATTTTTTACAGGGATTCCGTGCTTCGCACTTCATCACCTGCCTATATTCTATCGCACCTATGGTGCTTTTTTTTGTTCTCATTGTAAAAATATGAAATTCATTTCAACTGTATGTGTTTTTTGAGATTTTTAACATAAAATCTTAAATCCACAATTGAGAGATTAAAATATCACGCCATAATTGACCTCAAAAAATATCACGGAGCGATTTTATTCAAAATTAGTCCCGATAGGGACGGCAGACCATAGG
>JAZKYV010000063.1:0-2797 GCA_045612345.1 Bacteroidales bacterium
ATCACCAACCTTCGCCACTACGAAGCCCTTCAATCTGCACTGGATTCAATCCGTAGAGCCAAACAAGCCTACAAAGACTACATCAGCACAGATTTCATTTCAGAAGAACTGCGTCTATGCATCCACCACATAGGAGAAATCACAGGCAGCGAAATCACCACAACCGACATCCTCCAAAACATTTTCCAAAACTTCTGCATCGGAAAGTAATCCTTAAATGCTAATCAATTGATTATTAGTTGTATATATTATTATCAGAATGATTCAAGCGAAAGAAACATACAAGGAAGAATTGAGTAAACACGTTGAAGGTATCTTCAAAAATTATGTAAAGCCAGGACTCCACATCTGTGACATAGCAACAGGTGGAGGAAAGTCTTATACGATTGGAAAACTGACATGTGAATACTATCCTAAGCATTTTAACCGTATTGTTATTCTCTGCGTTCAAAACAAGTTGGTAGAAGGCATGAACCGAGAGATTGACAGGTTCATTGATTTGCAAGATAGTTTGATTAAAGAAGACCAAAAATTGGTTATTGAAAATAATACAGAGGTAATAAAAAAGGCTATTGATACTGATTCTTTCCGCAGATTCATCGAACAGATAGAACACAGAATCGGTGAGATGAAAACAGAAGGAAGCAATAATGAATTGAGATATGCCTGCAGTAAAATCAAAAAAACCTACGAAGGTGTTAAAAATTTGATTCTTACTCAGGGTAACAACAATAACGATTTTGTTCAATCCCAGATAACCGAAGGAGAAACGAAACTCAGAAGAGACGTTCGAAACTTCTTTGAGTTATATAAAAAGGTATATAACCGACAGAAAAAAGGTCGTCGTTTAGACATTGGAAAAGTCCTGCGTGATTTTCCCTCTTTGGCAAAAGTTTACCCTCAGGTTGATTATAAAAAGAAAAAAGTTCTCCTAATGACCGTACATAAAGCAATGTACGGCATAGACCCTATTCTTGGCGAAAAAATTAGCCTTCAAGACATTACAGAAAAAGGAAAGAAAACCCTGATTCTACTAGATGAATCAGACCAAGCCGCAATTGCAATGCGCAATGCTATCATTGATCAAGCTATAGAAAGTTCTGGAGGAAGGAATAGATTTTCAAAGGGCTACAATGGTTATCTTCAGTATAAGCAACTGATAGATATGGCAGATCATGTGTCGGACGAATATTATGGCAGCTTACTCGATGATTCTCTGAATAAAGCTAAAAACATCATCTCAACAAATTGGGAGAAGAATCTAGGAAAGACAGAGCCATACAAGAACATTTTTTTGGGTGACATAGAAGAACTTGAGGACTATCGTCGAGGTGTATTTTTCTCTGGACCTGCTCTAAAACTCAATGTCTCTAAATCCAACGACAAATCACATTCATTCATATGCTACAACAAAGGCGAGAAGCAATTTAAGTTGCATCACGCAGAGGATGATATTGAATTAAAACAAAGATTTGACTACGTCGTGCCAATGGACAAATTCCTTTCGTTGATTGTAGGCAATACCACAGCCATTAAAGCTCAATTAAGCAAGGTCGTCAATAAGGCATTTCAAAAGAGTGTGGAAAAGTTCGAAAAAACAGAAGACGAACTTTCTGCGAACAAATTACCAAAGAACCACTATTTAGGTTATCCAACCCGAGAAAGAGAAATCCATACACTCTTCTCTCGTTTCGAGACAAACTCGGAATACCAATTTGAGCAACAGCTCTTTGAATTTATGACAAACAGAAAGAATCTGATTATCAATAAAGGAGAAGAGAAGTTAAAGTTGCCCGATTACTCCGTTTATTCACAAGGCATTCAATTGTATCAGGAAGAAGTTGACGAACGAGACAACCAGCATCGAGTTCGTCTTTCCTGTCGAGAAATTTCCTCTACACCTGAGAAGATTCTTTTCGATCTATTGAACACTGAGGGGACTTCCGTCGTGCTGTGTTCTGCAACAGCATCAAGCTCGTCAGTGATTAGTAACTGCGACATAGAATATCTTAAAGAGAGTATTGGAAATAATGTTCATGTCTTGTCTGAACATGATAGAGAGACATTTGATAATCTTGTTTCTCACACTTATCCAGTTGGTCATCAAATAGAAATAAAACCACTGGAGCACTATACTTTCGAAGATAACAGGGATGAGAAAACATTCCTGCCAGAAAAGTATAAAATGATGTTTTCTAAAGAGGCTCGCGAGAAAGGTCTTGACGAGCTCTGGTTCAAATGTACTAAGAGAGAACTCATGAAATCCAAAAAGGAAGGAGAAAATATTTCCTTCCCTCTTTATCGCCTGTTCCAGTTTATTGAAGCCTATCATTGGTTTATTAACCATAAAGACATAAAAAGCATGATATTCTTCCAAAATCGAAATGGTGATCCTATCCAAACAAATGTATTAAGTTGTCTGATAGATGGAACATATAAGTACCAGAATACTCCATTTGAAGATGAGCTCCCGAGCGACTGGTCTAATAACCATATTAGGATTTCAAAAGATTGGGAGGAGGTTGAAGGATCAATTCTCAAAGAACTCAGCGAAAGCAAGGATTCTAAAATCATGTTGGTATCTGCATATGCAAGTTTCAAAGCTGGCGCCAACATGCAGTATGAAATTCCCGATGGTCTTGATTTTGTCAAAGGTGACAATTGGGAAACAAACGGTATAAGACTAAAGAAAGACTGGGATGCCGTTTATGTTCAATGTCCAAGTGCATATCTAATGATGAGTGAGGATGGTAATGAGTCCACTTTTGAGAAAAGCCTTTATAATGCCATGCTCTCC
>JAZKYV010000064.1:0-48645 GCA_045612345.1 Bacteroidales bacterium
GACAGTCATCGTTCCTTGCGACTTCAACCAAACAAAAGCAGCTACTATCGCTGTAGCAGAACACGAAGGTCCAGTTTACCTCCGTTTCGGTCGTCCAAAAGTAGCTAACTTCACACCAGCTGACGAGCCATTCGTAATCGGTAAAGCTCAGATGATGCAAGAAGGTACAGACGTTACAATCTTCGCTTGCGGTCACTTGGTATGGAAAGCAGTTCAAGCACTTCCAATCTTGAAAGAAATGGGAATCAATGCTGAACTCATCAACATCCACACAATTAAGCCATTAGACGTTGAAGCAGTTTTGGCATCAGCTAAGAAGACAGGCTGCGTCGTCACAGCAGAAGAACATCAAATCAACGGCGGTTTGTTCGACAGCATATCACAAGTTCTCTCAAGAAACTGTCCTACACCTATCGAAGCTGTTGCTATCTTCGACGAATACGGTCAAAGCGGCACACCTGACGAATTGATGAAACACTATCACTTAGATACAGAAGATATCGTTGAAGCAGCTAAGAGAGCTGTTGCAAGAAAATAATTAGGAGTTGTTGTAGAGACGTCACTCCTGTGGCCTCTTCCAAATTCCTAAAATATAAAAAGTCTTCCGATGGAGAAAATCCGTTGGGAGACTTTTTTAGTTAGAGGTTATTTTTTTATCATTGAGCTAAGGTTGCGAATTAAAAAAGTGCTATCTTTGCACCCAACTCGAATGGTGGTGCCACGGCAAGCCTCACGGATGCCGTAGCTGAGATTATACACATTGCACCAGTACAGATAATGCTGACGCTGGAAGTTTGGAGTCCTTTTCAGGTACATGCGTACCACTATTTTGAGCAGTAGTAATGTTAAAAAATAGTGGTATGAAATCAACAAAATCTTATCCCATCGTATTGTCCATCGCTGGTTCCGACTCCTCGGGCGGTGCTGGAATTCAGGCTGACTTAAAGACCTTTTCCGCCCTCGGCGTGTATGGAGCAACAGCCATAACCGCCATAACGGCACAAAATACATTAGGCGTTTTCTCTCAATTACATCTCGACCCCAAACTCGTCTATGAACAGATATGCTGCGTCATGGATGATTTGCATCCTTCCGTCGTGAAAATAGGGATGTTGGCTAATGCCGAAATAATTCATTCCGTAGCAGATGCACTCAGCAAATATAAAGTCACTATCGTACTCGACCCGGTGATGGTGTCAACATCAGGACATAGATTGTTATCGGTAGAAGCTCGTGACGTCATAAAAGAAAAACTTCTTCCAATGTCATCTATCATTACACCTAACATTCCGGAAATGATAGAGTTAACAAATTTCCCTCTTTCAAATATTACGGAAAAAGAAACTGCGGCAAAGCTTCTTCTCAATCACGGAGTCAGATATGTGCTTCTCAAAGGCGGACATGAAGATGGTAACGTAAAGACAGATTTCCTTTTTTATTTTGATTCAGACAAGTTGGTGACAAAGGCGTTTTCGTCTGAGACGGTAGTCACAAAAAACACTCATGGAACAGGATGCACCTTGTCGTCAGCGATAGCCTCATTCATCGCTAAAGGTTTTTCAGTAGAAGAATCCGTGGCAAAGGCGAAACAATATGTCTCTGACGCAATATCTCATGGCGCTGATGTCAATATCGGTAATGGTCATGGTCCGATAAACCATTCTTTCAATCCTCAAAAAATGATAATATTATGAATCTGCAAAACGTACATTTACAATTTATTACGCATTATACCGAGAAATATTCCTATATCGATTCTGCAAAAATAGCATTGGAAGGCGGCTGTCGCTGGATTCAGCTGAGAATGAAAGACGCCGACGAAAGTCTGCTGGAAGAAACGGCTCTCATTGTTCAGAAAATGTGCAAAGAATACGGAGCAACTTTTATCATCGACGATAATGTTCATCTCGTAAAGAAAATAAAAGCTGACGGCGTACATCTCGGCAAAAACGATATGCCCGTATCAGAAGCACGCAGAATCTTAGGCGACGACTTCATCATCGGTGGAACTGTAAATTGTTTTGAAGATATATTAAGACAACGGACATCAGACAACGGACAACAGTCTTTTGTTATGCCTGATTATTTTGGATGTGGACCATTTCGTTTTACATCGACAAAGAAAAATCTCGCTCCGATATTGGGTCTCGAGGGTTATGAAAATATCATCAGCAATATGAAGAGAAACAATATAAACATCCCGATTGTCGCAATAGGCGGAATAAATAAAGATGATATTTCTGACATCTTAAAGACAGGCATCGATGGCATTGCGTTGAGCGGCAGTATTTTAAGAGCAGAAAATCCGATAGAAGAAATGAAAGATATTGTGAAAATATTGAAACAATTACCGTAGAGACGTCATTCCTATGGCGTCTCATAAAAATAAGCATAAATAAATCAAACTATTAATTAAAATTTAAAAATATGAAATCAGATTTGAAAATTTCATATCCATGCTCGGAAAAAGTTTATGTTAACGGAACAATACATCCGAGTGTGAGAGTGGGCATGCGCATGGTGACGCAGATGCCGACAGTTTCTATTAAAGATGGAGAACGTATAGAAAGAGCGAATCCATCTGTTTATATTTATGATACTTCCGGACCTTATGGCGATAATAACATCGACATTGATTTGGAAAAAGGTCTGCCGCACTTGCGTGAGACGTGGATTAAAGATAGAGCCGCGAAAGACAATAATGTTTGTCAGATGTATTACGCTAAAAAAGGCATCATAACTCCTGAAATGGAATATGTAGCAATACGCGAGAACATGAATTGTCAGATGCTCGGCATAGACACTCATATCACTCCGGAATTTGTCCGCGATGAGGTGGCTTGTGGCAGAGCGGTCATTCCTGCAAATATCAATCATCCCGAAGCAGAACCGATGATTATAGGCAAAAACTTCTTGACGAAAATAAATGCTAATATCGGAAATTCTGCAACCACATCAAGCATAGAGGAGGAAGTTGAAAAAGCGATATGGGCTTGCAAATGGGGCGCTGACACTATTATGGATTTGTCAACAGGTTCTGACATTCACGAGACCCGAGAGTGGATATTGCGTAACAGTCCGGTGCCAATCGGAACAGTGCCAATCTATCAGGCGATGGAGCGGGTGAACGGCAAAGCGGAGGATCTCACTTGGGATATATATCGTGATGTGCTGATAGAGCAGTGCGAACAAGGAGTAGATTATTTTACCATACATTGCGGAATAAGATTGAAGAATATCATGCTTGCTGCAGAACGACTTACGGGTGTGGTGAGTCGTGGCGGAAGCATCATCTCGAAATGGTGTCAGATACATCAAAAGGAGAGTTTCCTTTATGAACATTTTGATGATATATGCGATATCGCTGCGAGATACGATGTCGCGCTTTCTCTCGGTGATGGGTTAAGACCAGGAAGTATTTACGATGCCAACGACGCTGCTCAGTTTGCTGAGTTGGATACGATGGGAGAGTTGGTAGAAAGAGCTTGGGCTAAGAATGTGCAGGTGTTTATCGAAGGACCTGGACATGTGCCGATGCATAAGATTAAGGAGAATATGGAACGTCAGGTTGAGAAATGCCATAACGCACCATTCTACACTTTAGGACCTTTAGTGACAGACATCGCACCTGGCTATGACCATATAACATCTGCTATTGGCGCGGCGCAGATAGGCTGGTATGGAACAGCAATGCTTTGCTATGTCACTCCTAAAGAACATCTTTCGCTTCCTAATAGGGAAGACGTGCGTGAAGGAGTTGTCGCCTTTAAATTAGCGGCTCATGCTGCTGATTTGGCGAAACAACATCCAGGAGCGATGGTGCGCGATAATGCATTGAGCAAGGCACGTTATGAGTTCCGATGGAAAGACCAATTCAATCTCAGTCTAGACCCAGAGAGAGCTTTGGAATATTACAAGTCTTCAAACAATGTCGGAGGCAAATACTGCACAATGTGCGGACCGAACTTCTGCGCAATGAAGATAAGCCATACTCTATGTGACGAATAATAGAATTATAAATAAAATTAATAACCTATCAACTAACGATTGAAAATGTCATACACAAATTCCAAAGTAGAGACGTTTCAATGTTTCTTAAAAAATAAACTCACATTGAAGCGTCTCATGAGATTATGACAAATTCTGTTGTCCGTTGACTTAAAAAATAAAAATTATGATAGAACAAAAAGTATCACAGGGTATTATCAGTACCTATTTCAGCAAGTTAGAAAAGAATTTAGAATTAGATGTCGCTATTGTCGGAGGCGGCCCTTCTGGTATTGTTGCAGCGTATTACCTCGCGAAAGCAGGTAAGAGAGTCGCTTTGTTCGACAGAAAATTATCTCCAGGCGGAGGCATGTGGGGAGGAGCGATGATGTTCAATCAGATTGTGGTGCAGAAAGAAGCCCTCGACATCATCAAGGAATTTGACATCAACTACGAACAATACAACGATGATTTGTTTGTCATGGATTCTGTTGAGAGCACCTCGGCATTGCTTTACAAGGCAGTACATGCCGGCGCAACGGTTTTCAATTGCTATTCTGTTGAAGATGTAGTGTTTAAGGATAACAAAGTAAGCGGCGTTGTTGTCAATTGGACACCAGTGTTGAGAGAAGGACTTCATGTGGATCCGCTCAACATTATGGCAGAATGCGTTGTTGACGGCACTGGTCACGACAGCGAAATGTGCAAGACTGTAGCACGCAAGAATGGAATTCGTCTCGCCACCGATACCGGCGATGTTATTGGCGAGCGCTCTTTAGACGTCGTCACAGGCGAGAATGAAGTGGTGAACGGAACCAAAGAGATTTATCCTGGACTCTACGTCTGCGGTATGGCAGCATCTGCTGTCAGCGGCACTCCACGCATGGGACCAATCTTCGGAGGAATGCTTTTGTCGGGAAAGAAAGTTGCGGAACTTATCTTGGAAAGGCTAATAGCAAAAGTCTAAGGACAATCCACTAATCTTCACGAAATCACACGAATTTTTTTCGTGTTAGTTTAGTGTTTTTTCGTAGAGACTATCGACTAAAGATTTTAAACTATTAAGGTGATTTCAACAGAAGTCACCTTAATTAAATATGACAAAAATGAAACTTATAGCAATAACGCAACCTTCGATGATAGAAGACGAATCTGTTTTCATTAGTAAATTATTTGAAAAAGGATTTGACATCGTGCATCTCAGGAAACCAGATGCGAACATCGAGCAATGCAGAAGTTTATTGAGAGAATTATCCGATGAAGAAAGAAGAAAAATCGTGATACACGACCATCATGAACTGATAAACGAATTCGACTTGAAAGGACTGCATTTCAATAAGAATGTAACTATTGTACCTCAAGATTATGAAGGATTTAAGACAAAATCATGTCATTCTTTTGAAGAAGTGATGAAATACAAAAACGATTACGACTATGTGTTTTTAAGTCCCATTTTCGACAGTATTTCTAAGGTAGGATATAAGTCGGCATTCACAGAAGAGATGTTGAAAGATGCTAGTAGCAAAGGCATTATTGATGAAAAAGTCGTTGCATTAGGCGGCGTCACCTTCGATAAGATTCCATATTTAAAAGCCTTGAATTTCGGTGGAGCAGCGATGATGGGGGTGTTAGTTAGGAGTTAGGAGTTGGTTTTAATCTCCTCAATTCCAAACATATTCCTTCCTCATTTGTTATCTGCATGTCTAAATAAATATATCATGCATTATCTTCTGATTTTACTCATTGTGTCTCTTGTAGTCTCAGCTTTGGGATGGCTTTACTTCATCTATTTCTTCAGTCTGGGTTACGGTTTCAGTATCTCTGCTTTGGCGATAACAATTGCGGTCATTTTCCGCGATATGCTTACAGTTCCGACAGTAATCTTATGTGCGATTATGTTTATCTTCGGTATGAGACTCGGTCTTTACCTTGCAACTCGCGAAAAGAGATCGACAGAATATAGAAAGATTCTCTATGGTCCTGATGCGACAAAGAAACAACCGTTTTTCGTGGTCGTTACTGTATGGATTTTCTGTGCTCTTCTGTATGTGGGACAGGTGAGTCCGGTCGCTTTCTATCTAGCAAATTCTGCTGATGGATTGCCTGTTAACGAAGTCTGGGCGTGGATAGGTGCAGTTCTTATGGCATCGGGCGTCATCTTGGAATCTGTCTCAGACGCACAAAAGAAATACGCAAAGAAGAAAGATCCTAAGCGTTATGTCACTACTGGATTGTATAAGTTGGTACGTTGCCCTAATTATTTAGGCGAACTCGTAATTTGGACTGGTTCTTTGCTAGTTTGTATCGGCGCTGCTTGTTCCTTCTGGCAATGGATTATAACAACAATTGGATATGTCGGCATTGTGTACGTTATGTTCAGCGGTGCTCGTAGACTTGAGTTGAGACAGAATGTCACTTACGGCAACGACCCTGTGTTTCAGAAATATATCAGTAAAACGCCGATACTTATTCCATTCGTGCCTATCTATAGTCTAGCTAGACACGAATGGCTGAAAGCATAATCCATCAATCCAACATCAAGCTCATAAAAGCTGCTTGCTTGTTGAACACATGAAGTTTTTCTGGAAGGTTTTCTATGTTATATCCGAACAAGGCTTGTGTTAGTTGTTCAATATCAACGACATTAGTTCCGATGGAGTTCTTCTTGTCAAGGACTCCATTATTGATATAATATGTACCGTTATTATGTGTCAATATAGGGTCGACGATAGATATTTCAACCTTCATCTTTGGATGTGTCATGGCGTAGATGCGAAGCATTGTCTCAGCGTCAATGATTCTCGCCATGCCGAGTTTATGTGTCTTTTGTCCTGGAACTGGAGAAATAATGATATTGACATTCTCGTTGTCGAAAACATTTGCGGCTGCTGTTATCAAGTCGCCGAAAATTGCGGCAGATTCCGCAAAGACATCTTTGATGAAAATCTCACCGTTTCTCAAATAACAGAATGCCAGACCACAGATGTCTTCTCCGTATTTCGCAACAAGAAGATGATTGTCAAATAATTCTAGATCTTTAAGAATAACGCCAAAGTCGTATTCATCATGTTGGATACAGCAGTTACGGTTTCTCATCTTTGTGTTGAAATAGTCATAAACCTGATAAAATGCCTCTGGCTCGGATTCATTATCAAATACAGAAATAGTCACAGACTGTTGTCCGTTGTCTGTTGTCTGTTGTCTCTTAATACGAATCTTGGAATAGTCGAAAGTCGGGATGAAGTTGGTTCCTTCGTAATAGTTAAAAAGACTTTCAGAAGCTGGTATCAATGCTGCGAAACAGGCACCGTTGTTCTTTGCCTGATTCAATGCCTTGATGATTAAGTCGTTCATCAATCCTTGCGAGCGATAGTCAGGATCGGTGCAGCAACCTGAGAGATATGAGCAACCTATTGTCTTTCCATAATAAGAAAAAGGGTAGGAGATGAGCTGCATCGCTGAGACCACCTTGCCGTCTTTTTCAATATGAATATTATCTTGCTCGTTATATCGTTTCTCAAAATAAAAGTCAACGAATCTCTTGTCTTCTTCGCTGAAACATTTGTCCCAAAGCGCTTTGGTCTGATTCTTTATATTGTTATCCATAATTTGTTAATTATCAAATGTTATTTTTTAAGACGCAGCAATTACATATTGTTTATTTTATTGGTGAAATTGATACGTCTCTACATTCATTCCTAACTCCTAATTGCATCCACGAACTCCAGATTGAAATCAATTATCTCCTGATTCAAAATGCAAATCTGGAATTTCACGTCTTTATATCTTAACTGTTCTACAGCCTCTTCAGCAGTGATGAGATTTTTTTCATAATCACTCACAATATCAGCAATTTCATCATATAATCCGCCTGCTATGACGATGTCATAATCTGCTGTAACGTCTCTGCCTTTGCGACAATCCACGACGAAATTAAGCCATTCTTTATTATATGTTTCAAATTCATTGAAACGATATCCTACGTTTTTGGTTTTGAAGTAATTAAACTCATAAACGCTTACGACAGCTTTGTCTGCCGTTTTTCTTGCCAAAGCCTCAGCTTCGATTTTTGAATTTGTAAGATAAAATCCCTGTCCGAAACCAAGATTTTCACCATTTACATCAACTGATGGTTTTCTTACTTCCGCACAAGAGACATGATATACTGTAATGTTCATTTTATTGTTTGTTATTTTAATTTTCTCAAATTTATTGAAGTCGCAAAGACACAAAGTCGCAGAGTCGCAATGTTTTTTTCTCTTTGTGACTTTGAGTCACTGTGTCTCTGCGTCTTTATTCATTTCTAACTGTTAACAATCCCTTTGTAATCATAAACTCCGGATTATACGACATCTTAGCCTTTCTTAATCCTTCGATTCCGAGGTCTTCTTCACGGTTTACATATTGGAATTCTTCTGGAATGTCTTTCGCAAACATATTATTAATCATAGTGAAAGCTCCGGTATAATTGATATCGGCTTTTTCAAAATGAACTCCGAAGGTCTTATAGTTTATCGGAAAGCCGAATGTGAATGCGACTACATTATTATCGACAAACAAAACACCGCCTTTGATTCCGATCTCTTCAGCATGATTCATCGCATACAACAGCGCTTGTCGTTCGCTGTCAATGTTTTGATGTCTGTAATCTTCGTTGGTGTTGTACCACTCGTTTTCCTTTTCTATACATAATTTAATAAGTTCCGGCGTCGCTGACTTATATTCCCAGTTGGGGTAGGTCTTCATGAATCTGTTGACATGATTTCTCTTTTGCTGGAACTTATTACCTTTCAATGTCGCAAGGTCTTCTCTAAGATACACATAATCAAAGAAATCACGATTAGGCATGAGGTTGAATCTTTCTCTCATCTCATCGCTGAGTTGGTTTTCGACGAAATGACAAGCCGCATGCATGATAAAAGGAATGCCTTGTGATTCAGCATCTTTTATAAGTATTTCAACGATATGATCTGCGTTGCCTTTGCCGATAGGCATCATGAAAATCTCTTTTCCTTCGCTTAGATATTTAAGCACCAAGAAATCTTCTACAATAGCATATTTCGTCTGATACTGAAAACGCCACGACACATGATTCGCAAACGACAGCTCACAATTGCAGCAGTCGTTCGGAAATATACGAGATGTTATTATCTCTTTGTCTTCTAATGTAATATCTTTAAAATAGATCATATTTGAACTCTAAACTCTGAACTTTGAACTTTGAACCTAATTTTCAGTTTTCAATTTTCCATTTTCAACTTTTAGCACAGCGCACTCATGCTTGGAGTGAAGTCGATCTGAATCATCTGTGAGAAGATCTGTGCTGTCTCAACAGGTGAGTAGCCGAGTTCTGCAGCAGCGATGTTGAAAATCAATTCCACTTCTTTTACACTAATGTCTTTGTCTGACAATGCGATAGTAATGAGATAACGTAACATTCCCTCGCGTGTGTCCGGACTTAATTCAAGCAATTTCTTGATAGATTCTTTAAATATCTTAACAATATCATTTTTGACGATCTCGTCCAAGAATGTCTTTGGGAAAATCTCCAAGACTGACAACTCGCTGAGGATTTCTTCTATTTCATCATCAGTGATTTGCTCGTCGCTGTTGGCGACAATCAGACCTGCCGTTGCAATGAATTTTGCCATATTAGAATCAAGTTCTGTGTTTCTTACCTTTAACAAAATTTCGATAAGATCGTTCATTCCATTTTCAAGTTCTTCTTTAGTCTCGCCATTTTCCTTGAAGAACACGCTCTTGGAGAACTGGTTAAGAGCCTCGACTCTGATAGGGTTGATTGGATGAGTAGCGAAGTTGATGCCTTTGTCGTTACGGAAATATTCCAGACGTTTCTTGTTATCTTCCAAGAATGCCTCGACTTTCATATCCATCTTGTTGAAGTCTAATCCTGATGACATCTTGAAGAACGCTGAGATGCATACGTTTAAGTTTGGCATCGCCATATAACCGAAGCGGTCGGCGACGAGTTCTGAGAGCTGTTGCCACAACCTTATTTTATATTGTAATGTGATTGGGATAGGAGCGCCATGAGGGAATACGAAGTTGATGAGTTTTACCAAAGTGGCATTCTTGTTAATCAAGTGACCCATTTCATGACCGATAACGAAACGAAGTTCATCGTCAGTCATCAGTTGGATAAGAGAAGAATTGACATTGATGATGTTAGGTTCGCCTTCTTCCTGAGATGCGATTGCAAAAGCATTGACAGATGGATCGCCGGTGATATAAAAGTCGACTGGTTCTGTAAATTGGAGAGCTTCTTTTATCTCATTGAAGATTTTGTAATAACGAGAAAGTGTGCCTTCTTCAACTTTAAAGCTATGACCTTCGAGCATGCTGCGATAGTAATTATCTGAGAATGGAATCTTAGCCATTTTAATAATCTCTTCAACAACGTTGCCTTGTAATGCATTGTAAATCTGAGTGCTGAGTTCAACTTCCAAAGGAAGGCCATATTCTGCTATCATCTGAGTATTTTCCATAACATCAAAAATTATTTGGTTTTATTTAAGATTGTAAAGATAATGTTTTTTATAGAAACCTATATGCAAACATCAATTATTTTTATTGAAAAAAGCAAGTCTTTTCCTAACTCCAAACCACAATGACGCTTCAATGTGTGTTCATTTTTGTTGTATCATTGAAACGTCTCTACTTACTAAAAAAAATCTGCAGACCTTTGTCTGTAGTCCGTTGACTTTTATTATCTTTGCGTGTTTATAAAAAAATAAATTATTATGGCATTGAATTGTGGTATCATTGGTTTGACCAATACAGGTAAGACAACTATATTTAATTGTATTTCAAATACTAAAGCAGAGATCGGCGGTTTCGCAACAAAGACAAACATCGGTATGTGTGAAGTCCGCGACGAACGTCTCAAACTCATCGACAACATCTCTCATTCAAAAAGAATCGTTCCTGCGACAGTCGAAATCGTCGACCTTCCAGGTTTGACAAAAGGCGGAGAAGGCGTCGGTAACAAATTGCTCGCTGAGGTTCAAACTATGGATGCTCTCATTCATGTACTTCGTTGCTTCGATGAAGAAAACGTCCCTCATAGCGAAGGTTCAGTAGATCCAGTACGCGATATGGAACTCGTTGACTTGGAGCTTCAAGTCCGTGACCTCGACCTCGTAACTCGTAAGTTACAACGCGTTGAGAAACTCATGAAAAACGGCGAGAAAGACAACAAGAAAGCTTACGAAGTATTGACAGTCTACAAAGAAGCTCTTGAAAACATGCAGAACGCCCGTGATGCAAAAGTAGCAGAAGAAGACAAAAAATACATCCAAGATATTCAATTACTTACAGCAAAACCTATCATGTACGTCTGTAACGTCGACGACGCTTCAGCGCTTACAGGTAATAAATATTCAGATGCAGTCAAGGCATCATTGAAAGAAGGTGATGAAATGATTATCATCGCTGGTAAGTTGGAATCAGAAATCGCTGAACTCGACGACGACGACAAAGCAATGTTCATGGAAGACGCTGGTCTCACAGAACCAGGTGTCAACAAACTCGTCCGTTATGCTTATCAGACACTTAAGTTACAGTCATTCTTCACAACAGGTACTGACGAAACACGCGCTTGGACAATCCACATCGGCGACACAGCTCCAGTGGCAGCAGGCGTTATCCACTCTGACTTACAACGTGGTTTCATCAGAGCAGAAGTAATGAGCACTGAGGATTTCTTAAAATACGGTTCAGAAGCAGCAGTGAAAGAAGCTGGCAAGTTCCGCGTTGAAGGTAAGAACTACATCGTACAAGACGGTGACATTTTAAATATCAGATTTAACGTTTGATAATTGGCTATAGGCTAAGGTTTTATCAAATGATTAAATAAACTCTTAACTTATAACTTTAAACTACTCTAAACTATAAACTTTATATGCAAGAATACGTAGTTTTAGTCGATGCTAACGACAACCCTATAGGATTGATGGAGAAGATGGAAGCTCATGTCAAGGCTGAGTTGCATCGTGCTTTCTCTATTTTCATCTTCAACACAAAAGGAGAGATGCTCCTCCAACAAAGAGCATTCTCTAAATACCACACTCCAGGATTATGGACCAACACATGCTGTTCACATCCTCGTCATGAAGAGACACTCGAGCAGGCAACTACACGCCGCTTGCAGGAAGAGATGGGAATGCAATGCCAACTCGAAGAGTTATTCCATTTTACATATAAGGCTGATGTCACACAAGGACTTATGGAACACGAAATTGATCATGTCTTTGTTGGAACAACAGACGAGACTCCTGTTATCAATAAAGAGGAAGTAGAGTCATGGAAATATGACACTATGGAAAACATTCGTCAAGATATGGAAAAAAATCCACAGGACTACACTCCTTGGTTTAAGATAGCATTCGCTGAATTGTTAAAACATTATAACAAATAATTATGGAACTCTCTCATTTCCCATTCCTTAAAGATCTTAAAGAGAACAGATTCTTCCTCTTGGCTGGACCATGCGTCATCGAAGACGAAGAGTCACCATATAAGATCGCGGAAAAGCTGAACGCCATTTGCAAGTCATACGACATACCTTATGTATTCAAAGGTTCGTATCGCAAGGCAAACCGCTCGCGTTTAGACTCTTTCATGGGAATAGGAGATGAGAAAGCTCTTAACGTTCTCAAAGGCATCAGAGAACAATTCAACATACCTGTTGTCACCGACATTCACGCCGTTGAAGAAGCGCAGATGGCAGCAGATTATGATGTCGACATCTTACAGATACCAGCGTTTTTGTGCAGACAGACAGACCTTTTGATAGCTGCGGCAAAGACTGGTAAAATCATAAATATCAAGAAAGGACAATTCCTGTCAGGCGCATCGATGCGTTTCGCTGTTGAGAAAGTGCAGCAGTCAGGAAATAATGCAGTGATGCTCACAGAACGCGGTAACTTCTTCGGTTATCAAGACCTGGTTGTAGATTACAGAAACATCTACGATATGAAGCAATGCGACGTTCCAGTCATCATGGACGTGACACATTCCTTGCAGCAGCCAAACCAGACATCAGGTGTCACAGGCGGCAAACCAGAACTCATCGAATTGATTTCAAAAGCTGCTATCGCAGTAGGAGCAGACGGTCTGTTCATTGAGACACATCCAAATCCAGCTGTAGCCAAATCTGATGGCGCCAATATGCTACGCCTCGATTTGGTAGAACCTTTGATCGAGAAGTTAGTGAAAATCAGAGAAGCTATTATCTAATTAGAAAGTTATTCAAAACTCAAATTCAAACACACCTTGGACTCCAGCAGTATTTTCTGTAGAAGATAACTGTTGACCGTTGTCTGTTGACCGTTGTCCATTTATCATCTCCAAGAACTCAGCTTCGCTTTTGATTTCAATGCCAAGAGATTCTGCTTTCTTTCTTTTCTCTGGACCCATCTTATCGCCGGCAACAACGAAAGTCGTCTTTGATGAAATGGAAGATACGTTCTTTCCGCCGAGGTCTTCGATGAGCTGCTTGATCTCATCGCGGCTCATAGTAGAGAAGACACCGCTGACGACAATGCTCATGCCTGACAATACATTTGAAGATGAAGTCTCGTCTTGAATTTTCTTTTCCAACTCGAACTGAAGTCCTGCTTCTTTTAACTTATTGATGATATTGATGTTGCGCTCATCGGCAAAGAAGTCTTTTATTGAAACAGCTATCTTTTCGCCGACTTCCTCAATCTCGGTGAGTTCTTCAACAGACGCATTGATGATATTGTCTATGGAGCCCATCGCCTTGGCTATAAGCTTCGCTGTCGTCTCGCCGACGTATTTGATTCCCAAAGCGAAAAGCACCCTGGCAAAAGGAACCGATTTCGACTTTTCTATTGCGTCGATGATGTTGTTCGCGGTCTTTTCCTTGAAACTCACCTTACGGATGCTCTTTTCCTGAGAATTCTCATCTTCGACTGTTATTATCTTCTCCAAGCCAAAGATGTCGTTATATTTGAGATTGTATAAATCTGAATAGTCTTTAATTAAGTTGTTGTCGAAAAGCACTTCAACCTTGCCTTCGCCTAGACTTTCGATGTTCATCGCTTTTCTGCTGATGAAATGCTCGATGCGTCCTTTGATCTGTGGAGGACAACCTAATGTGTTTGGACAATACCATGCGGTTTCGCCTTCTGCCTTAACGAGTTGAGTTCCACATTCAGGACAGTGTGTGATGAAAGTTACTTTCTGACTTTCTTCTTTTCTAAGGTTTAAATCAACCGCAGTTATCTTTGGAATTATCTCGCCACCTTTCTCCACACTGACGATATCATCGTAATGAAGGTCGAGTTGTTCGATGAAATCTGCGTTATGCAGTGTCGCTCTTTTTACAATTGTACCCGCTAGTTGAACAGGTTCTAAGTTAGCAACTGGCGTTATAGTGCCGTGACGTCCAACTTGAAAGTCGACGCTCAACAATTGTGTATGAGCTTCTTCCGCCTTGAATTTATACGCTATTGCCCAACGTGGAGACTTGGCTGTAAAACCTAGAATCTCTCTTTGTTGGAAGTCATTCACTTTAATGACGATGCCGTCGATGTCGAATGGAAGCTCTTTTCTTTTCTCATCCCAATAGTTGATGAACTCTTCGATTTCTTCGACGTTCTTACATAATGCCATGAAGTTGGAGACGTTGAACCCCCATTGTCTGGCAGCTATAAGACTCTCATAGTGATTTTTGAAGATCATCTTGTCGTCGTCCATCATCATGAAGTAGCAATACTGATCGAGTTTGCGTCTTGCAACTTCTTTGGAATCTTGCAGCTTTATCGTTCCGGCAGCAGCGTTTCTTGGGTTGGCGAAAGTCTGCTGTCCTAAGTCGGCGCGTTCTGCGTTGATGGCATTGAAACTGCTGTGAGGCATTATGATCTCACCGCGCATCTCAAAGAAATCAGGATAGTCGCCTTTGAGTCTTAATGGAATGGTGCGAATTGTCTTCACATTTGTAGTGACATCGTCGCCTTGTGTTCCGTCGCCGCGAGTGACGGCCTTGACAAACAATCCATTTTCATAGGTAAGACTGATGGATATGCCATCGAATTTCAGTTCGCATACAAACTCCACGTCTTCTTCTATGGTTTTCTTTATGCGGGTGATGAAGTCTTTTACTTCTTCAATGTTATATGAATTAGACAATGAAAGCATAGGGTAGCGATGTTTCACTGTCTGGAACTCCTTGGTGATGTCGCCGCCGACACGTTGAGTAGGAGAGTCGGCAGTGATGAATTCCGGATATTGTTGTTCGAGACTTATAAGCTCGTTGAGAAGCATGTCAAAATCATAATCGCTTATTGTTGGCTGAGCCAATATATAATAATTGTAGTTATGATTTTCAATAATCTTGCTTAGCTCAGCGATTCTGACTTTTGCTTCTTCCTTATTCATATTATTTTCTTATTTTGAATGAACAGTCAACGTTGTCCAATTTATACATTATCTTGTAATATTCTGTATAGCTTTCGCATTCTTTCTTTGAATAAACGCCATAAAGTTCTTCAGCTTCGCCTGTGTCAAGGTTTCTGCAGATACATCCTTTTTCGCAAGATGAGAAAGCAATTGTCGAAACAACGGCTACTAAAAATAGTTTAAAGAATCTTTTCATAAAAAATAAGTTAAAGCGCAAAGATAATAATTTTATTCTAAAAAATAAGACCGAAAAGCAAGCTAAAGAGCATATTTATGACAAATAATTAATTTCAAAATTCAGCAAAAAAATATTATCTTCGCAATGTTTTTTTTACATTTCATAAATTGGGAAAAAGTATAATTTAAAATTTAATATTTCATGAAGACTAAATCGATTATTTTATTTATTGTCATGGCATTAGCGATGAATGTCAAGGCTCAGGAAATCGCAGATTGGTGGAACGACGTCAGCGTTTGTTCTGTCAACAAAGTGGTTCCTCGCACTAATGTCATTCCTTATCAAGATGAGAATGGTATCAGCAATCTTGAATACAGACAATCGCCATACTATCAATGTATAAATGGCACATGGAAATTCAACTGGGTTGAAAAGCCTACAGACAAACCTGTCGGCTTCTACGAAGAAGGTTATGACATCACATCTTGGGGTAGCATTTCTGTTCCAAGCAACTGGGAAATGAATGGTTATGGCGTTCCTGTATATGTCAACCAGACTAACGAATTCCCATCAAATCCTCCATATGCTCCAACAGAGTACAATCCTGTAGGTTGCTACGTACATGAATTCGATGTCCCAAAAGACTGGAATGGAAGAAACGTATACATTAACTTCGGAGCTGTAAAGTCAGCTTTCTATCTCTGGATCAACGGTAAGTTCGTCGGTTATTCTGAAGATTCAAAGACACCTGCAGAATTCGACATCACACCTTATCTCAAGAAAGGAAAAAATAAATTGGCAGTCGAGGCTTATCGTTTCTCAGACGGTTCATACCTTGAATGCCAAGACTATTGGAGAATGAGCGGTATCACTCGTGATGTTTTCATTTACTCAAAACCTAAAACCAACGTATATGATTTCTTCGTAAAAGCTGGTCTTGATAGAACCTTCACTAATGGCACTTTTGATTTGTTAATCGATATCAATTATGGCAGCAAACTTCCTTCAAAATTAAGTGTTGAAGTCGAAATAAGCAGCAAAGCTGGTATTCTTAAGACATATTCAGAAGAATTGACAAAAGATGAACTTCTCCAAAATAAAAAGCAAGAAGGTTTGTCAACAATACGTTTCAAAGGTGTTATCGAAAACGTTCAGCCATGGTCAGCAGAGAGACCTAATCTCTATGACATGACAATTCGTTTGAAGGATAAGAAAGGTAAAGTCATTGAAGTTGTTGGTTCTAAGATTGGTTTCAGAACTACAGAAGTAAAAAACGGACAACTCCTCGTTAATGGAAAACCTATATTGGTAAAAGGTGTCAACCGTCACGAACACGATGGCTTCACAGGTCAGACCGTAACTCGTGAGTTGATGGAGAAAGACATTCTCATGATGCTTCAAAATAATATCAATACAGTTCGTACTTCACACTATCCAGTTGATGTTTATTGGTATGAGTTGTGCGACAAATATGGTTTGTATGTCATTGACGAAGCCAATAACGAATCTCATGCTCAAGGTTATGAAAAGGGTAGTTTGGCGAAAAACGAGCAATGGGCTGAGGCATTCAAATACAGATGTAACAATATGGTTGGCAGAGACAAGAACCATCCTTCAGTTATCATCTGGTCTTTAGGTAACGAATGTGGTAACGGCGTTTGCATGTATGAAGCATACGATATGGTTAAACAATTAGACAACACACGCCCTGTCATCAACGAACGTTCTTTGTATGATCCTAACAATGACATCATTGGCATAATGTATTCAAGCCAAAGATATTTGGAAAGATTTGCTTCAGAAGGATTGGACACTCTCAACCGTCCTTTCATTTTGGTAGAATATCTTCACGCAATGGGCAACAGCTGCGGCGGTATGCAAGACTATTGGGATATCATCAACAAATACGACAACTTGCAAGGTGGCTGCATCTGGGACTGGTGCGATCAGTCTATCGTTATGGTTGATAAGGATAAAGGCGTGAAATGGTATGCTGCAGGCGGTGACCTCGGCGAACTCGAAGGCATCGGCAACGACGACAGCTTCTGCTGCAACGGCCTCGTGACAAGTGACAGAATTCCACATCGTCATTTAGAAGAAGTCAAAAAGATATATCAAAACATCAGCGTTATTCCTGTTGACATCAACAAGGGCGTCTTTGAATTTAAAAACAACTTCTTCTTCAGAAGCTTGAATGAGTTTGAACTGACATATACAATATACACAAACAACCAAGTCATTCAAACTAATAACATTACTTTGAATGCAGCACCTCAAACATCTGTTAAACAGATGATGCAAATGCCAAAGGTAAAATTGAATCCTAAAGAAGAATGTTTCATTGAATTCTCATTCAGAGAAAAAGGCGCTCACGCACTTTTACAAGCCGGAACAGAAATAGCATACGATGTGTTCAAATTGGATTTACAATCAGTACAAGGTGTTCCTCTCAAAGGCATTCCTGCAGTGGATCTCGTTGTCACACCTTCTGATGATGACAGCAACTTACAAGTGACAGTTTCTAACAAAGACTTCTCTTTCGTTATTGATAATGGCCTTCCTACATCATTCGTTTACAGAGGTTCTGAATTATTGGCTGGTGCTATCAAACCTAACTTCTGGCGTGCTCCAACGCTTAACGACGACGTCGACCATAACGCTCTTCCAAAATGGTTGAACGCTAACTTAAATGAATTGACAATCGTCCCAAGAGATATAAAGGCTGATAAGGTCAATAACTCTAAAGCTGTTGTCACAGTGATACTTGACTTTAACAATGAGAAAGGCGAGACTATCTTGTCAACAGAACAGGTGTATGAAATCAACGGCTTCGGTGATGTTGTTATTTCAAATAACATCCAGCCTAATCAAGTCGTTACTACATTCCCTAAGATCGGAACTCAGCTTCTTATGCCTTTACAATATAATAAGGTAAGATATTTCGGCAAGGACACAGAAAACTATCCTGACAGAAATTCTTCAGGTAAGATTAAGTTATACGAAAGAGATGCTAAGGATCTCTTCGAATTACATGAAGAACCACAAGATAACGGCAACCATAGCGACACACGTTGGCTTGCAATAACAAACGGTGAAGGTAACGGTATGTTCTTTACAAGCGATGAGAATTTCAACTTCAGCATTTATCAATATTCTGATGAAAACCTCTCTGTTGCTGAAAGAATCAATCAGATGGAACTCGCTAAATACTGGACTGTCAACATTGACTACAAGCAAGCCCCTCTTGGAACAGCGACATGCGGTCCAGGCGCTTTGAAGAAATATCTTATCACAAACGACAATTACGAATACACAATAAGATTACGTCCTTTCACAGCAAGAGACGCTCAAGCTGAGAAGTTGTACCAACAAAACGTGATAGGTGAATTCACTCAAGTGGCTACACCTGAAATCACAGCTGATTTGGAACGTTTTGACAAGAAGATGAATGTGACATTGAAATGCGCTGACGCTAATGCTAAGATTTATTACACTTTAGATGGCAGCGAACCAACAACTAAGTCTAAGTTGTATACAAAGCCTTTCACTATCAACACAACAACAACTGTCAAGGCTAAGGCTTTCGCAAATAATAAAATAGCTTCATTCACAACAAAGAAGCATTATGATAGAATCATCATCGCTGGTACAGAATTCGTTGAAATGCCACATCGCAACTATGCAACAAATTGCGAGACAGTCTTGATGGACGGCAAGAAAGGCATCGCCAGCAACTGGGGAGAAGGATGGCTCGGTTTCTATGGCAAAGACGCTGAGTTCACAATAGAGCTCTCACAGGCTACAGACGTACATCATTTATATGTTGGCTGTGGCATTTGTCCTAACGACTGGGTATTGTTACCAAGAGGCGTTCAGGTAGCAGTATCTAAAGACGGAAAGACATTTACAGACTTCGTCAGAGCAGATTTCCCAATGTATAAGTATAATGCTATGGATGTAAGACGCCGCGATGATGCAAGAGCAACTATCGACGTCAAAGGCGTTAAATATATTAAGGTAAAAGTTGCTAACGTAGGCAAGTTGCCAGAATGGCACGACTACGCTGGCGAAGACGCCTGGATTATGATAGATGAGATAAGTATAAAATAAAAAAAGGCGCATAAGCGCTTTGTTTTATTTCTTGAAGTATCTGTTGAACAAACCTTCGAAACCTTTTCCGTGACGTGCTTCGTCTTTTGCCATTTCGTGAACTGTGTCGTGGATAGCGTCAAGGTTACGTTCTTTAGCGATACGTGCGATACGCATTTTGTCTTCACAAGCGCCGCATTCTGCTTGCATACGTTTTTCTAAGTTTGTCTTAGTATCCCAAACAACATCACCTAACAATTCAGCGAATTTTGCGCAGTGTTCTGCTTCTTCCCAAGCGTAACGTTTGAAAGCTTCAGCGATTTCTGGATATCCTTCGCGGTCAGCTTGACGGCTCATTGCTAAGTACATGCCGACTTCTGTAGCTTCACCCATGAAGTGTGCGTTCAAGTCCTTGATCATATCTTCGCCAGTTCCTTTAGCAATGCCGACAACGTGTTCTGTAACGAAGTTCAAAGCAGCACCTTCTTCAAGCACATTCCATTGAACGTTTTGTTTACATTGTGGACAAACTTCTGGAGCGTTTTCACCTTCGTGAACATAACCGCAAATAGGACAAGCAAATTTCTTATTCATAATGTTAATTTTTTATTGGTTAATATTTTATGTCAACAGTCAAAGCAACGGTCAACAGTTGACGATTTGTTTCTATTTTAATTTCTTAAGACGCTTCAATGAGTGTTTGTTTTTTTATTGTAACATTGAAACGTCTCTACAAACAACTCCTAATTCCTAACTAATCACTTCACGGCGTGTTTATAACCATCCACTTTATTCCAGTCGCCTCTTGTGAAGTCAGGGAATTTTACTGGCAAGCCGTTGTTTTCGATAGAAGCTGCTGTCAATTCACCGAGGCATGACCATTCTGCAGCGTCGTAAACGTCCTGGTCTAATGGAAGTCCGTTTTGTAAGCAGTAGATCAAACGATAGTCCATAATGAAGTCCATACCGCCGTGACCGCCGACTTTCTTGGCTTTCTCTTCAATGTCTTTTGCAATAGGGTGCTTGTAAGCAACCATCAAAGAATCCTTGATATGGTTTGGTACAAATCCGTGTGAGTTCAAGTCTTCGTGATCTGGAACGATATCAGATGGGATGTTTTCTTCTTTTAAAGTAAATCCTTCTACAGGATATTTGTTAGCGAAACCTTCAGTGCCAGTGAGTTGATACAATCTGTCATAAGGACGTGGAGTGTATACGTTATGTTGGATTAAAATTGTTTTGCCTTTGTTTGTCTTGATCAATGTTGAAGTCATGTCGCCGTTAGCGAATGTCTCTGAACCCATAGTTTCTTTAGCTATCTTAAGACCATTGACAGAAGGTGTTGACAATGAAACGAGATAATCCATTTTGTCGCCGCGGTGGATGTCAAGAACTTGGCATACAGGTCCGAGGCCGTGTGTTGCGTAAACGTCACCAGCGTGGTCTTGGTTGAATTCCAAACGCCAGTTGCCTTGATAATGAGCCCAGAATGGTTCTAAGTTATGGATATAAGCTCCTTGAGCGTGAATCACTTCACCGAACAAACCTTGTTGTGCCATATTGAGACATGTCAATTCAAAGAAGTCATAGCAGCAGTTTTCGAGCATCATGCAGTGACGTTGTGTCTGTTCTGCTACGTCGACAAGCTGCCAGCATTCTTCTACGCTTGTTGCAGCTGGAACTTCAACGGCAACGTGCTTACCATGTTGCATTGCATAAACTGCCATAGGAACGTGTGTGTCCCAGTCGGTACATATATAAACAAGGTCTATGTCGTCGCGTTCGCAAAGAGCTTTCCAACCGTCTTCGCCGCTATATTCAGCACATTCTGGAAGTCCTTTTCCTTTGATAACCCAGTTCTGAACAGACTCGACACGTTCTGGCAATAAGTCACATAATGCCTTGAACTCTACGCCTTCAATATGAGAAATACGATTAACGGCATCAGCGCCACGCATACCGAGACCGATGAAACCCATTCTTACAACAGGAATAGGATCTACTGCAAGTTGCAGAACGCTTTTCTGACCTTCAACTCTTTCAGGTTCGTCAAACACAATCATGTTATCTTTAATGACATAGTTCTTGTCAGATTTATTATCTGTAGAACAACTTGAAACAAAAATACTTAGCACTAATGCTAAAGCAATAAATAAATGTTTTTTCATCGTGTTTTAATTCTGTTTATTTGCTTGTAAAAATAATACTTTTATCCGTATCAAATGTATTGTTTAATTTTTTATTTTTACAAAAAAAAGAATATGGAAGCTTTAAAGAATATTGTACTTAATTTTAAAATAGAAGGAAATGTTACAGACGTAAAGCCTTTGGGCGAAGGTCTTATAAATGATACATTTAAGGTTTATATTGAAGGGGGTGAAAATCCTAGATATGTGTTGCAACGTATCAATAATGCCATTTTTCAAGATGTGGACTTGCTTCAAGATAATATAGAAAAGGTGACATCTCATATAAGAAATAAACTTATTGCAAGAAATGAGGGCGATATTGAACGTAAAGTGTTAAATTTTATTAAGACAAAAAGTCTCGGAAACTATTATTTTGACGGAGAGAAATATTGGCGTCTCATGTCGTTTATCGACGATTCTTACACTTATCAGGCCGTCACTCCAGAATATTCATACACTGCAGGTCTAGCATTCGGGGAATTCCAATCTATGCTTTCTGATATCGACCAGGAATTAGGTGAGACAATCCCTAGTTTCCATAATATAGAATTACGTCTCAGCCAGTTAAGGGAAGCTGTTGAAAAAGATGCAGTAGGTCGTGCCAAGGAAGTGCAATATTATATTGATGAGATTGAGAAAAGGGCAGAGGCTATGTGTCTTGGCGAACAACTTTATCGCGAAGGCAAACTTCCAAAACGTATCTGTCACTGCGATACCAAAGTAAATAACATGCTCTTTGATAAGGATGGCAATGTGTTATGTGTTATCGACTTAGATACAGTCATGCCAAGTTTTATCTTCTCTGACTTCGGTGATTTCTTGCGTTCTGCTGCCAATACAGGTGCTGAAGATGACAAGAATCTCGATAATATAGATTTCAATATGGAAATCTTTGAAGCATTTACAAAAGGCTATCTCGAAGGAACCAAGGCGTTCTTGCTTCCTATAGAAAAGGAGAATCTGCCGTATGCAGCAAAGTTGTTTCCTTACATGCAAACCGTCAGATTCTTAGCGGATTATATAAACGGTGATACCTATTACAAGATTCAGTATCCAGAGCATAACCTCGTCCGTACCAAAGCGCAATGGAGATTATTCGAATGCGCAGAACGTAAGGAAGAAGCTATGCGAGAATTTGTGTCTAAGAACTAAGGCTTTGGGCTTTTGAACTTTGAACCAATAGCCAATAGCCAACAGCTAACAGCCAACAGCCAATTCATTGCTCCACAAATATCAATTTATCGGTGTCGTAGCCTTTTTCTTGTGCGGCACCGATAATTTTTTGAAGTGTCGCTTCATCTAATTGAGGTGTCCTTGACAATATCCAGAGATATTTTGGTGAGTTGCCGCCAACCAAGACATAATTGTAATCCTTGTCGATCATCAAGACTCTGTAGTCGGAATAGAAGTTCAAGAAGAAAGAGACACGTAACAATCCAGATGTGTCGGTTGTCTTGGCCTTTCCTATGGTTTCCTTGAATTTACCATCTCTATAACCAGAGTTGATTACTTGTATGTGGCCGTCGGGGAGGAGGTTGTATTCTGCTGTAACTCTCTCCATATCACGCTCGAAGCTATGATCAAAACGTGCTATCTCATACCATTTTCCGAGATATTTGTTCAAACTGATGGCAACAGGTTCATTATCGACCTTTGTTGGCGCAAAAATACTTGTCAGTAACATAAGGATTAAAAATTTTGCATTCATATTGTTGTTTTTCGCACATAACAAAAGGAAAATAATTTTTGTTCGAAAAATAGTCGTATCACGAAAATTAATGTATATTTGCAAATGTCTTCAGGGCAAGGTGAAATTCCTTTCCGGCGGTGACAGTCCGCGACTTCCTTAGGGAACTGATTCGGTGAAATTCCGAAACCGACGGTGATAGTCCGGATGGTAGAAGATGTTTTATTTTAAGTGTTTATGTTTTGCCCTGAAGTCGTATTAATGATTTTAGGGATTTTTTTATGCCATATAAAAAACAAGACATAGAATACATGCAACGTGCCATAGCTCTCGCAAAGAATGGCGCAGGCTTCGTGAACCCTAATCCTATGGTTGGATGCGTCGTCGTAAAAGACAACGAAATCATTACCGAAGGATATCATGAATATTATGGCGGACTTCATGCTGAACGCAACGCATTGACAAACACTACCGCCGACTGTAAAGACGCGACTCTTTATGTAACACTCGAGCCTTGCTGTCATCACGGCAAGACACCTCCTTGCACAGACATCATTATAGAAAAAGGTATAAAGAAAGTCGTAGTCGGACTTCTTGACCCTAATCCTCTTGTGAGCGGCAAGGGTATTTCGATTCTTCAAGACGCAGGAATAGAAGTCGTTACAGGCGTAGAAGTGGATAAGATAAAGGAACTTAATAAGGTTTTCTTAAAATATATCAAGACAAAACGTCCTTACGTAATCTTGAAGACAGCTATGACTCTCGACGGAAAAATCGCTTCTCATACCGGTGACTCTAAGTGGATTACCAACGAGAAGTCGAGACAACTTGTTCATAAATTACGTTCCGAGATGATGGGAATTATAGCAGGAATCGGAACTGTCAAAGCAGATAATCCTATGTTAAATTCTCGTCTGGAAGTTCAACAGCCAACAGCCAACAGCCAACAGCCAAATATTCATCAACCTATAAGAATCATCGTTGATACAAAAGCATCTATTTCATTGGATAGCAATATAGTCAAGACTGCCAATGAATACAGAACGATTTTAGCAGTCGGTCAACAGACAACAGACAAAGGCCAACAGTCAAAGACCGACATATTGAAATCTTTAAATGTAGAGATTTTACAATGTGAAGAAAAAGACGGTCATGTCGATATCAATGACTTGATGATTAAATTAGGACAGAAAGGCATTGACTCTTTGTTGCTTGAAGGCGGTTCATGTCTCAACGCAGCATTTCTTGAAGCAGGCTGCGTGGATGAAGTCTATGCTTTCATAGCTCCTAAGATAATAGGCGGAGAACATTCCAAATCTCCAATAGGCGGAAAAGGAATCGAATTGATGAGAGACGCAATCACATTCGACAAAATAGAAATAGAACAGATCGAAAACGATATATTAATAAAAGGTAAAATAACGTCAACAGACAACGGTCAACAGTCAACAGAACTTAGTGACTCGGTGTCTCAGTGACTTGGAGACTTTATAATATGTTTACAGGAATAATTGAAGAAATAGGAAAGATAAAATCGATAGAGAGACATGCGAACAGCATAAAGCTGACAGTCTCTGCAAATAAGATTATGTCGGATATGCACATCGGAGATAGCATCGCTACTAATGGCATCTGTCTGACTGTTACATCTTTCGACAGCAGTTCTTACACTGTGGATGTTATGCCTGAGACAATGATGATGACTAACTTCAAGAACTTGAAGGTCAACGACGCAGTGAACCTTGAGAGAGCTCTTCCTGCAAACGGACGCCTCGGCGGTCATATCGTTTCCGGTCATATCGACGGACTTGGTACCATCATCAAAAAATATAATGACGACAAAGCGATAAGAATGTCGTTTTCAACAACTCCATCAATATTGGAACTCATAGTGAAAAAAGGATCTATCGCAATTGACGGCATCTCATTGACAGTCACAGATGTAGATTCAACATCTTTTTCTGTCTCAATAATAGAACATACTCAAGGCGAAACTACATTGACATCAAAGAAGATAGGTGACACTGTTAACCTTGAAAATGACGTAATAGGAAAATACGTCAAGAGATTGTTCCATTCTGACGATAATATTAATAAAGGTATCAGCATGGAATTCTTGGAATCTAATGGATTTTAATTGAAAATAAATAAACACATTATAACATGGAAAACAAATTCAATACTATTGAAGAAGCTATCGAAGATTTGAGAAACGGTAAGATGATTATTGTCGTTGACGATCCAGATAGAGAAAACGAAGGCGATTTGATCTGCGCTGCTGAATTCGCTACAACAGAAAACGTCAACTTCATGGCATCATACGCTAAAGGTCTTATCTGTATGCCTATGAGCAAAGAATTGACACATAAGTTGAAACTTAATCAGATGGTGACAGACAACACAGATAACCATTGCACAGCATTTACAGTATCTATCGACCATGTTGATACAACAACTGGTATTTCTGCTGTTGAGCGTTCAATCACAGCGATGAAACTCGTTGAAGATGGCGCAAAAGCAGAAGACTTCAGACGTCCAGGTCACATGTTCCCACTCGAAGCTCGCGATGGCGGTGTTTTCAAACGTAATGGCCACACAGAAGCAACAGTCGATTTCATGAAGATATCAGGTCTTAAGGAATGCGGCCTCTGTTGCGAAATCATGCGTGAAGACGGTACAATGATGAGAACAACAGAACTTCTTCAATTTGCAAAAGAACATAACTTGAAAATCACATCTATTGCAGATTTGATTAGATATAGAAGAAGAACAGAGTCATTGGTTGAGAAAGTAACTGAAGCTGAACTTCCTACAAAATACGGTAACTTCATCGCTCATGGTTATATCGACAAAGTCACTGGCGATCATCATATAGCTTTGGTAAAAGGCGATATCTCTGGCGAGGAACCTGTTTTATGCCGCGTTCACTCAGAATGTCTCACTGGCGATGCTTTCGGTTCTTTACGTTGCGACTGTGGCGAGCAGCTTCAAGAAGCAATGCGCAGAATTGAAGAAAAAGGCAGAGGCGTGATACTTTATCTCAAACAAGAGGGAAGAGGCATCGGTTTGATCAACAAACTCAAAGCTTATAAGTTACAAGATAACGGCATGGATACAGTCGAGGCAAACTTGGCATTAGGTTTCGCTGCAGATATGAGAGACTACGGAACAGGCGCTTCTATCTTGTCAGACCTCGGCGTCACAAAGATTACCGTCATGACAAACAACCCTATGAAGATCACAGGTTTGAATGCATACGGAATTGAAATCGTCGGCCGTGAACCAATAGAGATGACATGCAACGAAAAAGACGCTTTCTATCTCTATACTAAATATAAGAAGATGGGACATATGCTCCACGTTAAAGAGTCACCAAAAAAATAATGTAGAGATGTCACCCTGTGGCGTCTTATAAAAATAAAATTTAATAATAACTCGTTGGCTGTTAACCGTTGTCTGTTGACTGTTGACAAAAAAATAACAAATATGAATATCATTGAAGGAAAATTAATTGCTGAAGGTCAGAAGATTGCTATCGTAGCAGGACGTTTCAACGAAATCATTACAAATAAATTATTAGGCGGCGCTGTCGACGCTTTCAAACGTCATGGCGGTGAAGAAGAAAACATCGACCTCGCTTGGGTTCCAGGTGCTTTCGAAATTCCATTGGTAGCAAAGAAATTGGCTGAGTCAAAGAAATATGACGCTGTTGTTTGCTTAGGCGCTGTCATCCGCGGTGCAACTCCACACTTTGACATGGTTGCTAACGAAACAACAAAAGGCATCGCAGCAGCTGGCTTGCAAACAGGCGTGCCTATCATCTTCGGCGTTCTCACAACAGATAATATCGAACAAGCTGTTGAAAGAGCAGGTTCAAAAGCAGGTAACAAAGGTTTCGAAGCTGTTACAACAGCCATCGAAATGGTTAACTTGATGAAACAAATATGATAAAAAAGACGTCGGAAAGATAAAATTTAAAGACGTTTTGTGATAATAAAAAAGAGTCGGAATATGTTTTTCGACTCTTTTCTTTTATTATATTAGAAAATATATCACCTAATCTGTTATAAATCATATATCTTACGTCTTTTGAAAAAATCTTCCAAACTTGCTTGCGATATCAAAAAAAAGTGTATTTTTGCAGTGGGTAAGTCTTATACGACCAGCTCCTGCAGAATCCCCCAGGACCGGAAGGTAGCAAGGGTATGTGGTTGAGCGGTGCGATATCAAGCTTACCTTTTTTTATATCTGTTTATGCTCATAGAACCGACATATACACCTAAACAATATTGGACGACAATATTATGCTCAGGCTTGATATTGAGCCTTATGTCATCGGTTTTGTATTTCACTTTCTACTGGTTCTTGTATGTGCAGCAGTCTTATATATTTTCAATAATTTATTTGCTACCATTGCTCGGTTCTACACTGACATTGGCGTTCTTCAAACATAAATTCGTTTGGAAAGAATTCTCCTACGGCACTGCATTCCTGATGTCGTTTGCAGTAGGACTCATCTCAGCAATCTTATTCAGCGCCTTCCTTTTCGTAGCATATACCTTCCTAATAGAATCAAGAATAGATCTTTTCGAAAACATTGATAATGAAACATTGCAGCAGCTTATGTCGCCACTCGCAGTTTCTTTGTCGATGTTTTTTATTAATATAGTTTTATCATTTATTTACTCACTGATAATTGCTATCTTTGCAAAAAGAAAAATAAAAGAATAATGGATATTTCTGTAGTAATACCTCTTTTGAACGAAGAAGAATCTCTTCCAGAATTGGAATCTTGGATAAGACGCGTCATGGATGAAAATAACTTCTCATACGAAATCATATTCGTAGACGATGGCTCGACAGACGCTTCTTGGCATATAATTCAGAATCTTTCTAAAAACAATCCTAATATCAAAGCTTTACGTTTCAGAAGAAACTATGGCAAGTCACCAGCTCTCAACGAGGGCTTCAAAGTGGCAGAAGGTGATGTCGTAATCACAATGGACGCTGACCTTCAGGACAGTCCTGATGAAATCCCAGACCTTTTCAATATGGTTAAGAATCAAGGCTACGACTTGGTATCAGGCTGGAAGAAAAAACGCTACGACTCCAAATTCGCTAAGAATATTCCTTCAAAGTTCTTCAACTTCACAACAAGATTGATGACAGGAATCAAACTCAACGACTTCAACTGCGGTCTTAAGGCATATCGTCATGATGTGGTGAAAAATATTGAAGTCTACGGTGAAATGCATCGCTACATTCCTGTAATAGCAAAAGCAGCAGGTTTCGGTCATATCGGCGAGAAAGTAGTTCAACATCAAAAGAGAAAATTCGGAACTACAAAATTTGGAATGAACAGATTCGTAAGAGGTTACTTAGATTTGCTTACAATCTCTTTCATATCTAAATTCGGCAAACGCCCTATGCATTTGTTCGGAGGTCTCGGAACAATATTGTTCCTCGCAGGTTTCATAATGGGAGCATATCTCGTTTTCCAAAAATTTGTTAACTCCGTATATGGAATGACTGACAGACCATTGTTCTATCTTGCTTTGATATGCATGATAATAGGCTCTCAATTCTTCCTTACTGGTTTCTTGGCCGAATTGATTCAGACTAACTCTCAAAATAAGAAACAATACGGAATAGCAGAGAGGATTAACAATTGACAATAAAAAAACTATTTAAGAGCGTTCTTAAATAGTTTTTTTTATATCATTCAAATACGTGAGATACTTGTGATACGTGGATAGAAATACGTGGAGATCTTTAGAATGTATCATCAAAATCTTCAATGCTGAAGTCTTCGTCTTCGATATCATATTCGTCTTCGAATTCTGCGAACATATCATCTTCGTTTTCCCAATCGAAATCATCATCGAAGTTATGTTCGTCAAAAACGTCGATGTCATTCATTTCTTCCATGAATTCAGCCAATTCATCATCTGACATTTTGTCTAAGTCTTGTGTCAATAATCTATGGTCGCGAGCTAAAGATCTCAATTCCTTCATGACTTCAGGAGATACATAAAAGTCATCATCGTTTTCTTGGCAATAGTTAATGTATTTAGGGTCTTTTTCGAAGACCTCTGCTAATGTTTCACCAGCATATTTGCCTGAAATAAACACTGAATCAATATCGTAGAATTTCATAATTTTATTTTTTTATTTGTCTTCAAAGATATATCTTTTTTTTAAAAAACGAAGTGTTTTAAATTATTTTTTAAAAATAAAATAAACAGACAAAACCAAGAATACGAAACCAATCAAGTGATTCCATCTTAGTGTCTCATTCTTGAAAATGGTAATGCTGATTATCATAAAGACTGTCAGAGAAATAACTTCCTGTATGACCTTGAGCTGTACCAATGAGAAAGGACCGCCGTTTATTTCAGAACCGATTCTATTTGCTGGTATCATAAATGAATATTCGAAGAATGCAAGTCCCCAGCTACATAATATTATCAATATCAATGGCCAGTCGGTAATGACTTTCATTTCTGATAATTTCAAATTTCCATACCAAGCAAATGTCATAAAAATGTTTGATACAATTAACAAAATTATTGTATAAATTCCTTTCATATATTAAAAATTATTAGCGTTAATCGTTTTTAAATCGAGTGCAAATATCAGTATTTTTTATGAGTTAAATTTATTATTTTTGCAAAAAATCAAACATGGACTGGAAAAATATCATAAGTGAAGATTGGACCTTGTTTTTAGACCGTGATGGCGTCATAAACGTACGCATTATCGACGGTTATGTAACCAGGATTGATGAGTTTGAATTTTTACCTAATGTCATTGAGGCTTTGAAGATTTTCAAGAATAAATTTAAACATATCATTGTCGTTACCAACCAGCAAGGAGTGGGAAAGGGAATTATGAAAATGGAGGATGTTGAAGAAGTCCATGAATTTATGATTCAACAGACAGCAAATAACGACGCTAAAATAGACAAAGTATATTTCTGTCCACAACTGAAATCTGTACAGGATAATTACAGGAAACCAAGTCCAAAGATGGCATATTTTGCAAAGAGTGATTTTCCTGATATAGACTTATCTAAATCAATAATGATAGGTGATATGAATTCAGATGTGGAATTTGGAAAAAATGCAGGGATGAAGACAATATTCATCGGTGATAATGAGTTGAAACTCAATCCTGATGATAGATTCGAGACACTCTACGACTTTGCTAAAACATTATAAATATGGAAAATCTTATCCTTGTAGTTTTTATTGCATATACATTGCTATTGTTTCTAGTAGCACATATAACTTCAAGAAAGTCAAGTAATACCACATTCTTTACAGGCAACAGAAAATCACCTTGGTTTGTAGTCGCTTACGGCATGATCGGAGCTTCTTTGTCGGGTGTCACTTTTATGTCAGTACCAGGCGGTGTCTATACCGGACAGTTCACATACTTTGGAATAGTGTTGGGTTATATCGTTGGTTATGCGGTTATTGCATTATTACTTTTACCTTTATATTATAAGTTAAACCTGACGTCCATCTATTCTTATTTAGGAATAAAATTCGGTAAGTCGTCTGAAAAGACCGGTTCTTTATTATTTATAATCTCAAGATTGGTCGGTTCTGCAATTCGTATGTACTTGGTTGTCTTTGTTCTATACGAATTCGTCTTTAAGGCATGGGGAATACCGTTCTGGGTACCAGCAGCATTGTTTATTGTGCTAATTTTATTTTACACTTTCAAAGGCGGAATCAAGACTGTGGTATGGACTGATACATTACAAACGACATTCTTGCTTTTAGCAGCGGTGATGACAGTAGTTATCATACTTAAGACATTAAATGTTTCTTTTGCTGAATTGATGTCAGTCTCATCAGAAAGAGGTTACACAAGATTATTCGAAACAGATTGGTCACATAGTAAGTTCTTTGTAAAACAAATACTTAGCGGTGCATTCATAACAATCACTATGACAGGCTTGGATCAGGATATGATGCAGAAAAACCTCACATGCAAGACTCTGAGAGATGCACAAAAGAATGTCATGACATCAAGTTTCTTCTTCGTTTTGGTAAATATTTTATTCATGTCACTAGGAGCGGCTTTGATTTATTACGCACAAGAGACTGGCCTTCAATTGCCTATGAATGAAAGTGGAGTAGTGGTCAATGATAAAATTTTCCCTACAGTGGCATTCTCTCTCGACAAATTGACTAGCATCGTATTTATGATAGGATTGATAGCTGCTGGTTATTCAAGCGCAGATGGAACTCTAACTGCTTTAACGACAACATTTTGCTTCGACTTCCTTCATTTTGACAAGAACAATAAAATGTCAGAGGAACAAAAGATCAGATACAGAAAATTCATCCATGTTGGATTTGCGTTATTATATTTGTTCGTGATAATAATGTTCAGACCATTTCACAATGAGTCGCTTATCGATAAGATATTCGAGATTGCAGGTTATACTTACGGACCATTGCTCGGACTTTATACCTTCGGACTTTTTGTGAAGAACAGAACTGTCAATGACAGATACGTTCCAATCATTGCAATAAGTTCACCTATAATAAGCTATATCTTAAATATTTATTCCAAGAATATATTCTTCGGTTATCAGTTTGGATTTGAAATCTTGATTGTCAATGGTTTGTTGACATTTATGGGTTTGTTAATGATTAGTAAAAAATTAAATAAAATTATAAAATGAAAAAATTATTGTTTTTATTATTTACCGTAATTACATTAAGCGGTAATGCTCAGTACATTACTAATTTTGCAAAAAACGTTAATAACAAAGAAACTGACGGTTACTATTATCATTTGCCAAGAAACATAATCAGACTCGACTTTACAGTTGAAATGATACAAGATGTTAAAGGCAAATATAGTTCATTTGCAAAAGAATTATTAAACACAGACAATTACATCAAAGAAAACAAGACAACTTTTGAAATTAAAGATGTAAGAGTTAGCACATTGACTGAAGCTGATCCTAATATGGTTTTCTTTATTTCAACTGTTGCAGATGAAAAAAGCAAAGAAACTGTTAATATAAATTTAGAACTTACTTCAGAAGGAAACATTCAATCTTTTGGAATAAAACCTCAACGTGATTGCGATGATGAAGATAGAGTAGAGTATAGAGCAAATATTCTTCCTTATATAGAACAAGTTGCTGATTTTTATTATATTCCAACAACAGATGAAGATGATGAGGAGGAAGATGCTAAATCTTCAAAGTTGACAGATGAAGAAATTGCACAATCTATAATTGAAGAAATCAAGAAACTTCGCGTTGCATATTTTGACTTAATCACAGGTTATCAAGAAGTTAACTATGGCAACACTATGAATTATATGGTTGATAGAATTAAAGAATTGGAAAATCAATATTTAGCGATGTTTTTAGGAAAGACTAGCAGTCAGACTTACACACAGACTTTCTATGTCACTCCAGAGGATGCTAAAAACATTATTACAGTAGCTAAATTCTCTGATATAGAAGGTTTTAACAATAAGATAGGGGAATCTGTTAAAGTTAATTTTACTGACTTGTCAGCAAGTACACATATAAATAAATTATCTAAAGATGATATTGAAAGCGTTACATATAATAATAAGTTGTTTTACAGAAATTCAGCTAATGTAACGATGCATATTTCATTAGGAGAAAAGAAATTATCAGAAAGCAGATTGAATATAAGTCAGTTTGGCAATGTATGCTTGATTCCAATAAACAAGATGAAGTTAATATTTGATGCCAACAGCGGACAAGTAATGTCAATTAGCAATGAATAAAAAAAGACGCTCTAAAGCGTCTTTTTTATTTTATCTTGGACTTTATTAGAATGGCAAGTCATCGCCATTATCTGTTTCAAAATAATCTGTTACAGGGATATTTTGTGGTTGTGGTGCAGCAAATTCTTGTGGCTGTTGCATCATTGGTTGCATTGGCTGTCCCTGAGGTGTATCGAGGTCAAATCTGAATGGTCTGACGTCTGTATACCATTTGCCGTTAAATTCTCTTGATTCTATGCTTATTTGAGCTTTGATTGTTTGTCCTGGAGTGAAGTTTTGAGCTTCAGCAACGCGATCGCCCCAGCAAACGAGACAAACTTGTTTTGGATATTGCTCAATAGTTTCGATGATCAGTTCTTGTTTTCTCCATGCGCCACGAGCGCTAGTTCCTTCGGTTAAAGCACCTAAGCGAACGACTTTACCTTGAATTTCCATTTTTCTATATTTTAATTATTGATTACTAAAGAATTAAGAAAGATAATTCGTTTCTGATTCTCATTAGCAAAGGTATCAAAAATTATTGTATAAAAAGATGTTAATTCAGAATAAAATTACTTTTTAACAATTATTAACTTTACAGATGCCTTATGTTAAATAGCAAAATTTTAACGTTCTTAAACACTAGATTTACAACTATTTACAAAATGCCACTTTTGGGAAATAATAAACATTATGTTAAATAGAGTTTAAGGGATAATACAAAAGAGTCATGGTTTTTCTACTCCATGACTCTTTTGTTAATTTATATTTACACTAAAAGATTATTCAGCTGCTGCTTCTAATGCTCTAGCTTTGTCCATCATTTTCAAACGAACATATAATGTTCTCAAAGCTTGTTTGATAGCATCGTCTGTTGGAACTAATTCGTAAGCTTTTTCTACGTATGGCAATGCTTTTTCATCGAAAACTTTAGCTTCAGCGATTAAAGCATCGTATTCTTTGAATTTGTCAAGTGGTAATTCATTTGCCTTGTTGATTAAAGCTGCTGATTTGTCGATGTACATACTACCAACGTTGATGTATGCATTTTCATCACTTGGGTTGATTTCGATAGCTCTGTTGTAATATACCAATGCTGAATCTACATTATAAATTTCTGATTCTTGGTTACTATAGATTGTACCGATAATCAAGCAATAGATTGAGTTGTTACTGTTTTTGTTAGCCATCTCCTTGATTTGGTCAATGATTTCAGCTTCTCTCTTAAGTTTTAAATAAGCGTTGATTTGTTCATTGACAAGATTGTCATCTTCTGGGAATTTAGCTCTACCTTCGTTGATATATTTAAGCATATCTTCATCGTTGCCTAATTGGCTGTTAGCAACTGCTAAGTATTGGTAAACTTTTGGAGATTCGTATTGTTCTGCTAATAATTGGTTGCAGATAGCGATAGCTGTTTCATATTCTTTAGCGTTGTAAAGAGCGATTTGAGCTGCGATAAGCAATGCTTCGTTATCTTTTTGACCGATAACTAAATTTGATTTATAAGCTGACATGTAGCAATCAATAGCATCTTTATATTCGCCGTTTTCGTATGCAACAGCGCCTTTATTGAAGTAATTTGATGTAATTGATTGAATATGTTGATAAATGTCAAACATATTTTGTCTATCGTTTGCATAAGCTGGGTCTAATTCAATGATTTTTATGAAAGCATTGAGACTCTTATCCAATGCTTCTGGATCTAAGTCATTGAAATCAGGATAAGCTGCTATTTTGTAGTAAACGATGCCATAGTAATGCCATGTTCTTGCTTCGTTTTTAGTTTCTTCGTTTTCAGCTGCTAAGTCGATAGATGCTTTAGCTTTTCCGAGTTCTATCTTAGCGAAGCTCATTTGTTTTGCAGCTTTGTCTGCTCTGTTTTGTTTTGCTAATTGTTCAGCAGTTGTGATGTAACCCTGAGCGTTTTTATTGTAATTGAATGCGTTGACGCGTTCTTTGTTTTGTGCCATAGAAACATTAGCGAAGAATGCTAACATAACTATTAATAATGTCACTTTTTTCATTTTTATTTAATTTTTGTTGTTATTTAATTATTGATTATCTGCATTTTCTTCAGTAGCATCAGATGCTTCTGTTTCTTCTGACAATGATGTCTCATTTGCTGATTCTTCATTGTTCAATGCTTCGTCTTCTAACAATTCCTCTTCTTCTGTTTCAATGATGTCTGCACTGACTTTAGTAACAGCTGCGATTTCATCATTGTTACGTAAGTTGATCAAACGGACGCCTTGTGTTGCACGACCCATCACTCTCAATGTGTCGACTGCTATACGGATCAAGATACCAGACTTATTGATAATCATTAAATCGTCACCATCAACAACGTCTTTAATAGCAATCAAGTCACCTGTCTTGTCTGTGATGTTGAGTGTCTTGACACCTTTACCGCCTCTGTTAGTTACACGATATTCATCCAATTCAGAACGTTTTCCGTAACCTTTTTCAGAAACAACCAAGATGTCAGATGTTCCGTTTGGATCTACGCAGATCAAGCCTACTACTTCATCAGTTTCTTCGTCAGCCAATGTAACGCCGCGTACACCTGAAGCACCTCTACCCATTGGTCTTACGTTGCTTTCGTTGAATCTGATAGCGCGACCTGAACGAAGTGCCATCAACATTTCCTGTTGTCCGTTTGTGAGACATACAGAAAGCAATTCGTCACCTTCTCTTACTGTCAACGCAATGATACCGTTTTGACGTGGACGTGAATAAGCCTCGAGGGTTGTCTTCTTGATGATACCTTTCTTAGTAGCCATGATGACATAATTATTATTAATGAAGTCTTCATCGCTTAAGGTTGGAACATTGATGAATGCCTTGACTTTATCGCCTGGTTCGAGGTTGATAAGGTTTTGAATTGCACGACCCTTGCTTGTCTTTGTACCTTCTGGAATTGAGAATACTCTGAGCCAGAAACACTTGCCTTTTTCAGTGAAGAAGAGCATATAGTTGTGGTTAGTTGCCACGAAGAGATGTTCGATGAAGTCTTCATCGCGGGCGTCTGAACCTTTAGAGCCCTTGCCTCCCCTGCTTTGTCTTCTGTATTCGCTGAGGTTGGTGCGTTTAATATAATTGAGGTGTGAGATTGTCACAACTACAGGATCGTCAGAGATCAAGTCTTCGATTCTAATGTCATCAGCTGAGTGCTCGATGATAGTCTTTCTTTCGTCGCCATATTTTTCCTTAACAGCGAGGAGTTCAGTCTTGATGATATCGAATTGCATGCCTTCATTATCAAGGATGTCTTGTAAGTGCTTGATAAGAGCATGTAATTGTTCCAATTCATCCAAGATCTTCTTGATTTCGAGACCTGCCAATTGACCAAGACGATATGCTACGATAGCAGCTGCTTGTGGATCATCGAATCCGAATTGATCCATCAAAGCTTGTTTTGCTTCTGAAGAACCGCCTTTACATGCTCTGATTGTTGCGATGATTTCGTCAACGATGTCAATAGCTCTTGCGAGACCTTCTAATATATGAGCACGTTTCTTAGCCTCATTCAAATCATGTTGAGTACGACGAATAACGACTTCGTGACGGTGTTCAACATAATATTGAATCAATTGCTTGAGGTTCAATGTTTGTGGACGACCTTTTACCAAAGCTACGTTATTTACTGAATAAGAGCTTTGTAAACCTGTCATTTGGAACAATTTGTTGAGAACCACGCTTGATACTGCATCTTTCTTCAATTCATAAACGATGCGCATACCGCTACGGTCAGATTCATCGCGGATGTCAGCGATACCTTCAAGTTTCTTATCGTTGATAAGTTCGGCTGTTTTCTTGATCATTTCAGCCTTGTTGGTTTGATAAGGTATTGATGTAGCGATGATTCTTTCGTGGTTGCCGTGAGTTTCTATCGTTGTCTCAGCGCGCAATATAATTCTTCCGTGACCTGTCTCGAAAGCGTCTTTAACACCTTCGTAGCCGTAGATGATGCCGCCTGTTGGAAAATCAGGAGCTTTGATATATTGCATCAATTCGCTGACAGTTATATCTTTATTGTCAATATATGCGATGATACCGTCGATGACCTCTTTCAAGTTGTGTGGTGCCATGTTTGTTGCCATACCGACAGCGATACCGCTAGCTCCGTTAACCAAAAGGTTTGGAATCAATGCAGGGAGCACTACTGGTTCTTTTTCAGAGTCATCGTAGTTGTTTTGGAAATCGACAGTGTCTTTGTCGATGTCAACTAACATTTCTTCTGCTATCTTCTTTAATCTTGTTTCTGTATAACGCATAGCAGCTGCGCTGTCGCCGTCGATAGAACCGTAGTTGCCTTGACCGTCGACCATTGGATAACGCATGTTCCAAGGCTGTGCAAGACGAACCATGGCATCGTATACAGAACTGTCACCGTGTGGGTGATATTTACCTAAAACTTCACCAACAACTTTAGCAGACTTTTTATATGGGCGGTTAGATAACAACCCCATATCCATCATACCGTACAAAATACGACGGTGTACAGGTTTCAATCCGTCTCTAACATCAGGAAGCGCACGTGCAACGATAACAGACATCGAATAGTCGATGTATGAAGATTTCATGTGGTTCTCAATGTTAACTGGGATTATTTTTTCTCCACCTAATTGTTCTTCCAATTGTTCTTCCATCTCTTATTATTTAGTATATTTTTTCTCAATTTTAAGTAGCAAAAATAATATTTTTTTTCATTGCTTCCGCCCTGTCGCAATTATTTTTTAAACTTTTTTTGCAACAAAATGTTATTTACTGACAGAGGCAAAAATGGTGTGGATTTTGTTATTATATTTGCACAAAATTTCTTGTCAGGTATGACAAAACTTACAACTTTGATTTATTTTAATTAAGAACTAAAATATGGATGCTAAATTTTCTCCAAGAGCTCGTGAAATTATGTTCCGCAGTCATGAAGAAGCTGTAAGACTAGGCAATTCTTACATTGGCTTGGAACATGTTTTCCTGGGAATCATTGACGGAAAAGACAATAACGTAACTAATATTCTCGACGAATTAAAACTTGATATCGAAGCATTTAAACAAAAGCTTGTCGCTTCGATAAAATCTAATATTATTGAAAAAAGTAATACCGATAATATTCCGCTCACCAAACAAACAGAGCGTGCATTGAAATTCACATATATCGTTGCAAAAGAATTTAATTGTGAATTTATTGATCCAGAACATCTTATGCTGGCAATTCTTCATGATGACAACAATATAGTGTCTCAACGCCTTGAATATGAAGGTATTAATTATGACATATTTAAAAGCAGGGTTAAAAAGAATAATATGAACGACAGTGTTGCGAAGAAAGACGATATCGTGGAAGAACCACAGAATTCTCTTTTTGAAGATGATGATTTAGAAGAGGTTAAACCAAAAGAACCTGCACAGAACAAGAATGCTAATGCCAAGTCAAAGACACCTGTTTTAGACAACTTCGGACGTGATTTGACCAAGGCTGCTGCAGAAAACCGCCTCGACCCTATCGTAGGCCGCGAAAAAGAACTGGAACGTGTAGCTCAGATACTTAGCCGTCGTAAGAAGAACAATCCTATCTTGATCGGCGAACCTGGTGTAGGAAAGTCAGCAATCGCTGAAGGTTTGGCTCTTCGTATCGTACAACGTAAGGTCTCACGCGCCTTGTTCAACAAACGTATCGTCATGCTCGACCTCGCGTCTGTTGTTGCAGGAACTAAATACAGAGGTCAGTTTGAAGAACGTATCAAAGCCATACTCAATGAGTTAGAAAAGAACCCTGAGATCATTCTGTTTATTGACGAGATACATACTATCGTCGGTGCCGGCAATGCAAACGGCTCTCTCGATGCAAGCAACATGCTTAAGCCGGCCTTGGCTCGTGGCGAATTGCAATGTATCGGCGCTACTACATTAGACGAATACAGACAGTATATTGAAAAGGACGGCGCACTTGAACGTCGTTTCCAAAAGGTCTTGATAGAACCAACTTCACCAGAGGAAACCGTTGAAATTCTGAATAATATAAAGAGTAAATACGAGGATCATCATCTTGTAAAATACGAAGATGAAGCCATCGAGGCTTGCGTTAAGCTCACTGAACGTTATATGTCAGATCGTCATCTTCCAGACAAAGCCATTGACGCTCTTGACGAAGCTGGCTCTAGAGTTCATATCAGCAACATCAACGTTCCTTATAGAATCATTGAGTTGGAAGAAAAGCTCGAAGACATTCGTGAGGCTAAGAAACTTTCTATTGCAGAACAGCGTTTTGAAGATGCTGGACAACAGCGCAGCGAAGAGCTGATCATTCTGGAACAGCTTGAAAAAGAGAAGAAAGACTGGGAAGACAAGACCAAGGTTCAACGCGAAGTGGTTACTAAAGAGAATGTAGCTGAGGTCGTTGCGATGATGACAGGCGTGCCAGTACAAAGAATAGCTCAAAACGAAAGCGACCGTCTTCTCCAAATGGATGAAGAACTTAAAGGCACTGTTATCGGTCAAGATGATGCTATCAAGAAGATTGCCAAGGCTATACGTCGTAACAGAGCTGGTTTGAAAGATCCTAATAAACCAATCGGAAGCTTCATATTCTTGGGACCTACTGGTGTTGGCAAGACATATCTCGCTAAGGTTTTAGCTAAGTATTTGTTTGATTCTGAAGATACTTTGATTCGTATCGACATGAGCGAATATATGGAGAAATTTGCCGTTTCTCGTTTGGTAGGAGCGCCTCCAGGTTATGTCGGTTATGAAGAAGGTGGTCAGTTGACAGAAAAAGTTCGTCGTAAGCCCTACTCTATTGTTTTGCTTGACGAAATAGAGAAAGCACATCCAGATGTATTCCATCTCTTGTTGCAAGTTCTTGATGACGGACAGCTTACTGACAGTTTAGGACGTAAGGTTGACTTTAAGAACACTATTATCATCATGACATCTAATATCGGTTCTCGTCAGTTGAAGGATTTCGGACAAGGTGTCGGCTTCGGAACACAGGCTAAAAAAGACGCTAAAGATGAATATAGTCGTGGCGTGATTGAAAACGCATTGAAGCGTTCATTCGCTCCAGAATTCTTGAATCGTATCGATGATGTTATAATATTCAATTCATTAGAACGTGGTGATATCCATAGAATTATTGACGTTGAATTAAAGAAACTCTTTAGTAGGATAAATGAAATGGGATATCAGCTTGAACTCACAGAAAAAGCTCATGATTTCATCGCAGAAAAAGGTTGGGATGAACAATATGGAGCTAGACCTTTGAAGAGAGCGATTCAAAAATATGTCGAGGACGTTTTGGCAGAAGAGATTATCAGAACAAAGATTAACATTGGTGAAAAGATTATCATCGATTATGATGATGAAAAACAAGATATGGCAGTCAATATCGTGCCTACTGCAGAACGTGTTTTGACAGAATAACAACAATATGAAGAATTTATCAGAACATATAAACAATCATTTTTTTAAGGTCATTACAAAAGCAAGTCGTGCGCTTAATTATGAATCTTACGTTATTGGCGGCTACGTTCGTGATATTTTACTTAATCGTCCATCGAATGACATTGACGTTGTTACAGTTGGGAGCGGAATAGAATTAGCTAAGAAAACCGCTTCTTTGATCAGCGACAAGAAAGAAGTAAAATATTACGGACGCTTTGGTACTGCGATGATTCGCTTGAAAGACAAAGAGATAGAGTTTGTCGGTGCAAGAAGAGAATCGTATGAGCCATCAAGCAGAAAACCTATGGTTGAAGACGGTACATTGGAAGATGACCAAAACAGAAGAGATTTCACTATTAACGCATTGGCAATCAGTCTTAATGAAGATACATTCGGGGAGTTAGTGGATCCGTTTAACGGTGTTCAGGATTTGGAAGACAAAATCATAAGAACTCCTTTAGATCCGGATGTAACCTATTCTGACGATCCTTTGAGAATGATGAGAGCCATTCGTTTCGCGACACAACTTCATTTTACCATTGAACAAGAGTCGTTTGATTCCATAAAGAGAAATGCTGAGAGAATCAAAATCATTTCCATGGAGCGTGTCAATGAGGAACTTAATAAGATTTTACTTTCTTCCAAACCAAGTATCGGCTTTAAGTTGCTTGACGCTTCTGGTTTGTTAAAGATAATATTCCCTCAATTGGCAGCTTTGAAAGGCGTTGAGGTACAAGATGGCAGAGGTCATAAAGATAATTTCTATCACACAATGGAAGTGCTTGATAATGTTGCTGCTGCAGGCGGCGACTTATGGTTGAGATGGGCTGCAGTATTACACGACATTGCAAAGCCACAGACCAAGAAATATGACAAAGGCATTGGCTGGAGTTTCCATGGTCACGAGATAAAAGGTGCCAAAATGACACCTAAGATTTTTGCAGCATTGAAACTGCCTCTCAATGAGAAGATGAAATATGTTCAGAAGTTGATATCTCTTCACCTCCGCCCTATTGCTTTGGCACAAGAGGAAGTAACAGACTCAGCAGTAAGACGTTTGCTCTTTGATGCTGGCGACGATATCGATGATTTGATGATACTTTGTGACGCTGATATCACTTCTAAGAATGAAGAAAAGAAAGCCAAGTATCACAATAATTTCCAATTAGTTAGAAAGAAACTCAAAGAACTTGAGGAAAAAGACCACCTTAGAAATTGGCAGCCACCTGTCAATGGTGAAGTTATTATGATGACATTTGGAATCACAGAAGGCAGAAATGTTGGTATCATAAAGACTGCCATTCGTGAAGCTGTTTTAGACGGCATCATCGGTAATAACTTCAAAGAGGCTTATGAGTTTATGAAAGCTGAAGGTGAAAAACTTGGACTTACTGTTGTTCAAGAAGTTAATGAGCCTGTGGAAGTAAAGTCAAACGGTCCTGTTCCAAATAAAATCGAGAAATGATGAAGGATAAATATCTTGTAGTAATAGCAGGTCCGACAGCCTCGGGAAAGACGGCTACTGCCATAAAAGTCGCTAAGGCCCTCGGCACAGAGATCATCTCTGCTGACAGCCGTCAGTTTTATAAGGAGTTGCCCATTGGCACAGCAGCGCCGACTCCAGAAGAACAATCTGAGGTTCAACATCATATGATTCACAATCTTAATGTTGAAGATAAATACGATGTGGCTGATTACGAACAAGATGTCCTTAATTTATTGAAGAGACTATTTGTAAATCACGATACTGTAGTCTTGACCGGCGGTTCTGGTTTGTTCATAGACGCTGTATGTAAAGGCCTCGACTCTATTCCAGATATTTCTGATGACGTAAGAAATAAAGTCGATGAGTTATACAAAAAAAGTGGTTTGATAGCATTGCAAAATGAAGTTGAACGCCTTGATCCTGAATATTATAATATTGTCGACAAATATAATCCACGTCGTTTGCAGCGTGCTGTCGAGGTTTGCTATCAAACAGGACTTACATATACTTCTTTTAGAAAAAACACTGTCAAACAGCGTGATTTTAAGATTATTAAGATCGCTTTGCTTTGGGAAAGAAACGAACTTATAAGCAGAATCAATCTCAGAGTCGAAAATATGGTTAAGGAAGGTTTGCTTGAAGAAGCGAAGTCTATGTGCCCTAAACGTCATTTAAATAGTTTGAATACAGTCGGTTACAAAGAATTGTTTGAGTATTTTGACGGCAAAGTCTCTCTTAACGAAGCTATTGAAAATATAAAAATCAACACTCGTCAATATGCGAAAAGACAGATGACCTGGTTGAGAAAAAACAATGATTATAAATGGTTTACTGTTGATGAACAGGAAGATATGTTAAAATATATCAATGCCGTCATCAGTGGTGAGAGTGATATTCAATAAGTCCTTCAATTGGATTTTTAACGATTTTGCTTATCTTTAAACCTTGATTTTCAAGACGTTCATTTAATGTGTCTTGGAAATAATATGCTATTGATCCTACAAATCCTATTTCTAAATCTTTTGATGTTTCATATCTTAAGATGAAATATTCTATGAATTCGTCAAAGCATTTTGAGCAGATAGCTTTTATATAATAGTGTTCTTTGTTTTCGTATGCGAATTTTGAAAATGAAGCTAAATATCTGGAAGTCTGTGCTTTGTGGTAAATATTATCAATGACTGAAGCGATGTTTATATCGTATTCTTTTTCAAACTTTTCAGATAATTTCTTTGGCATTTTATTGTAAAAATAGTCGCAAAGCAACTGTTTTCCGATATGGTTGCCACTACCCTCGTCACCGATAATATATCCTAAAGAGACAGCCTTGTTTATGATTTTATTGCCGTCATAATGACAAGAATGAGAGCCTGTGCCTAAGATACATGCGATGCCTTTCTTATCTCCAAAAAGCGCGTGACATGCCGCCATCAAGTCATGAGTTACGGATATTTTTGCATTGATGAAAATCGATTTGAATATCTCTTCGATGATGTCGCAGTTATCCTTGTTTCCACATCCAGTTCCGTAAAAATAAACTTCCGTAATATCTTGAATATAAGTTTTATATGATGTGTTACTTAAAACTATACTTGATATTGTATTATTATCACTATAATTAGGATTAAAGCCGTCGGTATTAAATGTAAGTACAACTTCTTTCCCATTTAAAATGACCCAATCGGCTTTTGTGGAACCGCAATCGACTATCAATTTCATTGTTAATTATTTTTCTGCAAACATACAAAAAAGGCTGTTCAAAAGAACAGCCCAAGCATGAAAAAGCATTATTAAAAAAATCAGAAGTTATATTGTAGCATTACTTGTAATCTGTTTGCTTCTCCCCAATTGTCATTTTGGTCGACACGTTTGCCATAAAGGTATTCGGCACCCAATTGTACGTTAGGTCTTGCGTACCAGAAGAAGTTTGTTGCTAAGTAGTAACCTTCTTTGTACAAGTCTGTATCTTTGTAATTATCAGGTATTTCAATGCCTACTTGGCTGAATGTGCAAGATACGAATGTTCTTGGATTGAAGTTGTATTGCAAGCCTGCGTAATATGACATTGATGTGACATAATCCAATTTACCAGCATCTTTCTCTTGTTTGTCAACGACGCCATTAGGCAAGAAGTCTAATTTCAAACCGCTTACGTCTTGTATGTATGTTGTGATGCCGTTACCGTAAGTGGCTTGGTAATAGAACACCAATTTTTCTTTAACTGTAACTAAACCACTAAGTTGGCAAGCATAAGTTGAGATTATATTATTTTCATCCTTAATATTATTACGATAGTTCACGTTACGGATGATGCTGCTCAATCTGACGTGGCTGTTGTTGCCTTTTCCCCATGCGAATTGAATGTAAGATGGGAAGTCAGGAATGTACTGATTTGTAACACTTTGAGCACTTGATGTGGTAAAGTCAGTGCTTGGCATTTCAAGACCGAGGCCAGCGCTGAAACGGCCGTTTCTGCCCCAGTGGCTTCTAAAGTTAAATACATTGTTGGTCTTGTAAGTCAAGCCGTTAGGGCCTTCACTATCGATGGTTGGAGGAATGGCTGCAGCATCAGTGAAGAGACTGGTTGTTCTACCGATAAGCAAACCGCCGTAGGTGACGTAAGCGTCTTGTATTTCAGGAGTGTAATTCTGACCGCTGAAGTTCATATTGACGTAAGCGCCGAATTTGGTCTTTTTATCGGAAAGAGAGACAAGGTTGTAGAATAAAGTTGTTTGATTAGCATTGAATTGCAACAATTCCTTATTACCTGGAGCAGGATTGATTGGAATGGCAGATGTTGTGAAGTAAGCTGGGTCGTTGATAGCGCCCTTGAAATCCATGGAGATAGTTCCTTTGACGTAGCCGCCGATACCCATCAAATATTTCTGGTCTTTACTCATAAAACCAAAAGAAGGTGTCTTTGGAGCATTGAATCTTTCAGGAGCATTCTCTTCAAAGATAATGACGTAAGTGCTGTCATGTCCGCTGTCATTGTTGATAATCAATAACTCACCATGATGATGGTTGTGCTTTTTTGTGAGGATAATTTCCTCTTGTGCGTTTGCGAAATGAGGTAAGGCAAACATTGCACAAAGGATCGCATAAATGAATTTAGTTCGTTTCATAATCTATTCGTTTTTCTCTCTAAACAACGAATAAAATCAATGGTTCAAGAGAATTTTATTTAATTCAAAACGAAGCAAGAATTTTTCTTTATTAAATATGAATAATGTGTTTTTTTTATTAGATTTGCATCTCATTTTATAATGAGCATGTAATTGAATTTATTTTTAACGAAAAAAGTAAACAGAATTATGAGAAAATGGCGCATTGAAGATTCAGCAGAACTTTACAACATCAACAACTGGGGTGTCAACTATTTCTCTATCAATGATAAAGGAAATGTTGTCGTGACTCCAAGAGAAGGTTGTGCTTCTGTAGATTTACGCGAATTGGTTGATGAATTGCAACTTCGTGACGTTTCAGTTCCAATGTTGATACGTTTCCCAGACATCATCGACACTCGTATTGAAACAATCAATTCATGTTTTAAGTCAGCGGCTGAAGAATATGAATACAAAGGAAAGAACTTCATCGTCTTCCCTATCAAGGTCAACCAGATGCGTCCTGTTGTGGATGAAATCGTAAGCCACGGAAAGAAATTCAATATCGGTTTGGAAGCTGGTTCTAAACCAGAATTACATGCTATCATTGCATCAAATACAGATACCAACTCATTGATTATCTGTAACGGATATAAAGACGAGAGTTTTATTGAGTTAGCTCTTTTAGCTCAGAAGATGGGCAGAACAATCATCATTGTTGTTGAGAAACTCAACGAGTTAAAACTCATCACACGCGTTGCTAAACGCTTGAAGGTCGTTCCAAGCATCGGCGTCAGAATTAAATTGGCAAGCTCAGGTAGCGGCAAATGGGAAGAATCAGGTGGCGACGGCAGCAAATTCGGTTTGACAACATCAGAATTGCTCGAAGCTCCTGAATATCTCGAAAAGAACAATATGAAAGAATGCTTGCGTCTTGTCCACTATCATATTGGTAGCCAAGTTACTAAGATTAGAAGCATCAAGATCGCTTTGAAAGAAGCAGCTCAGTTCTACGTTCAATTACATAAAATGGGATTCAATATTGAATTCGTTGATGTCGGTGGCGGTTTAGGTGTCGACTACGACGGTTCACGTTCAAGCAGCGCAAGTAGCGTTAACTATAGCATCCAAGAATATGTCAACGACGTAATCTTCTCTGTTGCTGACGCTTGCGACAAAAACGACTTACCACATCCTAACGTAATTACAGAATCAGGTCGTGCTTTGACAGCTCATCACTCAGTTCTCGTTTTCGAAGTTCTTGAAACAGCTTCATTGCCAGAATGGGACGAAAGCGAAGAGATTTTGGAAGATGATCACGAATTGATTCACGAACTCAACGAAGCTTGGGATAAGCTCACAAACAAACAATCATCGATGCTTGAGACATGGCACGACGCACAGCAAATCCGTGAAGAAGCTTTGGATTTGTTCAGCCTCGGACTTTTAGACATCAAGTCAAGAGCTAAAGTTGAGAGATTGTTCTGGTCAATCGCAAGAGAAATCAACCAGTTGACATCAGAGTTAAAACGCATCCCTGAAGACTTTAACAACTTGCCTAAATTATTGGCTGACAAATATTTCTGCAACTTCTCATTGTTCCAATCATTACCAGATGCATGGGCTATCGACCAGATCTTCCCTATCATCCCAATTCACAGATTGGACGAGCAACCAAGCAGAATGGCAACATTACAAGACGTCACCTGTGACTCTGACGGCAAGGTTTCTTCATACGTGACAACTAAGAACCAATCACATACATTGCCAGTTCACAACAAGACAAAAGAACCTTATTATATAGGTGTATTTTTGGTTGGTGCTTACCAAGAGATTTTGGGCGACTTGCATAACTTGTTCGGTGATACCAATGCTGTTCACGTCACAGTTGATGAAAAAGGATATTATATCGATCAAATCATTGACGGTGAGACTGTAGCTGAAGTTTTGGAATATGTACAATACAGTCCAAAGAAATTGGTTAGAACCGTTGAGTCATGGGTTACAAGCTGCGTTAAACAAGGCAAGATTACAGTTGAAGAAGGAAAAGAGTTCTTGTCCAACTACAGATCAGGACTTTACGGATATACTTATTTGGAATAAGACACCAAGACGTTGAGTCGCCGAGACTCCAAGATGTTATATTATGAGACGCCACGGGAGTGACGTCTCTACAGATATAAAAAAGGCTGCCCTAAAGCAGCCTTTTGTTGTTATGGTTAGTCTACGGACATTAGACAACAGACTTTGGTATAGTCTCGCAGAGGAACGCAGAGTTCATTATTCATTTTTGAGACGCAGCAATTACAATCCTTTCAACATAAGAAACCCATACTCCGGCAGAGTCTCTTTTCTTTGTGACAGCATAAAGATTTCCTTTATGAATGATTATCTTTTCTGTCATCCATTGGTTTGCATTTGCCACTGCACTCGTCTTTCCAGTCTTGACATCAATCTCATTCACGGCAGAACCGAATATCGTATAGAACTTTCCTAATGCTTTATCTTTATAAATCTTATGCTGCCAGAAGTCCTCCTTTGTTGGATAGGTAATTTCACATTCGTTGAGAAGGTTCATATTTTCGTCGTATGTCAGAATCTTACTATTGAAATGGTCGAAATAATATAAGGTATCTTGATATCTATCAAGATGATTGTCTTTTGTATGATACCATGATTTACTTACAAACACTTCCCATTCTTCGGCAGAAGGATATGCAGCGAAAGGCGGAAGATTTTCCTTATGCCACTTTACTTCTTTCTTAATTTCCTTATATGTTTTCATGTCATCGCAAGTCATCAGCATCTCTTTCTGCTTTGTCTCGAATCCTATTCTGAAGAAATTCACCACATAGCCGTCCATCTTACTTTCACGAAAATACATATGTTTTTTAGTCATGAAAATAATGTTGTTCATCACTTTAGCATAACGATTCTTTTCAGTCGGATAGTTAATAATATAATTCTTCTTATAGTCTTCTCTAACAACCTGATAAACTGTATCTCGTCCCAGCATTTGCAGACATTCTAAGCCATCGAGGAATAATCTCTCTGGTTCAATATGTTTTGGAATCGAAATCGTATCAATTGGATCGAGCCATAAATCTTGAACTAAAATCCTACATTCTTTCAAAGTGTTCCATTTTCTCTGTAATATAAAGACCTTATCGTCATAAATTTCAAAGTCACATATAACATAACTTGGTTCGCTGTAATGTCTTATCTTGTCTGCACCCACTCCTACCGCGTCAAGCATATATGAA
>JAZKYV010000065.1:0-22565 GCA_045612345.1 Bacteroidales bacterium
CATTCCGTAGCAGGTCTTCAATTTATAATTTTGTTGTCGAACAAGGATTCGAACCTTGACAGGCAGAACCAAAATCTGCAGTGCTACCATTACACCATTCGACAATCATTATTTCGTATCTTGAATGTGAGTGCAAAGATACAGCTTTTTTTGATATGCGCAACAAAAAAATGATTTTTTTTTAATTTTTTTTTATACCTTATTAATATAGTCAAAAAACCATGGATAATAACTCGGATATTATGCCGTTAATTCAAAAAAAATACGCAGCATACATTATTAATTATGAATTATATTTATCTTTGCAAATTACAAGTTTTCTTGTCGTAAAAGAATAATTTAATATAAATACTAATGAGTTTCAAAAAGTTAAACAACATTGTAGGATGGTTTGTCTTCCTGATCGCAACCGTCGTTTATGTACTCACATTGGAAAACACCGTCAGCTGGTGGGATTGTGGTGAGTATATTTCCACAGCTTATAAATTGCAAGTTGGTCACCCTCCAGGAGCGCCTCTTTTCCAGATGATCGGTCGATTTTTCTCACTTTTTGCCTTCGGTGATGTGACAAAAGTAGCACTAATGATCAATTTAATGTCTGCTTTGTGCAGCAGTTTTACCATTTTGTTCCTCTTCTGGACAATAACACATCTCTCAAAAAAGATGTGGATGAAAGATGGTGAAGCATCTCCATTGTCAAATAAAGTAGCTGTTTTGGCAACAGGCGTTATCGGCGCTTTGGCTTATACATTCTCAGATTCGTTCTGGTTCTCTGCCGTGGAAGGAGAGGTTTATGCCATGTCATCATTATTTACAGCTATAACATTTTGGGCAATATTGAAATGGGAAGAAGTCGCTGATGAGCCTTATCATTATCGTTGGCTCATATTTATAGCTTATCTCATAGGCTTGTCAATCGGTGTCCACCTTCTTAACCTCTTGTGTATCCCTGCTGTGGTTTACGTGGTTTACTTCAAGAAATATGACAAGATAACATTGAAAGGTTTCATAGTGGCAGGTTTGATATCAGTAGCTCTCGTTGGCTTGATTCAAGTGGTCATCATCCCTGCAATCGTTTCATTATGTGGTAAGTTCGAGTTGTTCTTTGTCAACACTCTCAATACTCCTTTTAACGTTGGAACAATTGTCTACTTCATTCTCCTTACAGCCATAATAGTTTTGGGAATTTATTTCTCAAATAAATATAAAATGGTGATATTGAATGTGGTTGTTCTTTCTTTTATGTTCATATTGATTGGTTATTCTTCATTCTTCATGCTCGTAATCCGCGCTAATGCCAATACTCCAATCAATGAGAATGAACCTAGTGAAGCTGTTTCGATGCTTTCTTATCTCAAACGCGAACAATATGGAAGCTGGCCTTTGCTCCATGGACCTTATTATATGGCGAAACCTATCGATGCAAACGATGGCAGCCCTGTCTATGTGAGAGATGAAAAGAAAGGTAAATATGTCATCACAGATGATAGAAGAGGAACAGAACCTATATACGATGATAACCTTACCACAATATTCCCACGTATGTGGAATGGTACAAAGCGTATGTATACAAGTACTTACGAGCAATATATCGATAAATCTAAGATGGTGCCTGTGACAATCAAGAAGCCTAATGGAGCAGGCGGCTATACTACAGAGACAGTGATGCGTCCGACATTCGGACAGAATATCAAGTTCTTCTTGGGTTATCAATGTAATCATATGTACTGGCGTTATTTCATGTGGAATTTCGTCGGCCGTCAGAATGATATCCAGGGTCATGGTGAATTGGAATACGGTAACTGGTTGAGCGGTATTAAGTTCATCGACGAAGCACGTTTAGGCAAACAGACTGATCTTCCAAAATCTATGTCGAATTCAGGCCGTACAACATTCTTCTTCTTGCCTTTAATATTAGGATTGATAGGTTTGTTCTATCATATCAAGAAGGATATCAAAGACTCATGGGTGGTGTTCTTGTTGTTCTTCATGACAGGTCTTGCCATCGTTATCTACTTGAACCAGACTCCATTCCAGCCTCGTGAACGTGACTATGCATATGCAGGATCTTTCTATGCATTCTGTATCTGGATCGGTATCGGTGTCATGGGCGTTATGGAACTTTTGCAGAAAATCATTAAGAATAAGATGGCTGTTGCAATAGTAGCATTCGTGTTATGTCTTTCAGTTCCAACAGTTATGGCTGCTTCAGGATGGGAAGGTCACAATCGTTCAAACAAGACTGCCGCTTTAGACTGGGGTAAGAATTACCTTAAGAATCTTCCTGAAAATGCGGTTATCTTTACTCGTGGTGACAATGATACATTCCCGCTTTGGTATGTCCAAGAAGTTGAAGGTTATCGCACAGACGTCCGCGTATGTAACTATATGCTTTCTTCAGGTTACTGGTACGTTCACCAAATGGGACGTAAACAATATGAGTCAGACAGACTTCCATTGTCATTGACACCTGCACAATATGATAATGGCGTTAACGAACCAATCTTCATTCAAGACGTCTTTGAAGGTCCGGTAGAATTGAAGGACGCTATCGAATTCATCAAGAGTGATAATCCTAGAACTAAAGTTGGTTTGATGTCAGGCGATAAGGTTAACTATCTCCCAGCACGTCGTCTCAAGATTACTGTTGATAAAGAAGCTGTTATCCGCAATGGTATAGTTCCTGAAAGTATGAAGGATAAAATCGTTGATGAGATAGTATGGGAAATTCCAAGCAGCGTTAATTATCTTTATAAGAATGACTTGATGCTCCTTGACTTCATGGCTACAAACAACTGGTCTCGTGCTGTTTATTTCACGAGTTTGAACGATATTGAGAATGTTTTGGGTATTGACAAGTATTTGCATCAAGAAGGTCTTGCTCATCGTTTTATGCCAGTTGAAGCAACATCTTATTATAAAGGTGCAGGCGGTGTTTTCGTTGACGGTTCTTGTGAATTGCTTATGGCTGATGATATCAGATGGGGTAACCTCAATGATCCTGATGTTGCAGTTGACCCAGAAAGCCGTCGTAGCGTTTTGTTTGTAAAACAAGCATATATGCGTCTTGCTCAGACTCTTGCTAATAGCCAGAGAAAAGAAGAGGCTGTCGCTGTCTTGGATAAATGTCTTGAATTTTTCCCTAACGACAAGATCCCTTATGACATTTTGATGACTTCTTATCCAGAAATCTATTATGCATGCGGAGCTACTGATAAAGGTGATGCGTTTATGAATACTATGCTTGAAAACTGTATCGACAATCTCAGATATTATTATGAATTGGATACACCATTCTTGATGTATTATTCAGAGAGCATATATGAGAACTTGGCTATCTTGGATAAGATGAGAACCATCGCTACTAAGTATAAACGCAATGATCTTAGAATTAAAGTGACAAATACGTTTAATGAAGAAAACGGTAAGTTTTATCCTTATTTAGCGAGATGAAATACGAAACAAAAAAAGCTCAGAATCAATTCTGAGCTTTTTTATTTGTGAAACTTCTTATCACAAGCCAAATTCCAGTGACTAAGAACGGGATGCTGAGCCATTGTCCCATATCCAATGTCATTGAAGACTCGAATTCAACTTGTGGGTTTTTGATGAATTCTATTAATATTCTTGAACCGAAAACCACTATAAGGAAAATTCCGAACATGAAACCTGGACGTTTTGTCGCCATGTTTTGCTTGTAATAAGCGTATAAAAGGTATATGAAAACCAATACGCAAAATAGAGCCTCGTAGATTTGTGTTGGATGACAAGGTGGGATGTTCTCTATTGGTATTCCGATAGGGTAGTCTCTGACGAATTTGAAACCCCAAGGAAGTGTTGTTGGTTCGCCGTAAATCTCTGAGTTCATGAGGTTGCCAAGGCGTATGAGCGCACCGCCGATAGCTGCTGGAACAACGATTCTGTCTAAAGTCCAGAGATAAGGTTTCTTGATTTTCTTTGTATAGATGAACAGACCTATCAGGATTCCGATAGCGCCTCCGTGGCTGGCAAGGCCGCCTTCCCATACTTTCAAAATCTCAATAGGATTTGATAAATAATATGAAGGTTCGTAGAAGAGGCAATGTCCTAGACGAGCGCCTAATACTGTGGAAATCAGCATGTACATCCAGAGTTTGTCTAATTCTTCTTCGCCAAGATTCTCTCTCTTGTAGATGTTTTTCATGATGTAATAGCCGATGATGAAAACCATCGCCCATAAGAGTCCATACCAAGCAATAGGACGGCTGCCTATATGAAAAATGTAGGGATCAACATCCCAAACGACATAATTTAGTAACATAATTTTTATTTTTTTGCAAATGTAAGAAAAGACTACGGACTATGGACTGCAGACTGAAGACTTTTTTTAAATTAGGAATGTTTGTAGAGACGTCACTCCTGTGGCGTCTATGAAGTTAGGAGTTAGGAGTTGTGGTTATTGTGTTAATGGCGTCTTTTATATTGATTCCTTCGTTTTTGAAGTGATTCTTGATTTCGATATTTGGTGTGTTAATGTTTTTTAACTCGAAATCTTTTTGTTTGCAGTAATTGAAAAGTCCTTCTTTTGTAAGATATTCCGCTAGATATTCTTGTTCTGTCTGCCCTGGTGTGGGAACTAGGTATGCGTTTCTGTTAAGGTATATTAAGTCCATCAAAGATGAATATCCTCCACGGCAGATTATGTTTTTTGACTTTGCTATGATTTGTGTAAAAGTATCATCGTCGACATGGTTAAAGAATGTGATGTTTTCTGGCGTATTTTCTGGAATGCTGTCTTCGTTTGGCTTTGCTCTTAAAATGACGATACTGCCTTTGATGTCGCTGGCTTGTCTTATGATAATGTCTTCAAAAATAGTACGTTGTGGTTCCGGACCAGATAGTATGACTAAATAGTCGATAGACTTGGTATTGTCTTTTGGTTCTGAAGAGAAACGGCTTAGAAAACCGATATATTTTGTTTTGATTTTGACATTTGCAGGGTGTGATAGAACGCCTGATAATGAGGAACTGTTTTCTACATCAGGAATCCAGAGTTCGTTGTATTTCTTGATGTAGTTTTTGTGTAAAAAGTTTACGATAGGAGAGGTCCATTTGAAAAATTTTGGAACCTGGATATTTAATTGGTGAGTGATGTAGATAGAGTGTACTTTTTTGCTCCAGCATCCGAATCTGTTGTCGGAAATGATTGTGTCGATTTTGTATTCGTCGACGATTTTTTCTATTTCCTTATGTTCTTTCTTAAAATTTATTAATGCGTTAGGAATAGATTTTAATAGCTTGAAAACTTGAGAGTTGTGCTTGCTATAAGTTGGCTCGAATCCGGGAAGCGTAATGAATTTTAAGTTTGGAAATTCTTTTTGGAGGAATGCTAAAGGAGCTTTGTCGGCTGCTATGATAGGATTCTGCCCTGATTCAATCAATGCGCGTATTATAGGAACGCATCTGGTGGCGTGACCTAAACCCCAATTCAACGGACATATCAATATATTCTTTTTCAATTCCTTCATTTTTGCAAAGATAGAAAAAGTCAGCGGACAACGGGTAACAGATAATAGACTTTTTCTTGAATTATGGTGATAGTGATGAATTTTGAAGTTTGATTATTGTTTGTTTTTAACATATTTTCTTAATAAAAATTAACATAAATTATTGTAAATCAATAATGTAAAATGTTTATCTTTGCAAAATGAATAATCATTTGTTATATGAGGTCGCATTGACATTGGTGCCTGGTATTGGCGATGTGAATGGTAAGAAGCTGGTGGCGTATTGCGGAGGTGCGGAGGCTGTTTTCTGCGAGAAGAAGAGAACTCTTTCCAAGATTCCTGGGATAGGAGAGAAGACGATAGAGAGTATCATGTCGCAGGATGTTTTGTCGCGCGCTGAGCGGGAACTGAATTTTACGGAGAAGCATGGCATAAGGATTTTGTATTATCTCAATTCTGATTATCCCAAACGTCTGCAGCATTGCTATGACAGTCCTGTGATTTTGTATTGTAAAGGTCATACTGATTTTAATGTCGATAAGGTCGTTGGTATTGTCGGGACGCGTAATGTGACGGATTATGGCAAGATTATGACGGATAAGATTGTATCGGAACTGCTTGATGATGATGTGCTTGTCGTTAGCGGCTTGGCGTATGGCGTCGATACTTGCGCGCATAATGCATCGGTGAAGAATGGCTTGAAGACGGCTGCTGTTTTGGCGCATGGGCTTCATACCATTTATCCTCCGGTTAATAGAAATCTTGCGAAGAAGATGCTTGAATGTGGTGGCTGTCTTTTGACTGAGCAGCTCAGCGGGGCGGATCCTGACAAGGAGAATTTTCCGAAGAGAAACAGGATCGTTGCCGGTATGGTCGACTGTCTGATAGTGGTGGAGAGCGCTTCTAAAGGAGGAGCGCTCATTACTGCTGAAATAGCGAATGCTTATGATAGAGAGGTCTTTGCTGTGCCAGGACGCATCGGTGATGTGTATAGTGCTGGATGTAATAATATCATTAAGGATAATAAAGCGAACATACTGCTTGATGTCAGCGACTTGCGTTCGATAATGCGTTGGGATGAAAGCAAGAAGGTCGTGGCAAAGCAGATGCGGTTGTTTCGTGAGTTTAACGATGAGGAGAGATTGGTGATGAAACTGTTTGAAGAAAGTGATGTGGTTTATCTCGATAAGATCATCACGGAGACGCTGCTTTCGCCTACAAAAATAGCCTCGATTTTGCTGTCATTGGAGTTTGATGGCATATTAACGGCGCTGCCTGGAAAACGTTATCAAAAGTTGTGATTATAATAGGATTATAAAATAAAAATTCTTACTTTTGCAACAAAATAAGCATAAATGCAAGAAGGTATCGTTATTAAATCAACGGGAAGTTGGTATGAAGTGAGAAATGAGAAAGGCGAGGTGGTGCTTTGCCGTCTCAGAGGCAAGATTCGCCTTGATGGTATTAGAACAACAAACCCTGTGGCAGTGGGTGATAAAGTTATTTTTGAACAGGAAAGTAATAAGGATACCTGCGTGATTAACAAGATATTGCCTCGCTATAATGTAATAGTGAGAAAGTCGGTAAACCTCTCAAAGGCTTCTCATATCATAGCTTCAAATATAGACCAGGCCATTTTGGTGGCTACTATAGCTCATCCTAGAACGTCGACTGGTTTTATGGATAGATTCCTGGTTACAGCGGAGGCTTATCATATCCCAACGACAATAGTCTTCAACAAATGCGACTTGTATGACGAGGAGCAGATGGCAGTTGCAAAAGAACTGATTGATACTTTCGAAAATATCGGATATCATGCTTTTATGGTGTCGGCTAAAACCGGATTCCAATGTGATGAACTTAAAGAGATAATGAAAGATAAGGTCAATCTTTTCTCAGGTCACTCTGGCGTTGGCAAGTCGGCATTGGTGAACCGCCTCGACTCGAATCTTAATGTAAGGGTCGGCGATATCTCCGAGGTTCATGAAAAAGGAAAGCATACCACCACATTCTCTCAGATGTTTCCGCTTTCATTCGGTGGTTATATCATTGACTCTCCTGGTATTAAGGAATTCGGTCTGTATGATATGGAAAAGGAAACTCTTGCACAGCGTTTTCCTGAGATGCGTAACCTTATGCACGAATGTAAATTCTCGAACTGTACACACATGCACGAACCTCATTGCGCTATAAAAGATGCTGTGGAACAAAATATTATCGCAGATTGGCGTTACAATGATTATTGTAATATGATGGAAGATAATTTATGAAACAGCTTTTGTCGTTATTTCTGATAATATTTTCTTTTGGGCTTTATGCTCAACAAGATACGACGTCGTATGTGATTGTCTCTGATATTGTCATAAATGGAAATAATGTAACAAAAGATGCTATCGTCTTCAGGGAACTGACCTTTGGAATCGGTGATACGATTCCGGCGCAGCAATGGGAAGAAGAACTGCGTGTCAGTTATGAGAATGTGCAGAATACGACTCTGTTTAATTTTGTGACATTTGAGCAGCAAGAGGATGAGTCTCAAAGTAATGCTGTGATTCTTAATATCAATGTCGTTGAAAGATGGTATATATGGGTTTTTCCTTACGTCGCTTATTCCGACAGAAACCTTAATGCCTGGTATGAGGCTGACGACATTAGGCGTTTCAGCTATGGTGTGGAGATGAAGTATCGTAACTTCTTGGGACTCAAACATAATATCGACTTTACTTTTATTTCGGGTTATAATCAGAATTACGGTTTGTCGTATGATATACCGTACATGACTGGAAAACAGTTGTTTGGGTTTAAGTTTGGCGGTGGTTACAAAAGGGATAAAGAGGTTCCGTATGTAACGGAAAACAATAAGATTACATATTTTAATGGCGATGACAAGTTCGCTAAACAGTCGGCATTTGTATTCGTAGAGCCTTATTGCCGTTTGGGACATCGAAATAAGTTTTTTGTGAATTTTAGTTATAACAATACTCTTTTTCATGATGTTTTGCCGTCGTTGAATAGTGACTTCGCTAATGCTAAAGGAACACGTTTTCAGTATTTTGCATTGATGGCTACTTATAAGAACGATTTCCGTGACGAGCAGAATTATCCTTTGAACGGACATTATTTTGAACTTCTGATGGAGAAGGTTGGGTTTGGCGCTTTCGAGTCTTCTCCTGATGTTTTTTATGCAAAAATTACAACCGATTTGTATAGGCCGATCAAAGGTCGTTGGTATTGGGCTTCTAACTTGACAATGAAGATGTCGCCTGATGCGGACGCTCCGTATTTTTTGAATCAGGGCTTGGGTTACAAGAACGATTATGTTAGGACTTATGAGCTCTATGTCATTGATGCGATGAATTTCGCTTTGGTGAAAAATAATTTGAAATATGCAATATTGAATCCTGTGACAAGATATATTCCGTTTGTCAAGAATGAAAGATTCGGTAAGATACATTTTGCATTGTATGCCAATTTGTTTTTCGATTGCGCGTATTCGTGGAAAATGGCTGTAAATCAATCTTCTTTCTTGGATAATAAATTTATCTTCGGAACAGGAGTAGGTATAGATTTCGTCACATATTACGACAAGGTCCTTCGTTTGGAATATGGGGTAAATGATATGGGAGAGACAGGATTTTTTGTACACTTTGTGGCGCCAATATGATTTGTTAATTAAAAAATAAGAGACATGAAAGTTGTTTTGTACGGAAAGGCTTTTGGTAAAGATTATGATGAAATGATGCGCAATATGCTTCGTCTTTTGCAGGAGTCGGGAGTGGAGATAATTGTGTATGAGACATTCCTTAATGATATTAAGCATTGTTTCGATGAAGGCATAAGTTATAGTCTTTTGAAGAAGACTGACGATATAAAAGGAAAGGCTGATGTCATGTTCTCTTTTGGCGGTGATGGAACAATGCTAGACTCTGTGCCTATCATTCGCGACAGCGGTATACCTGTATGTGGTATCAACACTGGAAATCTTGGTTTCCTTTCATGCGTTTCTCCTAAAGAAACCATCGATGCTGTGAAAAATATTATAGCAGGAAATTATGAAACAGAACAGCGTTCGTTGATAAAAATCAATGATAAAAATAATATCTTCAATGGAATCAACTATGCTTTGAATGAAATCAGTATCTGCCGTAAAGATAATGGTACTCTGATAGTTGTGAATGTCTTTATCGATGATATGCTGTTGAATACATATTGGGCTGACGGTATCATTTTGGCTACGCCTACTGGCTCGACTGCATATTCGATGAGCGTCGGAGGGCCTATCATGACGCCAAATGCTGATAGTTTTTTGATTACTCCTATAGCTGCACACAATTTAAGTGTACGTCCTGTCGTTATCCCTAACAAAAGTAAAGTGAAAATAAAGGTTGAAGGTAGGTGTGAAAGTTTTGCCTTAGGCCTTGATTCTCGTATAGTGTTGGTTGATAAGTCTTTGGAAATAGAAGTCGAAAAGACGGATTTCTGTTTTAACATGATAAAGATGCCGAACAAGAACTTTTTTGAGACCATAAGAAAGAAACTTTCTTGGGGTAATGATTTGAGAAATTAATTTAAATAAATATAAAAAAGTTACAACAATTAATTGTAAATTTGCCTCTTTGGCAAATGACATTAATGTTGATTGAAAATCAAAGGAAAAGATGGTGAAAGTTAATAATGTTTTAGCAATGTTTCTTGTTTTGGCATTTTCATTTTTAATGCCTAAAAGTGTTAGTTCTCAGATAATAGAAGTCGGTGCGACAGGAAGCTTGCCATATTATGTTGGAGACATGAATCCAAACAAGCACTTTTCTGATATTCAGCCATCTTTCGGTGGAGTTTTGAGATACTACCAGAATTTACGTTGGGCATTCAGATTCCAATATTCTCATTATAATCTTCAGATACAGCCAACAGATGAAATTATAAATCAGATGCCTATTTATGGTGATAAAACACAATATCAATTTCCTATTAACCAGAAAATAAACGACTTCGCATTGTTGGCAGAGTTTAATTTCTTTGATTATTGGACAGGTAGCAAGAAAGATTATGTAACACCATATATCTTCGCTGGTTTCTCATGCTTTAATTATGTAGCAAAAGAACATCCAGCTGGAATTCATGGCTTTGATTTTTCTTTTCCATTTGGCGCAGGTGTGAAATATAGTGTTGCCAAGAGATTTGGAATGACCTTGGAGTGGAGAATGAACAAGACATTCAATGATGATATTGATAAGGTAAATGATATTTCTGATGAATTTAATTTCGGATATGATAATGATTGGATTGGAACATTGGAATTGTCAATAGTATATAGCTTTAATCTTCCAAGAAAAGTAAATTGTCATTCAGGAATAACAACTCGTAAATGATTTATGGAAAGTTTGAAAAACAAGATAGATATAAATAGATTGCCACAACACATCGCGGTCATCATGGATGGCAATGGCCGTTGGGCAAAGGAACAAGGTAAGATCCGTATTTTCGGACATCAAAACGGCGTTTCTGCTGTGCGTGCCGTATCTGAAGCATGTGCAGAACTTGGCGTTAAATATCTTACTTTATATGCATTTTCTACAGAAAACTGGAACCGTTCTAAGATTGAGGTCGATGCTTTGATGAAGCTTTTGTCAAAGACTATTGCAGAAGAGGTGAAGACCTTGAACGATAATAATATAAGACTTAATGCAATAGGCGATTTGCAAAGACTTCCAAAGTCTAACTACGACGCTTTGATGAAGGCTATCGATGATACAAAGGATAACGACAGAATGACTTTGACACTTTGTTTGAGCTATTCTGGCCGTTGGGAAATCACTAATGCAGCAAAGGCTTTGGCGGAAAAAGTTAAGTCAGGTGAATTAGATATTGAACAAATTGACGAGAAATGTTTTTCTAATTTCTTGAGCACTAATGGTATGCCTGATCCAGAACTTTTGGTGAGAACAAGCGGTGAGGAAAGAATAAGCAACTTCTTGTTGTGGCAGCTGGCTTATTCTGAATTTTATTTTACTGATAAATTCTGGCCAGATTTCGGTAAAGAAGATTTGTATGAGTCTATAGTTGATTATCAAAGCCGTGAACGTCGTTTCGGTAAGACTAGTGAACAAATAACAGAAAAAAAGTGACATGTATAAATATACTTTAAGATTATTGTTTTTATTGTTTTTTGTCGTGACATTCGGTTCTTCAGTCATGGCGCAAATTCAGATTGGTAATGATATGTCAGATATAGACTATTCATTGCCAAGAGATTACGAAATAGGTGGTATCACTGTGACAGGAGTGAAGCATCTTGATCCACAAGTATTGGTGATGATATCAGGCTTGCAAGTCGGTGAAACGATAGAGGTTCCTGGCGATAAGATCACCAATGCGATAAGAAAACTCTGGGATCAGGGCCTGTTTGAAGATATTAACATTACATGCACTTCAAAAATTGGAAGAAAGATATTCCTTAACATCGACCTTAAAGAACGTCCTCGTATCTCAAAATTCTCATTTAAAGGCGTTAAGAAATCTGAAGCAGAAGAACTTAGAAAGAAGATAAACCTCACTAGAGGTGACGTCGCTACAGAACACACTTATACCAAAACAACCAGAATCATTGAAGACTATTACGCAGAAAAAGGTTTCCATAACGTATTGGTCAATGTTGAAGCTAAAGCTGATACAACACGCGACAACTATGTGGATCTTATCCTTGATGTCGATAGAGGCTCTAAAGTACGTATCGCCGAGATCGTTATCAATGGTAATGAAGAATTGACAGATAATCAAGTCCGTAAGGCGATGAAAGAGACAAAGGTCAAAGGTCACTTCGATCCTCTCGATCCTCTCGGACCAACAGTATGTCAGGCTGTTTATGATTTCGTCACATTGAAACCTAAGAAAGCATTTACTGGTATTGTAGATTATTTCGCTGAAAATTATAGGCTTCGTATATTCAAGGCTTCTAAGTATTTGGAAAGCAATTATGAAGATGATAAAGTCGCTATCATTGAGAAATATAACCAAAGTGGCTATCGTGATGCTTATATCGTAAGCGACTCTATCTATAGAATAGACGATAAGAATATTGGTATCACTATCAATGTTGAAGAAGGTGATAAATATTATTTCCGTAACATAGACTGGGTAGGTAATACAAAATACGACACTGCTACATTGAACAGAGTGCTCGGTATCCGCAAAGGCGATGTCTATAATAAGGAGCTCCTTAGAACCAATTTGGAATATAACGAAGGCGGTTACGATATCAGCTCGATCTATATGGATGACGGTTATCTCTTCTTCCGTGTCGATCCTGTTGAAGTAAGAGCTGAAAATGATTCCATAGATATGGAAGTCAGAATCTTCGAAGGTGATCAGGCAACTATCGGAAAAGTGTCTGTGAAAGGTAATACAAAAACTAACGACCATGTCGTAGTACGTGAGATGTATACCAAGCCAGGTCAGCTCTTCAGCAGAAGTGACGTAATTAGAACAACAAGAGAATTGGCTGCATTGGGGTATTTCAACGCAGAGACATTGAATCCAGACATACAGCCAAACCCATCAGACGGAACTGTCGATATTGAATATATCGTAGAAGAGACATCTTCTGACCAGATTGAGTTGTCAGCAGGCTGGGGTTATAACAAACTTATCCTTACCCTTGGTTTGACACTCAATAACTTCTCATTTAAAAATATGTTCAAGAAAGACGCCTGGACTCCATTGCCTGGTGGTGACGGACAGAAGTTGTCTTTCAGAATACAGACTTACGGTACAACATATCTTTACTACGGCGCATCATTTACAGAGCCTTGGTTGGGTGGCAAGAAACCAAATTCATTCACTACATCATTGTATCACTCAACATATACCAATGGTTATGCTAAGTCTAACGAAAACTTCGCTAGCTTCAAGACAACAGGTCTCTCTTTCGGTCTGGGCAGACGCTTGACTTGGCCTGATGACTATTTTACAGTATATCATGGCGTCAACTTGATGAGATATGGTCTTGATAACTATACAACGATATTTGATTTCGGTACAGGCTCTGGTTATTTCAATGTCATCAGCTATAATATCAGCGTCGGACGTAACTCTGTAAGCCAGCCAATCTATCCTCGCTATGGTTCTGAATTGGTCATGTCATTGGAAGTGACACCTCCATATTCATCAATCAGCGGCGTTGATTATGAAGAAAAATATCCATCTCCAGAATATACTCAAGCTCAACGCGAAGACTATATGTATCGTTGGGTCGAATTCCATAAATGGAAATTCAAAATCGCTTGGTATACCGAACTCTATGACAAACTCGTTCTCATGACAAGAGTAAGATTCGGTTATTTGGGATGTTACAATAATAATATAGGTGTAACTCCATTCCAAAGATTCTATCTCGGCGGTGACGGTCTTTCAAACTACAACCTCGACGGCCGTGAAATCATAGGTATGCGTGGTTACGGCAACGAAACACTTACACCTTATTATTATAGCAACGAAAACATCGGTGGTAACATCTTTACCAAATACACTATGGAGCTTCGTTATCCACTCTCACTTAACCCAACAGCTACTATTTACGCACTCGGTTTCGTTGAAGCAGGTAACGACTGGTTAGGAATAGAAAACTTCAACCCATTCGATGTATATCGTTCAGCAGGTCTCGGCGTTCGTATCTATCTCCCAATGTTCGGTATGTTGGGTATCGACTGGGGTTACGGTTTCGACGATGTTCCTGGTATGAAGGATGCAAACAAGAGCCAGTTCCACTTCTCAATCGGAGGGTCTATTGATTAATGCATAATTCATAATTCATAATGAACAATTGATAATTAACAATGTATTTATATAGAAATATTAAAAATAATAGAATATGAAAACAATCAAATCATTATTGCTTGCTGTGATGTTCCTTTTTGGAATGGCAACTGTAAATGCTCAGCAAAATCAAAGAATAGCTTATGTTGATTCAGATTATATCTTGGAAAATATTCCTGAATATGGTGATGCTCAAGAAGAGATAAATCAGCTTTCAAAGAAATGGGAAAAAGAGATAACTGCTCTTTTCCAAGAAGCACAGGAGTTAGACCGTGAATATCAAGCTGAGTCAGTGCTTCTTTCAGAAGATCAGAAGAGAAAGAAAAAAGAAGCTATAACTGCAAAACGTCAGGAAGCTGAAAGCTTGAGAATGAAATATTACGGACCAGAAGGCGAGTTGTATGCAAAGAGAGCTGAACTTATCCAGCCAATCCAAGAAAAGGTTTATAATGCTATCAACCAAGTGGCGCTGACAAAGAACTACGCTTTCGTATTTGACAAGGCGGCTGGAACAACAATGCTTTATTGCAGCGATAAAAACGACATCAGCGATGAAATCCTCGATGAAATCGGCAATGTAATGCAGACAGTACGTCGTGAAGACAGAAAGAAAAACAATTAAAAACTGGAAATTGAAAGTTGAAAGTTGTTGATATAAATAATTGCTAAAATTATTATATTTGCAAAAGAAAAAATAACAATAAAATAAATAAACAAAATGAAGAAATTAGTTAAGTTATTATTCGCTGTCGTATTGACAATGAGCGTAAGTTTTGGTGTTAATGCACAATCTTTGAAAATCGGTCACGTTGACTCAGCTGCTATTATGGAAATAATGCCAGAAAGAGCAAAACTTGAACAAGATTTACAAACATACGCAGCAGAATTACAAGCAGAATTGCAAGCTATGGGCGCTGAATATCAAAGTAAGATTCAAGACTACCAAGCAAACCAAGCTTCAATGTCAAACTTAATCCGTCAATCAAAAGAAAAAGAAATCGTTGACCTCGAAACAAGAATCCAAGAATTCCAAGGTAGCGCTGACTTAGCATTGCAAAACAAACAAATGGAATTGATCACTCCTCTTATCGAGAAAGTTCAAAACGCTGTTAACGCTGTAGGTCAAGAAAAAGGTTTCGCATATATCTTAGACAAAGCATCTGGCACAGTTGTTTTCATTGGCGACAATGCAATCGACATCACAGCAGACGTTAAGAAGAAATTAGGTCTCTAATTATAGAAATTTAGAATTCTAGAACTCTAGAATTCTAGAAGTGAAAAAGTCCAAAGGTTTTAAAAATCTTTGGACTTTTTTTATTTTAGTCGTTGGATTTGAGCCCTGAAAGGGCGAAACAGATTTAGCATAAGGCATATCGCCTTATGAAGTTGAAAATCTAAAGTTGAAAACGGAAAATTAGTTTTTAGTAGCCCCAATGCGTTAGGGATTGCAGCGGCATCCTTTGCGAGCGATTTTCGTGACAACAGACAACGGACAACAGACAACGGATAACGAGCAGTTTTCAAGCGAGGGAAAACTAAGCGAGCAAAGATAGAGCGGAAAGCCCGACGCGTAGCGGAACGCCCAAAAAAGGACTAATGACAAAAGTCTAATGACCAAAGTCTTTTAGTTCGGAGTTTAGAAACCAACAGTCTTAATCCATCAAATACTTTTCCCTGTTTCTTTCCAGTTTTCTCTTAAGTCGTTCCTTTTTGTTGAAGCGATTGTACAAAGTCTGTATTGGAGTGAAAATTCCTTTGTCATCTGGTATTTTCTTTGGCTTTTGATATAAGACTTTTTCGATATTGTCGTTGACACCTTTGATTATAAAAGGTTTCTCAATAGGAGCGGCGCGGACTATTTCTTTGACGGTGCTGAAATTATAATAAGGCGTCACATCGATTTCGTCTAATACGATGGTGTCTCTATGTAACAAGATTCTAAAGCTGTTGGTGTCAATGCTGTCGTGATTTATGTGAACGTATTTTGTCACAAAACCCACGCTGCTGATTCTTAGGGTGTCTATTTTTTTAATTGGTATTGAGAATTTCCCGTCGAAGTCGGATGTCGTTCCGTAATGAGACAACTCGCTTAAGATATGAGCTTGCGGAATGGGAACGAGGCTGTCGGCAGAAACGATGCTTCCTTTTATCGGGAAATATTTGTTCTGAGCTTTCAATGAAAGACAGCAGAAAAAGATGATTCCGATAATGATGAGATGTTTCATTTTTTTAAGTCTCTAAGATGCTGAGTTGCTGAGAATCTAAGTTTTTGGGTGAAAACGTTGAAAGGATGGTTTTATTGTTTTTAAAACTAAGGCTATTGGCCATTGGCTTTTGAACCTCAGAACTTCAGAAATAATCCGCGAGATACTTGAGATCCGTGGAGGTTTATAAAGATTTGTGGAAATAAAAAAGGTGCCTGAGCTTGTCGAAGGCACCCTTTAAAGTTCTAAAATTCTAGAATTCTTATTTAATCTTCTCTGGTTTAATCTTACTAAATCTCATCGCTTTTGTCATGAACTTAGGAAGAGGTTTGTAGTCGTCTCTGTCGCCGAGGTTGAGATAAATGCCGAATTTCTTCATGACAGGGACCTTGAATGTCTCGACGAATTCAATCAAAGTGCCGTTAGGATCTTCAACGTATGTGAAGTGTCCGTTGGCATCTCCCATGTCGAAGTCGCGGCCGCCGTCACATACGAATGGATGTCCCAATGCCTCGGCAGCTTCCTTGATACATTCCATATTACGTACGTCGAAACATAAATGAATGTAACCAGGATCGCCCCAGTATCTGTTTTCTAAAACCTTGACAGGCATAGAACTTAGATTCTTTACTAATTCAATATGCGAGTCTCCCATCATATCAGAGAGCGGACCTTGAATAGGTTTTGAGCGTTTCAACATCACGCGACGGAATTCATCTTTGCCGCCGTTGAGATTTCCTAACTCTTCGAAAGTGCCGGTCACATCACCGACGATTGTGTCGTAATCCAATAACTTGCCGTAGAACTCTATGGATTTCTCCATGTCTTTTACTCCTATGCATACTCCGTTGACGCCTCCGTTTGTCTTGTTCTTGTCATCAATGAATGCATAGTCGTTTTGTTCTACTTCAAAGATATTGTTCCATGGATCTTGGAAATAGAAATGCTTGAAGCCGAAAGGAGAGAGGCAGACTTCGCTTAACATTGTAGCACCGTTTTCTTTAAGATGAGCGTATGACTTGTCAACGTCTTTTGCTTTTAACTTGCAGATGTTGATGCCGTAGTCGCCGAGCATGAGCGGGCGTTCTGGGTATTTCACTTTTCTGCCTTTAGGCTGCCACACTTCGAAACCGCCGCCGCCACGAGGGTTGAATGCCAAGACGGCTCGTCTAGGTTGTGGCTTGCCTCCAGTGTAAGGAAGCATCCTCTCAGCGACACCTTCGTCATCGAAGATCTTCATCTCGAAGCCCATCACTTTGTTATACCATTTCCATGGCTCCAATAATTCTTCAACGCCGATGCCGACCTGTTGAATACCGCATATTATCTTTTCTTTCATTGCTTTGATTTTTTTAAGTTGGTGAAATGTGTTTTGATAGTATGTAATAAAGACTTGGAAGATACCTATTAATATATGCCATTAACAATTCGTATTTTCCAATGAGTTTTCTGTGTTTCTTTTTCTTGATGGCTCTTAGTGCGACCTTTGCAGCTTTGTCTACATCGAGGCCATTTGCCTGTCCCGGATCCATCTTGTCGTAACGCTGTCCGTCACCGAGAAGGGCGCTCTTGCTGATGTCGGTGTTGATTCTTCCAGGGATTAAGAATGTGACGCTGATGTTGTCGTATTCTAAATCCATAGATTCGAAGAAACCGAACAAGGCGTGTTTTGATGAGCAGTATGATGTTCTTAGTGGGAAACCGAACAAACCGGCGAGCGAGGTCGTGACGGAAATGCTCGTGTGTTTTGAGTTTACGATCTCGTCCTTGAATTGCTTGATGAGATAAACTGCACTCCAGTAGTTGATCTGCATTATCTTTTGGTCTGTCGCGAAGTCGGTTTCAAATGCCTTGGCTCTCTGTGAGATGCCGGCATTTAAAACAAAAAGGTCGATATTGGTGTTATGGGATTTAACAAATTGAACAAAATCGTCTATGCTTGAATATTCTTCGAACTTGCTTTCTTTTGCGAATGCTTTAACGCCTAAGTCTTCACATGATTTCTTGGTTTCGTCTAGTCGTTCTTTGTTCTGTCCTGTCAGGAATAAGTTGCAGCCATCCTTCGCAAGTCGTTTGGCAATGGCAGCTCCTATGCCTGAACTCGCTCCGGTTACAAGTGCGTATTTGTCTTTGAAGTTGATCATTGTTATATATATGTTGTCGACTCTCGTAGAGACACACGGACGTGTGTCTTTTTACGATAGGTTCATTTTTTACGGCACAAAAATATGATAATTTTTAAGAATGTTGTAGAAAATGATAAAATATTTTATTAAATCAATTTGGTAAAGTAAATATATTTACTATTTTTGCGAAGCTAAAAAATAAAACCTAATTTAACTAAGAATAAAAATGGAAATTTTTGAAAGAATAGCAAAGGACTCAGGCGGTCCTATTGGTCAATACAGAGATCGTGCACACGGTTATTTTGTTTTCCCAAGATTAGAAGGTGAGTTGGGACCTCACATGCGTTTCAATGGCGTTGACGTCTTGAACTGGAGCTTGAATAACTACCTCGGTCTGGCTAACCATCCAGAAATCAGAAAGGTTGACGCAGAAGCAGCGGCACGTTGGGGAATGGCGTATCCCATGGGTGCTCGTATGATGAGCGGCAACACACGCCTTCACGAAAAACTTGAACAAGAACTCGCTGACTTTGAAAGAAAAGAAGCCGCCTACGAATTCAACTTCGGATATCAAGGCATAGTCTCAACAATCGATGCATTGACAACACGTCACGATGTTATCGTCTTCGACTCTGAGTCACACGCATGCCTCATCGACGGTAAACGTCTTCACCTCGGACAATCATTCCACTTTAAACATAACGACATCGCAAGTTGCGAACAAGCTCTTAAGAAAGCGACAGAGATCGTCAACAAGACTGGCGGAGGTATCTTGCTTATCACAGAAGGTGTCTTCGGTATGACAGGCGCTCTCGGTATCTTGGATCAGATCGTCGCATTGAAGAGCAAATATCAATTCCGTATCCTCATCGACGACGCTCACGGTTTCGGCGTTATGGGACCAACTGGTCGCGGAACTTCTGAGCACTTCGGCGTTATGGACGAAATTGATCTTTATATAGGTGCTTACGCCAAGTCAATGGCAACTATCGGCGGTTTCGTCGCTGGACCAAAATATGTTATTGATTATCTACGTTATAATTTACGTTCACAGATGTATGCCAAGTCATTGCCGATGCCAATCGTTGAAGGTTGCTTGAAACGTCTTGAAATCATCAGAAGCGCAGAAGGCGATGAGTTACGTAAGAAATTATGGACAGTGACACGTGCATTGCAAGACGGCTTCCGTAACTTAGGTTTCGAAATCGGACCAGCAGAAGCATGCGTAACGCCGATCTTCCTCCCTGGCAACGAACAACAGGCTGCTCAAATAGCTTTAGACCTTAGAACAAATTACAAGATTTTCTGTTCTATCGTTACATATCCGGTTATCCCAAGAGGTATGATTATATTTAGAATTATCCCTACAGCAGCTCACACATTGGAAGATGTCAACTACACCTTGAACGCATTTGCTGATGTTAAGAAAAAATTAGCTGAAGGAAAATACGACTCTGATGTGATTCCAGATATGGCTATTTGGTAACACATTATTAATATGACAAATTTCTATAAAGACAAAGTTATTATAGTAACAGGAGCTAGCTCTGGAATAGGGTTGGCTTCTGTTAATCGTTTTATGGAGTTGGGAGCCAATGTCGTGCTCGCCGCTCGTTCTATTGATAAACTCGAAAAAATAGTAGAAGAATTAGGACAACAGTCAACAGTCAACGGTCAACAGTTTTTATGCGTTAAGACTGACGTTACTAAAGAAGAGGACTGTAAAAATCTTATAGAAAAGACTGTCGAGAAATTTGGAAAGATTGATGTTCTTGTCAACAACGCCGGCATTTCCATGAGGGCTGTCTTTAAGGATTTGGATTTAAAGGTGATGCATTCTTTGATGGATACCAATTTCTGGGGAACGGTATATTGTACAAAATACGCCTTGCCGTATCTTCTTGAAAGTAAGGGGACAGTTGTCGGCGTCATCTCCACTGCGGGTTATGTAGGGCTTCCGGCGCGTACCGCATATTCCGCTTCCAAGTTCGCAGTGAGAGGCTTTTTAGAGACATTGCGCATCGAACATCTCTATGACGGACTGCATGTTATGATATTTGCTCCTGGCTTTACAACATCCAATATTCGCAACGTTGCCTTGACTGCAGATGGCAGTCCGCAAGGGGAGACGCCGCGTGATGAAGAACGTATGATGTCGGCTGAAAGAGTGGCACGGATTTTGTCACGAGGAATAGCTCGGAGAAGAGCCGAAATGGTTCTTACTCCACTCGGAAAAGCCACGCTTTTTGTGAGCAGAAACCTGCCACGAGTTACCGATAAAGTTGAATATAGGATGATGGCGAATGAGCCGAATAGTCCGCTTAAAAAAATTAAATGATATGCTATTGATTAAAAAGATTGCAGTTTACATTAACATCGTCAATTGTTCCTTGATAAAGTATTTCGCAAAGGAACTCAGTCGCAACGACATCAATCTCACTCCTGAACAATATCTTGTGATGGATATCTTATGGGATGCGGAAGTTCTTTCACAGCAGGCCATTGCCGACATCATTCAGAAAGACAAAAACTCTGTAACGAAATTCATCGACTCATTAGAAAAGAAAGGTCTCGTCTATCGTCAGGTCAATAAGAAAGACCGTCGCGTCAACAACATCGTCGTTTCAGAAGAAGGAATGAAACTTAAGACCAAGACAACAGAAGTCGCAATTGGCATGATGAGAAACGTTTTGAAAGATATCAAGGAAGAAGATATGATCGCTTTCGACAAAGTGATGAATCAGATTAAAGATAATATTGATAAGGCGGACGAGGAAATTGAAAATTGAAAGGAAAACAATAATTCCAAACTCCTAACTAAAAAAAGCTCGACAGTAAACTGCCGAGCTTTTTCCCCTTTTAACGAATAAATTTAATTCTTAATCTTCTACGATAGCATCGTTTGGACATGCACCTGCACATGAACCACAACCAACGCATGAATCAGCGTCAATTACATAGATGTCACCTTCAGAAATAGCACCAACTGGGCACTCATCGATACATGTGCCACATGCTACACAATTGTCTAAAATTTTGTAAGCCATAATAATTTTTTAATTTTTGAATTTGGTGCAAAGATATAAAGATAATCGGTATAAAAACAAAAAAAATTAAAAAAACTTTTTCTTTTATTTTTGTTCATTTTTTTTGCTTTTCTATAACAATAAATAACTACATTTGCAGAAAATTTGCATCATTAAAAATTAATAAGTTTAATATAAGTTTACTATGACAAAGGTAACAAAAGTTGTAGAACTCGAACAAGTAGTTATCCGCTTTGCGGGTGACTCTGGAGACGGTATGCAATTGACTGGTAATTTGTTCTCAGATTCAACAGCATTCGCCGGTAACGATTTCGCTACATTCCCTGATTATCCAGCTGAAATTCGTCCTCCACAAGGTACAGTGTCAGGCGTATCTGGATTCCAAGTGCATTTCGGTCACAAACCTGTACACACAACAGGTGACCTCTGCGATGTTTTAGTCGCAATGAACCCAGCTTCTATCAAAGCTAATATGCGTTGGTTAAAACCAGGCACAACAATCATTTTCGACGTCGATTCATTGACTGACAAATCTCTCGAGAAAGCTGGTTACACAGCTGACCCAACAACAGATGATACTCTCAGCCAATACAAAGTCATCAAGGCTCCTATCTCAACTCTCACAATGGAAGCTTTGAAAGACTTCGGAATGGATAGAAAATCAATGCTTAAGTCAAAGAACATGTTCGCTCTCGGTATCGTTATGTACCTCTTCAACCGCGACATCACTCAGCTTAACCATTATTTCGAAACAAAATTCAAAAACAAACCTCAGGTTATTGAAGCAAACAAGACTGTTGTCGCTGCTGGTTACAGCTATGCTGACACTCTCGAAATCTTTGCTAACACATATCGTATTCAACCAGCTGAACTTCCTAAAGGAAAATA
>JAZKYV010000066.1:0-12645 GCA_045612345.1 Bacteroidales bacterium
TTTCATCAAAGTTATTTTTTATGTCAAAAACAAGGAGAGAAAGTATACTCAAATCAGCTCCGTAGGAGCGGCAGTTCCTAGGCAGGTGATGAAGCGCAAAGCGCGAAATCCCTGCAAAACAGATTCCCAAACAAATCAGAGCGCCGTAGGTGCGACAGATGTAGGCTTATGTTTGTTACAAATTTTAAGAACAATGTCAAAAAAGACAGGTAACTTGGGCTGTTTTGTATGCCCGTTATCTGTCTTTTTTCGCTCAATCACCAACCATTTTTGGCAACATTACCTTAAAAATTCAAAATCTCAAAAAATCAAAACCTCAAAAGATTTTTCTGGGATTCTGAATTTCTGAGTTTCTGAATTTCTAATATTCCAACACCTCTAAAGCTTTCTGTAATATTTCATCCATTGGTTCGTAGAGAAGATAGAACGCTTCATCGCCGAAGACGTCTCTTGCGACATAAGCCTTGAACAATGGTTCTGAGAGTTCTCTTGCCTTGGCTTTATCTTCTTTATCTCCAGTGATTTTCTTTTCTTCCGTACGACGCATCAATTCATTGAACATAGCATCGGTGAAGATGAAGTTGTCGTTGAAGTTCTGAGCGTCGCCGTAATTTAATATCTCCTTACGATGTGAGTCGGCATAGTCGAAAGCATATTGGAACAAGATGCCGCTGTTAGCCATCTTATTGAAGAAATAATGAGTGCTGTCGTTTTCCAGAGGCACGTATATATCAGGCATGATGCCGCCTCCTCCATATACTATCTTTCCTTTTGGTGTAATATATTTCAATGAATCTGCGAAATGTATGCTGTCGATGCTGAACATCTCGCCAGTCTCGTAACGTGAATATTCTTCAAGCAGATATTCTTCTTTGCTGCCTTCGAAAGGCTTTTGTATGCAACGACCTGTAGGTGTATAATAACGTGCTATTGTGAGACGCAGAGCTCCGTTTTCGCCTAGGTCGAATTGTTCTTGGACTAGGCCTTTACCGAAGGAACGGCGTCCGATGATGGTGCCTCTGTCGTTATCTTGGAGAGCTCCTGCCACGATTTCGCTTGCGCTGGCTGAGCCTTCGTTGATGAGTACGACGACGTCTTTGTCTTCCCACAAACCTCTGCGACGTGAGAAGAGATATGATCTCTCGCGATGTTCACCTTCGGTATATACTATTAAGTTGTTATCGGAGAGGATTTCATCAACGACGCCTACGGCTTCGCCGAGATAGCCGCCTGTATTGTCTCTCAGGTCGAGGATGAGCTGTGTCATGCCTTCCGACTTAAGCTTTCTCACTGCTTCGACGAATTCCTTATGTGTGGTGGCAGAGAATTTCGTCATCTTGATGAAGCCGATATTGTCATCGATCATATAAGCCACGTCGACGCTGTGAGTAGGTATCACGTCTCTTATGATGGTGAAGTCGAGCAGTTCCTCGATGCCGCGGCGTTTTATCTTGACGTCTACCTTTGTCTTCTTAGGACCTTTGAGGAGACGCATCGCATCTTTGTTTGTGACTTTCGTTCCTGCGACGAGGGTGTCACCAACATACACTATTCTGTCGCCGGCGAGTATTCCCACTTTTTCAGAAGGTCCGCCTTTGATGGTGTTGATGATGGCGATGGTGTCTTTCTCTATTCTGAATGAGACGCCTATGCCGTGGAAACTGCCATGAAGGTTGTCGTTGACGTCGTCAAGGATTTCAGGCTTGATGTATTCGCTATGAGGATCCATCGACTCAAGGATATGGTTGACGGCTTTTATCTGAAGGTCTTTGATATTTATAGTATCGACGTATTCTTTGTCAATCAAAGAAAATATATCGTTGATAAATAAAGTATTGCCACTGTTTTTAGGTGCAGCGGTGATTCCATTAGATTTTGCTATATATATGCCGAACATCACGCCGACAGCAAGGATAATGGAATATATTAACGGCATCAGAGATTGTTTTTTCATAGCTTATAGTCTGTAGTTGAAATAAAAAAAGAGACGTATCGATGATGCTTGTTTGTATTATGTATCATGGATACGCCTCTATATAATAGTTGAACGTTATTAATTGTTCATTTAATTCATTCTACGATTGCGCTTGACAATTGTAGTTCGGTACCAGCTTTTTTGAATAAGCCTTGTAATACAGTGCCAGGACCAACTTCAACGACTTCTTTCAAACCGTTTGCAATCATATTGTTCATTGTCTGAGTCCAGCGTACTGGAGCTGTCAGTTGTGAGATAAGATTTGCTTTTATGATATCAGGTGATGTGACAGCCTGACCTGTGACGTTTTGGTAGATAGGGCAGATGCCTTGGCTGAATTTTGTGTTTTGGATAGCTTCTGCGAGTTTGACGCGTGCTGGTTCCATGAGAGGGCTGTGGAATGCGCCGCCTACTTGAAGTGGGAGAGCGCGTTTAGCGCCTGCTTCCTTGAGGAGGTTACATGCGATCTCGACGCCTTTGAGGCTGCCTGAAACAACGACTTGTCCGTTGCAGTTGTAGTTAGCTGCGATAACGACTTCGTCTTTTATTGAAGCGCAGATAGATTCTATTTTTTCATTTTCCAAACCGAGAACTGCTGCCATTGTGCCAGGGTTCTCTTCGCAAGCTGCCTGCATGGCGTTGGCGCGTGCTGCAACAAGACGTAAGCCGTCTTCAAACTGAAGTGTGTTGTTTGCTACCAATGCTGAGAATTCACCTAAAGAATGACCTGCAACCATATCAGGTTTGAAAGTGTCGCCAAGCATCTTGGCTAAGATAACAGAATGAAGGAAGATGGCAGGTTGTGTGACTTTTGTCTGTTTCAAGTCTTCTGCTGTTCCTTCGAACATAATGTCAGTGATAGAGAATCCGAGGATGTCGTTAGCCTTGTTAAACATATCCTTAGCCTTAGGGAATTTGTCATAAAGATCTTTTCCCATTCCAACAAATTGGGCACCCTGTCCCGGAAAAACGTAAGCTTTCATATAAGTTTTATTTAGTTAAAATTCATAATGATTATGAACTATGAATTATGAATTAAGAATTAATCAATCGCGTGAATTGCCGAAGAATCTGAGTAAATATAAGAAGAGGTTCAAGAAGTCGAGGTAAAGTGTCAAGGCGGCATGGATAGTGATTTTTGCCATAGCGTCGCCATCGTTGATACCTGCGTTTCCTATTTGTTTTATCTTCTGTACGTCGAATGCTGTCAATCCTGTGAAGATGAGCACGCCAGCGATGCTGATGATATAGTCTAATCTTGCGCTGTGCATGAAGAAGTTGACTAATGTAGCGATGATGACGCCTATCAATGCCATGAAGAGGAATGAACCGAATTTTGTCAAGTCGGTGCTTGTGGTGTAGCCTAATACTGCCATAACGCCGAACATGCCAGATGCGATGATGAAAGTCTTGAAGATAGATGCTGTGGTATATGCCCAGAAAATGAAGCTGAGGCTCATGCCCATCAAGATAGAATAGATGACATATAAAACGACAGTCTTTTGTACAGACATTCTGTTGATTCCTGCAGACATTGTGAATATTATAATAAGAGGAGCGAATGTCACAATCCAGCCTAATGCTGATGTCTTGGCATAACCTTCTGGTGATACAGAGATCAGCATGCTCATAAGATTAGCGTTTGTTCCGAATAAAAATGCAGTCGCTGCTGTCAATCCGAGCGCTGCAAACATCCATAAAAATACGTTAGAAACGAATGATCTTGTCATCTCTTGTGACATCACTCGTTGTTCGTAGTTGTTATTGAATTGGTACATGTTTTTTTAAGTTTAAAGTTTATCAATGTAAGTTAGATCCGATGAGTTGCAAGAACTCTGCTCTTGTCTCGCTTCTCTCGAAGGCGCCAGTGAAGTCTGATGTTGTTGTGACAGAACTTTGTTTCTGTACGCCGCGCATGCTCATGCACAAATGGCGTGCCTCGATTACGACTGCCACTCCCAATGGATGCAATGCTTCGTTGATGGCTTCTTTGATTTGGGTGGTGAGTCTTTCCTGGACTTGAAGACGACGTGAATAAGCTTCTACAACACGTGCTATCTTGCTTAATCCTGTGATGTAACCGTTTGGAATATAAGCGACGTGAGCCTTGCCGATGAATGGTATCATGTGGTGCTCGCACAAAGAGAACAATTCGATGTCCTTAACCACAACCATCTGACGATAGTCTTCCTTGAATTTTGCAGAAAGCAGAATCTCTTTAGGATCCATCGTATAGCCTTGTGTTAAGAATTGCATTGATTTGGCAACGCGCAAAGGTGTCTTTTCAAGACCTTCTCTGGTGACGTCTTCGCCAAGCAATTCTAAAATCGCTGCATAATGTTCTTGCAATTTCTCTAATTTCTCAGGATTGAATTTGTCAATCCTTTCATAACCAATAATCTCGTTATTCATCACTAATTATTAATTTTTATCTTCACAAAGGTTTCGAATAATGTGTAACACAAATAATACACTAAAAATGAAACGACGAACGCTTTGGCGCTTTCTGAAAACATTATCGAATATGTCGCTACAATAGCAAGGCATACGACAAGTTTCAGTATCGTTGTAAGCATATGAAAATGTGTTGTCTTGTTGATGTCATTCTTGCTTTTTACTTTGGCAGTCATAAAGTAAATTATGACATTCATTATTACAAAGAATAATATCAACAAAGGCCAATATGGTGTTATTATTTGAGGTGCAATATATTTAAGAACAAAAGTTAGTGCTATTGCCAATGCAGTAACACTGAATAATGAAATAAAGAATCTAGTATGCAGATACTTCATTATTTTTTGTTTTCAATTTTTGGGGCTTCAGTGCTGCCCATTTCACATCTACCGATAAACTTAGCACCGATTTCAATGTAAAGTTGTTTTGTGTTAAGTTCACCTTCAAAATATGCTGTTGACTTCATAGATGTTAATTCGTCGACGATAAGTTTTCCTCTTACGTGACCTGACAGATCTGCTTGTTTGCAGAAGATGTCACCTTCTATGATGCCATTTTGTCCCAAGACAATCTTGCCTGTAGATTTTAAAATGCCTAAAACTTTTCCATCAATTCTGATGTCGCCATTAGATTCTATTTCACCTTTTATTATAGTTCCGTTGCCTATAATGTTTCTGGCTGGGCTTTCATTATTCATACTATTGTTTTTTATCATTGTTATTGATTTAAGAATTCTATATACTCATCAACATTCTTGTTACTGAAGAATATTGGATAATTGCTCTTTGATATTAGAAGAACTTTGTAATGTTCTTGCTTCAATCCTCCGAAGAGATAGTCTGTCAAGAACATAGCGGTTTTATAGTCGTTGGCTTTTGCTTCATTTTCAAACTCTTCGATAGTGATGATGGCTTCTTGTTTGCTTAACATCACATTCTTGACTTCGAGCTGCATCATTCTGAAGCTGTCTTTGTTGAAGTCGTTGAGACGTACCTTTAACGGGTTGACTCTCACGTTCTTGGTATTACAGATAATCATTACGTAATACTTGTCGTTAGGGTTGTCTGAATAAGGATATTCTTTAGCAGCTTCTTTTTCTTTCTGACGAGCGCTTTCTATAGGAAGTCCTAAGTTGTACATCTCGTTGGCTTTCAAGAGAATCTCGATAGCATGAGGTTTGATGCTGCTTGTAGGATATTTCTGGATGAGTCTGTATAAAGAATATGCCATTGAGTCAACGACATAAACGTTTCCAGCAGCGATGGCGTCAAGATATTCGAAACGAGGCATCAGCAATGTGTCGTCAGGACATAATGTGCGAGCTTTGTTTACGTTAGCTCTGACTTTCTTGTACTTGCCGTTTTTAAGTGCTTCGAAAGTCTCATCATAAAGATTTGATGACTCTAGACCTTTACCTTGTTCTTTTACAAAATATTCAGGGTCGATGATGATTTTAGCTTGGTTAGAATCTGGATATTTTGCAAGTATTTTATCCTTGTAGATATTAGCCTCGCTATTGTTTTTCTGTGCTGTATGCATCTTGTAAAGATAGTACCAAGATGTCAGTTCGTGTTCGTTTCCTGGGAAGCGTTGGTTCAGTTCTGTATAAGATTCTATTGAGTTTTTGTAATCCTCCAAATTGTCATAATAGATGTAGCCGATATTATTCAAGGCTTGGAGAATCTGTTCGTTAGCTTCTTTCTGTTGCTTTTCTGAGAATGGAAGCTGTTGCAAGTAATAGCCGATGTCTGTTGGCTGATATTGAGCTGTGTCGGCAGGAGTTTCGTTCTTGCGTTCTTCCAGCAGTTTCTCTATTTCTTCTTCTGAAAGTGTTGATAATTCTTCTTCTGTGAAATATTCGAGGAGTTCGTTTTCAGCAGCTTCTTCCTCTGTCATCATGCTTTTCTTGTTTTTGATGAACCAGTAGTCTTCTAGTATTCTGTTGCCCCATTTGTTTCTGAATTCAGCGGCGCCGCGTGTGAGAGAAGCCTGATTGTAGAAATACCATGATGCTGTAGCTCCGTTGCCGGCCATCGGTGCTGACATATTAGGATTCGCTATCTCGTCTCCGCCGAGAAGTGACAGCTGCTCTTGAAGTTCTTTCTCTTTTGCAAGACGTTCTTGTTCAACTTTGTAGTCTTCGATGATGCCAGCGATGATTTTATTTCTAGACACTGAGTCCATCTTTACGAGGCGTAACAGACTGTCTTGCAATTGATATGTTGTAAGGTTGTCGACCAAGTCGGACAACATGACTGACAAGTTGAGGAGACTGTCGTATTCAGGATAGCTTCTGTCCATAGTCATCACTACGGTGTCGTAGTAAGCCTGTGACAAAACATAGTCCTTGTTGTCGAACAACATAGATGCGACCTTAAGTGATGATTTCACTTTTTGTCTGTTGTTAGTTTTACTTGTTGCGACGGATTTTCTAAGATATTTTATGCCAAGGTCTTCGTTGTCTTTTCTGAATGCGACGTCAGACATGGCGTAATATATTCTGTCTTTGTATTCTGTGTTTTTGGTGTCGTCGAGCATCTTCCAGAACATCTTCATGATGCTTGATGTGTCACTTGAGTTGTGGCATTTAGCAAGATACATCTGAGCTTCGAATGTCATCTCGTAACCTGGGTGTTTCTGGATTACAGATTTAAACTGTTCGGTCGCCTTAGCGTTATGGCCTTGACGTTCATAGATCTGGCCTAAGATGAACATGGTTCTTGCTCTGGTATCTTTCTTAAGGTTCTTTAACAATGCGCTTCTGAGATATTTGACGGCATTGTCATATTGTTTGGTTTTGATATAATAATCTGCTAAAACCAAGTCGAGATTGTTTCTGACATATTTCGGCATCTTATCATTTTCGGCTGTCGTCACTATTAAAGATTGTAAAAGTGATTCGGCTTTAGGATATTGCTGTGTTTCAATATAGGTTTTTGCCAGCCAAAGATTAGCCACATGCTTGATGTCGTCGTTTTTGTATGAATTTGCGACAAAGTCGAAAGTGCGGCGTGCAGGAATATATTCTTGTTTGTAGAAGTTTGCCTTGGCCATGAGGAGATAAGAATCGTCAATCCATTTGACATATTCCTTTCCGCCAAAATACATGGAGTGGCGTTGGATACAAATTGATGATTTCTCGATGGCTCTGTCCATATTTGAGTTGAGAGACAAGGCGTTTTCCTTTGTTCCGTAGTTGAACACAGGAAGTATGCCAGTGTAATCATCTTTTACGTTTTCCTTCAATGATTTTTCACCTTCTCTGACGCTTTGATCGCCGTTCCACCAGACGTTATAATGACTGGTCATGTTATGATAAACTCTTCTGTTCCATTTGTTTTTCTTTGTGGAACATGAGCTCAATATCAATATCGCAAAGAATGCAGCGATAATCTTGTATCTGTTATTTCTGATCTTCAACACTTTTCTGACAATTTAAAATCTAATCGAGAAATATAACTCTTTTTTTAGCCTTTTATTTTTAATATTTTTCCAAAAAATGCAAAAATATATAATTAGAGTTTATATATGAACTTTTTTTTATAAAAAAATTAAAAAGAATCACAGAAAACTCGTAATTTTACAGCACGAAAAAATTGTTATCATGGATAATTTTGTAGTAACAGCAAGAAAATATAGACCAATAACTTTTGATAGTGTAGTAGGACAGAAAGCGATTACATCCACATTGCAGAATGCGATAAGAACCAATACTCTAGCACAAGCATTCCTGTTCTGTGGACCAAGAGGCGTGGGTAAGACGACATGCGCCAGAATTATGGCCAAGACCATAAACTGCATGAATCCTACTGCCGACATGGAGGCTTGCGACGAATGCGAATCATGCAGAAGCTTCAACAATTCTAACTCGTTTAACATCTATGAGTTGGATGCCGCTTCAAACAACTCCGTCGACGACATCCGTAACCTCGTTGATCAGGTGAGAATACCTCCTCAAGTCGGTAAGTATAAAGTGTATATCATCGACGAGGTCCACATGCTTTCTCAAGCAGCTTTCAATGCTTTCCTTAAGACATTGGAAGAGCCGCCAGCGTACGCTAAATTCATTCTTGCTACTACAGAAAAACATAAGATTATCCCAACAATTTTGTCGAGATGCCAGATCTTCGATTTCAAGAGAATTACTGTTGACGATATTAGCCAGCATCTGCAGAATATCGCACTTAAGGAAAGTATTGTGGCTGAAGAAGAAGCACTTAATATAGTCGCTCAAAAAGCTGACGGCGCTCTTCGTGACGCTCTCTCTATCTTCGACCAGATGGTAAGTTTCTCAGGCAAGAACATTACATATAAAGACGTTATCAATAACCTTAATGTCCTTGATTATGAATATTATTTCAGAATGGTGGATTATATTCTCAATAAGGACAATAACTCGATTTTGTTGTTGCTTAACAATGTCGTGGAAAATGGCTTTGACATACAGCATTTTATCCAGGGATTGGCAACTCATCTCAGAAATCTGCTTCTTGGCAGAGACGAACGCCTCATTGACTTGATGGAGGTCAGCAGACAGCTTAAAGCGAGATATGTGGAACAGGCTCAGAAATGTTCTCAATATTTCCTTTTGAAGACTTTGGATCTTGCAAATCAATGCGATTTGAATTTCAGAAATAGCAATAACAAACGACTTCATCTCGAAATCTGTTTGATGAAGATGTGCTATGTGGAAGGTCAAGGTCAACAGCCAACAGCCAACAGCCAACAGCCAGTAGCCAACACCCAACAGCCAATGGCTCAAATGCGACCACAGCCTCAGGTACAGGTGCAGCAACAAATGCAACCTCAGCCTCAACCTCAACCACAGGTGCAAGCACGCCCTCAAGTACAAACTCCACAGCCAACAGCCAGCATCCCACAGCCAATGGCCAACACCCAACAGCCAACAGCCAACAGGCAACAGCCAACAGCTGTAAGAGTCGGCAGATTGGGCAGAACCAGCACTATTTCAATCACTGCAGAGGAACCAAAGAAGGAGGAAGTCGTTGAGGAAGTTTGGAATACGCCCTTTACTCAAGAACAATTGACTGCGGCATGGAATAGTTTCGTGGAGAAATATCAGAACGCATCGCCTGTTTTTGTCGCTGGAATTAAAAATGCAGAGCCGACAATAATAGATTCGTCAAAAGTTAGTTTTAAGATAGATAATATATTGGTCGTAAAAGACCAGAATAATATGTATGCGCTTCATGAGCATCTTAAGAATGCGCTGCATAACAATCAGTTTGCCCTCAAAGAAATGGTTGTCGAAAGACCTAAAGAAGTCGTTTTATATACCGACAAGCAGAAGTTTGAGAAAATGGCAAGCGATAACCCTAATGTTGCTAATATTAGAGAATCACTTAATTTACAATTAGATATATAAGTTATGGGAATGTGGAATTGGTTAGGTAGAAAAACATTTAATCTTCTTGGATGGAAACTCGTAGGCGTCATCCCTGAGGATGTTAAAAAATGTGTCATCACAGTGGCGCCTCACACTAGCATGGCTGATTTTATTCTCGGCCGTCTTGCTTATTGTTATCTTGACAGAAATGTGAGATATCTGATAAAGAAAGAACTCTTCGATATTCCAGTGTTGAAGTCTATATTATTGAAACTCGGCGGCATACCTGTCGATAGAAGTGGAAGAAATAATGTTGTAAATCAAGCCGCTGCCTTGTTTGGAAAATACGATGACTTGAATATCATTATCGCGCCGGAAGGAACAAGAAAGCTTGTCCACAATTGGAAGAAAGGTTTTTATTTCATAGCAAATAAGGCAAATGTGCCTATCGTGCTCGGTTTTTTGGATTACGAGAAAAAAGAACTGGGTTTTGGTCCAGTGCTTTATCCAACAGGCAATTATGAGGAAGATTGGAAAGTGATGGAAGAATTCTATCGTGGCATTCCAGCTAAACATCCTGATAGATATAATCTTTCAAAATAATACTTTATGAGCAAGAAAGACATAACTAACAAGAAAGAAAAACTGAAGGATAGGATAAGGAAAAAGTATCGTATAGTAGTTTATAACAACGAAACATACGAAGAGAAAGTGCATTTCAAACTTACTCTGTTGAACTTTTTCAATATTCTGGTATTCTCATCAGTGTTGCTTATTGTGTTGGTTACCTATCTGATAGCTTTTACGCCTTTGAGAGAATACATTCCAGGATATACAGATGTCAGTTTGAACAAACGTGTATATGAAATGGAAAGAAGAGCCGATTCGTTGGAAGATGTTTTTAAACATAAAGATTTATATATCAATAATCTGAAAAGAATCATCACAGGAGATGACTTTGAAAGTGATAGCATTAATTCACTTCTAACAAAATCTGTCAATACGAATTTTGATAATATCGTGATAAAGAACTCTCCGCAAGATAGCATTTTCAGACGAGACTATGAAGAAGAGACACGCAACAACTTGTTCGGTAACAGAATAATGTCAGATATTCATCAGGAATTCAAGCTGGTTTCATTCTTTGCGCCGATAAACGGCATCGTGACAAATCATTTCAACAGAGAAGCAAAGCACTTCGGAACGGATCTGGTCGCGAGCAACAATTCTGTGATTAAAGCTACGGCAGACGGTACTGTCATATATTCAGATTGGACAGTCGAGAATGGCTATTGTATTGGAATACAGCACAATGGAAATTTATTTTCAATTTATAAGCACAATGCTGTTCTGTTGAAAGACGATGGCGATTTTGTCAATGCAGGTGATGCTATTGCGATATATGGCAACAGCGGAAGCCAATCTACAGGGCCTCATCTTCACTTCGAATTGTGGTATAACGGAACGCCGTTAAATCCAGAAGATTATATTTCTTTTGAAAGCAATATTCAGTAAACTATTTTTTGCTTATCTTTGCAAGCTAAACTAATTTTACAAAAATGGATATATTGATAAGAATTGTACAACTCGTGATGGCATTGTCGTTGTTGGTGTTAGTACACGAGTTCGGTCATTTTATAGCAGCTGTAATTTTCAAGACAAGAGTAGAGAAATTCTATATGTTTTTCAATCCTAGGTTCTCTATTTTCAGATGTAAAAAAGTCCATGGTAAATGGCGCTTCGCATTCTTTAGCAAAAATGTTCCTGATAAATTTATTACCCACGAACATATTGACCCTGTAACTGGTAAGAAATCATATACTTATGAAGCCATTGACCTGAGCACACTTCCTGAAGACGATTGGCGTACAGATGAAGAGCATACAGAATTCGGTATCGGTTGGGTGCCACTCGGTGGTTACTGTAGCATCGCTGGCATGATTGACGAGTCGATGAACTTGGGTCAGATGCAGCAAGAACCAAAGCCATGGGAATTCAGAAGCAAACCAGCTTGGCAAAGACTTATCATCATGATAGGTGGTGTCGTGATGAATGTCGTTTTGGCCTATTTTATCTATACAGGATTGCTTATCTCTCAAGGTGAACAATATATTTCCACTTCAGAAGTAAACAAATATGGTATCATTACCAATGATTTAGGTAAAGAAATAGGTCTTCAAGATGGCGATAAAATATTGTCTGTTGGTGGTAACTACATAGAAGATTTTAACAATGTGCCAATGGCTATGTTATTGGATGACAATAAATTCATCGAAGTAGAAAGACAAGGCGTTAAGGAAATAATAGAGTTGGACAGCGAAGATTTTAGCAAACTTGTCCAGTCTAGAGAGATGTTTATATCGTACAGATTCCCTTTTATTATCAAGGACTTCTCCCCAGGCTCACCAGCAAAAGAGGCAGGAATGCAAGTGGGTGACAGAATCATTTCTATCAACAATATTTCAACTCCTTATTTTCAGAATTTTTCAGAACAGATAGCACAATTCGGCGGTAACGATATCTTCCTTGGTGTGCTTAGAGGAAATGATACATTGCAAGTAGCATTGCATCTTCCACAAGAAGCCAAAATTGGAGTATATACAGAAACCATTAATTTAAGTACAATAGAGTATTCATTTTTTGAAGCAATACCAAAAGGATTTAATAAGACTGGAAAAGAACTCAGCGATTATTGGAATTCTCTGAAACTTCTCTTCGAACCAGAAACAAAGGCTTACAAAAGCTTAGGCGGATTTATCACCATAGGAAGTATCTTCCCAAAACAGTTTAATTGGTTGGCATTCTGGAATCTTACAGCATTTCTTTCTATTATCTTGGCAGTCATGAACATATTGCCGATTCCAAAGTC
>JAZKYV010000067.1:0-34954 GCA_045612345.1 Bacteroidales bacterium
TTGTTGAAAAATAAAAAATTTAAAACAATGACAGAAGAAATTATTATTGCCGGTTTCGGCGGACAAGGTGTCTTGTCAATGGGTAAGATCCTTGCATATAGTGGTATCATGGAAGGCAAAGAAGTCAGCTGGATGCCATCTTACGGTCCAGAAATGCGTGGCGGTACAGCTAACGTGACTGTCATCATCAGCGATGAACGCGTTTGCTCTCCTATCCTCAACGCTTTCGACACAGCTGTGATTCTCAACCAACAATCACTCGACAAATTCGAATCAAAAGTAAAACCAGGCGGCGTCCTCCTTTACGATCCAAACGGTATTACTCACAAACCAACTCGTACCGACATTAAAGTCTACACTATAGATGGCGCTCAATTGGCATCAGATATGGGTAACGCTAAAGTGTTCAACATGATAATCCTCGGTGCTTATCTTAAATTGAAACCTATCATTTCAATGGATAAAGTTAAAGAAGGTCTCGAACACTCACTTCCAGAACGTGCTCATAAACTTATCCCATTGAACATGCAAGCTGTTGAAGTTGGTATGAACAATGTTAAAGAACAATAATTAGCTTTTGGCTATAAATAAAAAAGTCGCTTCGATGAAGCGACTTTTTTTTTGTTTTCAACAAAATTAACCTTATTCTGTAAATTCTATCACATATCCTGAAACAGTGACTTTAACATTGGTATAAATACCAGCAATTGTTGTCAAACTTGTTTCAACAGTTTCATTAATGACAGCTTTTGAAGAACCAACTAAATTTGCACTTTCAAGCATTTCTGCTCTAGCTTCTTCAATCAAACCTTTCTTACGGAAACCGCCAAAATAAAAGAAATAATCAGCTTGAGCTTCACCTCTAACCTTTTGAACAATTTGGTAATTGTTGTCTTGTAAAACAACATTAGTGTTGTTTTGATACAAATTTGCAGCTACTGGAGTATGAAGTTGGCAACTTGAAACTCCCAAAAGTGTAGCAACTAAAACGAATAACATTAATAATTTTCTCATAATAATAATTTTAAACATCACAAAGATAAGAATTATTTGCATTCATTTTACATTTTTCGGGGGGGGTAAAATTTTTCTCACAACAATACAAATCAGTGATTTATCGATATATAAACCTTGTTATTCCATATAAAAAAAGCACCCAGCTGGGAACTAAGGTGCTTTTCATCATTTGAGAAAATTGAAATGTATAACCAAAACCATACATAATACAATTTATCAGATAATTTTGTTCAATAGAAAGAAAAAAAAACTATATTTTTGCAAAAAAGAAAATTTATTATGACACACAAATATTACGACTTTTATATGCGCTTCCCTTCTTTTGAAGACGCAGCCAAAGCACAAGAATTTTACAACAATACTCATAAAGCTCGCATAGGCGGAAAATTCGTCATCAACGATAATGGAGTCTGCTCACTCTCAATAACAGACGAATGTGAATTGATCTGCGATATGTATCAATTCGGAATGAAACGTTTTATCGTCGTCGACAACTATCACGGTCAAAATAGAAAAGACGGCAAGATGTATTTCGACGTACAGACTGACACCGACGTTCTTCATTCATTCTTATATGATGATGAAATCTTTGAAAACATCAACCAATTCTTAAAAGAAGATATTTACAAAGACGGCTATGTTAATGAAGGCAGCAACTTCCCTCCTATCATCAAACGTATCATCGACGGAATGGGAATCGACGACCTTTATGATATGCTCAGCGTGAACGCGCCGGGATTTGATATTTAAATGGAAAATTGAAAACGGAAAATTGAAAATTTGTAGAGACGTATCAATGACACCTGTAAAATTAACAAGCATTGATGCGTCTTTATTAATTGAAAATTGAAAATGAAAAATTGAAAGTTATGAAAAAATTATTTCTCATTATTATATTGGCTTTATTCTTTAATGTCAACGGACAACAGACAACAGACAACGGCAGTGAGCTATCAGCTGTCAGCAATCAGCAATCAGCCGTCAGCAATCAGCTGTCAGTAAATACCGGAATAATTCCAATGCCTCAAATGGCTTGGATTTTCGACTCTGACTCTACAACTTATTTCACTTTGGATAATTCATGTGTATTAGTTGATAATGAAAATGAAGAAATATCTAAAATCATCAATACTTTCAAAAATGATATTAAAGAAATAACAGGTGTAGATTTAGAAATTTTCCCAAAAACAAGTAAGAAAATTAAGAAAAGTAAGAAAAATAATACTATTCGTTTTGAATTATATAGTCATGAATTAATTGAAAGGATAACCTCTCCCCAAAAAATAGACATTCTTATAGGTTTAGGACCTAACCGAGATTCATTGCCTGGCAGAGAAATAAACCCTCAAGAATATGATATAAGTATTGTAAAAAACGATGTTATAATTATGGCTCCAACTCCTCAAGGCCTTTTCTACGGAGCTCAAAGTTTAAAGCAACTTATCCGTCACCAACTTCTCACAGAAAACAATCTGAACATTCCTTGCTATAATATTTTTGACTATCCTTCTCTTGAATATCGCGGATGGATGGACGACATCAGCCGTGGTCCGATTCCAACAACGGATTTCATCAAAGAACAGATTCGTCGCCTCGCTGAATATAAATTCAATTTCTTCAACCTTTATACAGAACATCTTTTCAAACTCGACGAATATCCTGACATCGCTCCTACCGACGGTCTCACTGCTGAAGAAATTCAGGAACTAACAGAATACGCAAAAGATTATTATATCGAATTCATCGGCAACCAACAATGTTTCGCTCATGCTGAAAAGACTCTCGACAATCCTTTCTACGACGACATCAGAGACACTCGTTTCAACTTCAACCCTGGCGTTGAGGAGACTTACGAATTTTTAGAGACATTGCTCGGAGAGACAGCACAAGCTTATGAGTCGAAATATTTCAACATCAACTGCGATGAGACAGAAGGTCTCGGCAATGGAAAAGCTAAATCATACGTCGACAGCCTCGGCTCAGAAAACGCCTACTGCCAACATATAAATAAGGTATATGACATCTTACAGAAATATGATAAAGAAGTCATGATGTGGGGCGACATCCTCGCCAAGAATCCTGAGATGATAAAACAACTTCCAGAAGACATCCAATTCATCGTCTGGAGTTATGGCGGTCGTGATAGTTTCGACGAGATGATTGCTCCTTTCAAAAACTCAGGTCATACTTTCTGGGTAGCCCCAGGCGCAAGCTGCTGGGCAAGCTGTTTCCCTTACATCGACAACTACATCAAGAACATCGCACATTTCAACCGCGACGGCTATAAAAACGGAGCTAAAGGCGTCATCAACACTGCTTGGGACGACTACGGCGAGACAATGTTCAACTCAACATGGCACGCTATGGTGTGGTGCGCTGAAACAAGCTGGAACACATTGAAGACTAACGACGAAGCCGAGAGAATTGAAAGAGAAAATATTTTCAACAAGAATTTTGAGATTCAATATTTTAAAGACAACAGTCTTTGTCCACAATATGGTAGAGACGTCACCCCTGTGGCGTCTGAATGCAATCAGCAATCAGCAATAAGTCATCTCTACGAATTGAACAAATTAATTGACGAGAGCGACATGACAAACTTGATGAACTTCACTGTTCTCAACTCTCCTCTCTTGGAGTTCTATCCTTCACAATTGGATTCAGCTGCTATTGCTAAAAACGATGCTGAGAAACAACAAGCATTTGAGATTTATCAAAAACTTTTGAAAGACAGACAAGAAGTCAAGGCTAATCCTGAAATCATAGACGTGGCCATATTGGCTGCTTATAGAGCATATATCGTGACATTGAAAAATGAGTTGAGGGTCAATCTTTATAAGACCATGCTCAATCCTACAGCAGAGAATGTCGCATTGACACAAAACATGTCCGCTCAATTCTTGGATTCTTTACATTGCCTGAAGAAAAGATTTGTCAAAGCTTGGGATATGGAGTCTCGTTCTTACTACAGAAGCGTCTTCACTGAACGTTATGACAAGATTGCAAAAGACGTTTTGAATGCAGGAAACTACGTTTTTATAGAGACTACAAGACCACAAGACTACAAGACTACAAGTGGACAACAGACTTTAGTTTCTCTGAAAACCATATTTAACGACAGAGATATTTACTACACTACTGACGGTAGCGAGCCTGACAAGAACAGCAAACGTTATACTGAGCCTTTTGCTATTGAACGTTCATGCATCGTGAAGGCGACTTGTTTTGAAGATAACAGAGACAAGATCATCAGTGAGAAATATATTCTTTATCACAAAGGTATGGGACATTTCAGAAAGTTGAATACCGTAGCAGGCAACTACAGACCAGAATATTCTGGCGGCAGTGAAGACGCATTGCTCAACGGCGCTGTCGGAACAAACAACTACAAAGACGGCAACTGGCAAGGTTTCTACGGCAACGACTGCGACCTTGAACTTGACTTCGGAAAGAAAGAAAAGCTCAACTCATTAAAGATAAACTTCAACACCAATCCTTACGATTGGATCTTGATGCCAAAAAGAATGTCGGTATACCACTCAGACAATGGCATCCATTATCAATTGTTCAGATCTTACGACATCTACGAAGAAGTGCCTACTTCAAGAAGCACAATAGTAACAAAGGCATTAGACGTAAGCGGATTGAACAGCAGATTCGTAAGAATCATCGTTGAGACACCTGGTCTGATTCCACAAGGACTTCCAGGATACAACAATCCATCATGGATGTTTATGGATGAAATTATTTTTGAATGATTTTTAGATATAGGTCATTTCAGACGTACGGACGTACGTCTTGAAAACAATCCAACAGGCGGACATACGTCTTAAATCAAACAACATACAGGAACAAAATTAAAACAGAATACAATACGTTGCAAGGAAAAAAATCTTAAAAATTATTAAGACAATACTGTATTTCAAACATCTACATTCAAGACATATGTCAATTTAGACACACATCCGTACGTCTTTTAATTATTTTTAATATTTTTGTACATCATTGAAATCAGACTATGAAAACAAAAATATTAATACTATTAACGATATTCCTTTTTTGCACTAATTCTTATTCCCAAGAACACAAAGGCTTCTATGCTAAAGCCTCTGCCAATATTGCGTATCCAATCCCTGGAATTACAGGCTCGATTGGTTATGAGTTTAACAAGCATTTTGCAATAGGCGTAGGAGGCAGTGTCATTTCCGCCGCCTTCTATGATATATGTTTCCCGCTCAGCATCGAGATAAGCGGCGACATAACAAAAAAGAATATCATAGGAAACTCTGCACTTTGCTATAGCATCGAACCTATGATATTACCTGGAACTAATCTATATTACGTCCTTCCCAAAATCGGATTAAGAAACAACAACTGCCATTTTTATCTGACCGTAATGGGATTTAATTTCGGATATAAAATAAAACCTCAAAAACTCAAAATCTAAGAATTTAAAAATAAGGGATATAGTTAAAAACTACATCCCTATTATTTCTAAAACAAAATCAAGAGACGCATCAACGACATATTATCTATATATTTTGTGTCGTATGATACGTCTCTACAATTCCTAACTCCTAACTCCTAATTCCTATCACTCTCCCCAATAATTATAATTCTCTACGTCTTTCATCAACTCTCTCACTGCTGCTTCGAGTTGCTCGTCAATGCCTTCTGCGAGTTTCTCCGGTGTGTTTCTTACCTTCACATCTGGCTCGAGCTGTGAGTTCTCAAGATAATATCCGTCCACTGTTCTATAACCTACTGTTGGCAAGCCGAAGTACAACGACTCGTCTTGTAATGTCTCCCATGTCACGCTGCTCATGGTTCCAGGGACTGGCATACCTACCAACTTACCCATCTTCTTATATTTGTAAACCCATGGTGTACCGTGAGCATTGCTGTAGTTAGCTTCACACATCAACATAATTGATGGCTTGACATAACGACGTGATGGCATCACACAGGCGACACTGTCACGGATGACCTGTTCGAGGTATTTCTCGCCGCTGAACAAAATCTCGATGTCTTCATGCAAGCGACCGCCGCCATTGAAACGTGTGTCGATGACAATACCTTTTCTTCTGTTATATTTTCCTAAGATATCTGCATAGACATCACGATAGCTAGCATCGCCCATGCTACGAATGTGAACATAGCCCAAAGTTCCATTAGAAAGGCTGTCAACGACTTCTGCATTATGTTTGATCCAGCGTTGATATAACAGTTCGTTTTGTGTTCCTTTTGAAATAGGTTTAACAATCTCTTCCCAACGTTTCTTTGTGTCAGGATTATAGACTGTCACCAAGACTTGCTTGCCAACTTTCTTATTCAAGAGAGGGAAATAATCCATGTCTTTTGTGATCTCGACACCGTCGATCTTCTCAATGATATCACCAGCTTTAACCTTAGAGTGGTTCTTGTCGAATGGTCCTTTTTCCAAGACTTCATCGATGAGGAGACCATCGCCATCATAATCGACGTCGAAGAGCAATCCGAAGTAAGCTGTCACGTCGCCGCTCTTGCCATTGGTCATCATTCCGCAGCCAGAGTGAGATACGTTGAGTTCACCGAGGATCTCGCTCATCAACTCTGTAAAGTCGTAGTTATTATTAATATGTGCCAAGAAAGGATAAAAGTCTTTCTTTATCTGTGCGAAGTCAGCGCCGTTGCTGTCTCTTCTGAAAAGACGTTTGTTTTCCTGCAAGAAGATATGGTTGTACATATACTCACGTTCTGCAGCACGGTCTAGAGTCATGGTAGCATCATATTTAATAGATGTCGACTTGCCGTCTTTTGTTCCGATAGTCTGGAGGTTACCGCCTGACAACACATAAAGTTTATCACCTTTTTTATTTAATGTCAATTCTGCTCCACCGATGCCGAGTTTCTTCAATATCTTTGTTGATTTCTCACGGACATCGAGTTCCCAAAGGTCGTAGCCTTTCTCGAAAGAACTAAGGAAGAATAACTTATCGCCATCTTTTGAGAGGGAGATACCTGCAAGTTGTGATGACATAGGTGTGAGACGGATGATACGATCTCCAAGGCCGTCGAGTTCAACGACGATGTCTTTCTTATCTTCAGCCTTCTTGTCATCCTTCTTATCTTTTTTGTCTTTCTTATCCTTCTTGTCATCAGATTTCTCAGCGACATCTTTTGCCATCTTTTCTTCCTTCTTCAAAAGGTCGTACTCTTCTTTTGTAAGACGGAATTTATCATAAGCCTCCTGATTCATGAAAGCGATGAAAGCATCATCCTGGCTTCCCCATGAAGCATGAGAACGCATACCGTAACGGTTTGAAACAAAAGTAACAGCATTACCATCCAAAGCCCATTTAGGATATGAAGTGATATATGCGCTGTTTGTGATATTATGAATCTTCATATCACCTGATGCTGAAACGATACCGACATCTGAATAAGGGTCGTGCATATTGCTGATGAAAGAAAGAGCGAACCACTTGCCATCAGGTGACCATTCATATTCGAAGCTGTTGTCATCATTGCGATAATGCTGTGTTCCGTCTGTAATCTGACGTACCTTCTTTGTATCCAAGTTAATGACTTTTAAGATAGTTCTATTTTCAATATATGCGAGTTCTTTTCCGTCAGGAGAAAACTTAGGAACGCCACGTTCGATGCCGTCCTTTTCAAACAAAGGCTCTTCATTGATCAATGTAGCGTATGTGAAGTTGATGTCTTCCTTACGAGCCATTTCAGCTTTGTAGAGGTTGAAGTAGCCGTCACGTTCTGAGACATAGACCAAGGTCTTTCCATCAGGAGAGAAAGTTGGATAAGCCTCAGCCTCTGGAGTATGAGTGATTTGTTTTGTTGTCTGATATTCTTCTGAAGTAACGAACACCTCGCCACGAGCTACGAAAGCGATGAGGTCACCGTCAGGAGTTATGGTGATGTCAGAAGCCTTGCCGAACTTGCCCATCTCTGTTGTTTCCTCTTGGTCGTTCACGATTTGAATCTCCACCTTCTTAGGTTCGCCGTCGAGAGTCTGAGTGTAGATCTCGCCTTGATAGCCATAACACAACAATCCGTTATCAGACACGCTTAAGAATCTCACTGGATATATTGGGAAATCAGTGATCTTCTGAGCATTATCCACATCATTGACTTTAGCTCTGTAAACGTTAAAGTTACCGCCTTCACCTTCGCTGAGGAACACCATCTCTTCTTTTCCTGGAAGGAAACGAGGGTCACGGTCTTCACCAATGTTTGATGTCAAGATTGTATGTGTCTTTTCTTTTGCGTCATAATACACGATGTCGCGAGCCACCGATGAGATCTGGTGCTTACGCCATTTATCTTCGCTGCCTTTTTGGTCATAATAAAGGAATGACTCGCCGTCATTGTCGAAAGAAATGCTGCACACATTAACAGCTGCTACTTGAACTGGACGGCCGCCATCGACTGGCACCTTATATAATTCACGCATCCAGGCTGTAGGAAACTGAACGTTATCAGCGTCTTTCTGTATGCTTGCTGAATAATAAATCATGCTGTCGTCAGCAGAGAATGCGAGAGGAGTTTCTGAAACTGAGTTGGTTGTGACACGCTTTGCGACACCGCCATCAACAGACACTACATAGATATCGAAGTTAGCGTTTCTATCTGTTGCGAAAGCAATATATTTACCGTCGTTAGACCAGATAGGACTAGAATCGTAAGATGAATTTGTTGTCAACTGACGAGCTTGTCCGCCTTCTGAATCAACGACATAGATATCACCTTTATAAGCAAAGGCGATTTTGTCTCCTTTAGGAGATATTGCGTTATAGCGCATCCAAAGAGGATTTTCATCATTAGCTGTTGGCTGTTGGCTATTGGCATTTAGCGATGAACTCCAAAATAAAATCATCAATAATAGGACTACAAATCTTGTCGCCTTGTTGTCATTTAGTCTTGTTGTCTTATTTCTCATATTCTTAAAATTTAATATTCTTACCACCCATTCTTAATTTTATTCCTGTTATAACCTTTTTGGTATATTCAGGGAAATCGCTTTTCATAATCCAGTCATAATATTGAGGTTCAATGCGGAACACCTCTTCCACCCTTCTGTCTTTATGCTTGCCGAACTTAAACACCTCTTTACCTTCCTCATCGAAAACAATCTGTCCCATAAGGTCAGCGTTTTTATTATGGAAAGAAAATTCAGAAAGCTGCTGCATATCATTTTGTACTGGCACAGAAGTGACGCCTTTATTATCGGTATATTCTCTATCCTTATATTTATCCAACATAGCTGTCAGCACCTCGTAGGTCGCCATGGTGTCGGCTGAAGCAGAATGAGCATCTTCGAGTTCCTTATTCAAGAAGAAACGATAGGCGCCTTTGAGAGTACGAGGTTCCATCTTCATAAAGATATTCATGACGTCGACGACCTGTCTCGACTTAAGATCGAAATCGACATTGGCACGGATGAACTCCTCCATCAGCATCGGGATATCGAATTTTATGATATTGTAACCTGCGATATCGCATGAAGCGAAGAACTTGGCGATAGTCGGAGCCAGCTCTTTGAAGGTTGGACAATCCTTCACGTCATTGTCGGCTATATGATGTATCGCTGTTGTTTCAGGAGGTATAGGACAGCCTGGATTGACGAGCCAAGTCTTCTGTTCCTCTTTTCCGTCGACGTTGATTTTCAACGCACTAATTTCAACAATTCGATCATGGACAGGATTCAAGCCTGTAGCTTCCAAATCGAAAAACACTATTGGTCTTCTTAAATTTAATTTCATAATTTCAGATAAAAAAATTGAACTTCAAAAGTACTAAAATTCGCTTTTCTAATTAAGGAATTGTTAAAAAAATAAAAATAAAATAATAGTCAAAAAGCAAGCAAAGTCTGTTGTTCGAAGTCTATTGTCTGCCGTCTATAATCGATTATATTTTTTTCAAAAAAAAAGTTCAGACTATAATAATTTTCTTTATTTTTGCTAAATCAAAATTGACAGGTAGAACACAAATTTTTGACAGTTATGGAAAATGAAAAGATGAACAACCGTGAGGAACTGTTTTCGAAAGCAATACGTGCTGGCAAACGCACATATTTCTTCGATGTAAAAACAACAAAAGGTGAAGAGAAGTATATAACCATCACTGAAAGCAAACGTCGTTTCAGCAATGAACAAAATCGCTTTTTCTATGAAAAGCATAAACTTTTCTTATATAAAGAAGATTTTGAGAAATTCACCAACGCATTGAAAGACACATTAAACTTCATCGAAACAGGCGAATATCCAGAAGGATATTTTGACGAACCAAAACACGAAGAATTCGATGACGACAAATCACTCGATGCATGGTTTGACGAATTAGATAAATAAAAAAAAGCTGCCTTTGTGCAGCTTTTTTTATTGCCGCTTCCGACCCTAAAATTGTTGAAAACTTCTACCAAAAGTGCATCAATTTTTACAATAAAAATTGTACCTTTGTAGTTTAATAAATAAATCAACAAGAGATGGGAAAGATAATAGCTATAGCCAATCAAAAGGGCGGAGTCGGCAAGACAACCACTGCCATCAACCTTGCAGCAAGCCTTGCAGTCCTTGAACATAAGACATTACTTATCGACGCCGATCCACAGGCAAACTCCACATCAGGAGTAGGCTTCGATCCTAAAGAGATCGAAGGCAGCATCTACGAATGCATCATCGATAACGTAAATCCTAAAGACATCATCAAGGAGACAGAGACTCCAAATCTATTCCTTTTACCTGCGCATATCGACTTGGTCGGAGCCGAGATCGAGATCATCAACCTGCCACAGCGCGAGAAGATGATGAGCAACGCTCTATCCTGCATCAAAGACGAATATGACTACATCATCATCGACTGCTCTCCATCATTAGGTTTAATAACCGTAAATGCTCTCACAGCAGCCGACTCTGTTATCATTCCCGTACAATGTCAGTATTTCGCTCTTGAAGGCTTGGGCAAACTGCTCAACACTATCAAAATCGTACAAAGCAGATTCAACCCAGAACTCGACATCGAAGGTATCTTGTTGACCATGTTCGACTCAAGAACAAGAATAGCTAAGCAGGTTGTGAACGAAGTGAAGACTCACTTCCAGTCAATGGTATTCGACACCATCATCAACGTCAACACCCGTCTCAGCGAAGCTCCTAGCTACGGCCAGACTGCCATCATGCACGACGCCACAAGCATAGGCGCAATAAATTATCTTAACCTTGCAAGAGAAATATTAAAAAACAACGAAAATGTCATTACAGAATAAAAAAAGAGGATTAGGTCGCGGACTTGACGCTATATTACAAAGCCCTGAAACAGATATCACTTCATCTGACATCTCTGGCAACTACGTAGCAGGTGCCGTGGCAGAACTGAATATCGACTTTATTGAAGCCAACCCATTCCAACCTAGAACCGACTTCGACGAGGCAGCTCTCAACGAACTGGCAGAGTCGATAAAGATACAAGGCGTGATACAGCCTGTCACAGTCAGAAAAATGGGACGTGACAAATATCAGCTCATCTCCGGCGAACGCCGTCTCCGCGCATCAAAGATGGCAGGTCTCAAGACAATACCTGTATTCATCCGCGTCGCCAACGACGAACAGATGCTCGAAATGGCATTGATAGAAAACACTCACCGTGAAGGCCTCAACGCAATAGAGATAGCTCTCTCTTACCAACGCCTTATCGAAGAGTGCAACATAACTCAAGAACAGCTCAGCGAGAAAGTGGGCAAAGACAGAAGCACAGTGACAAACTTCTTGCGTCTTCTCAAATTACCTCCAGAAGTACAGGTAGCATTACGCGACGGCTTCATCTCCATGAGCCAGGCTCGCGCAATAATCAATATCGAAGATAAAGCGAAACAGCTTGTCATCCTCAAAGAGATCATCGACAAAGACCTGAGCGTAAGACAGGTGGAAGAACTCGTACGTTCTCTCAACACAAAGAACATCAAGACAAAGAAACAAAAGGATGTATTGCCAGAGGCTTTCATCTACACAGTCGACTCTTTATCAAAGTCTTTAAACACAAAAGTAAAGATCAACCGTAACAGCAAAGGCAAAGGCAGCTTGACTATCGACTTCAAAAACGATGAGGATTTCGAAAGACTTATCGCTTTAATCAACAAAAACTGATTCTTGAAATGTTCAAACGTTTTCTGATATTGCTATTGGCATCGCTTGCATTGACATGTTCTGTCTTTGCGAAAAACGACAGCATAGCAGTACCTCAGAAACATAATCCCAAGAAAGCCACGATTTATTCGGCAGTGCTTCCTGGATTAGGTCAGGCCTACAACAAGAAATACTGGAAAATACCTATCGTCTATGCCGGCATCGGAACGATTTTTTATTTTGCCGACATGAACGGCGACTATTATCGCGACTACAGACTAGCCTTCGACTACAAGACCGGAACGATAACAGAAGCTGACGAAGATATAATCAAAATCTCCAAACGTTATTCCAAGGAGAATCTCCTTACCATAAGGGATTATTACCGACGCAATATGGAACTCAGCTGGATAATAATGGCCGCATGGTACGGGCTCAACGTCATAGACGCATGCGTCGACGCTCACTTCTTCGAATATGACATCGGCGACGACTTGACATTAAAGGTAGAACCAATGTTACAAACCAATTATAGAGAAATGGCTTACGGATACGGCAAATGCGCAACAGGCGTTTCTCTCAAACTAAAATTTTAAACTTAATGAAAATAATATTATTAGGATACGGCAAAATGGGTCACGAGGTTGAGAAAATCGCTCTCCAACGCGGCCATGAGATATTGGCAACAATTGATAATGACGTTGAATGGGATGATTTTAAAAACTCAGAAACTCAGAGACTCAGAAACTCAGAAGCTCAAATCGTAGCGATTGAATTCAGCACTCCTGCCACAGCATTCGACAACATCAAGCGCTGCTTCGACATGAACATCCCTGTAGTCTGCGGAACGACAGCATGGTATCAGCATTTTGACGAGATAAAAGAAAGATGCGAGAAAGAAAGCCAAGCCTTGTTCTACGCTCCTAACTTCAGCATCGGCATGAACATCATGTTCATGCTCAACCAACAACTAGCCAAGATAACAGAGAAATACGATTACAAGTTAAGTCTCACCGAGACTCATCATATCCATAAACTCGACAAGCCTAGCGGCACTGCAGTGAAACTCGCCAACGATATCGTCGACAACAACAAGAACTACAGCTCTTGGGAGTTAAGTCCTTGTTCTGACAATGGCATATTACCTATTGAGGCAATTCGTGAAGGCGAATATTTCGGCATTCATGAAGTCAAGGCAGAATCTTCTTGCGACATCATCAGTCTCCGCCACGAGGCATTCAGCCGCGAAGGTTTTGCTACAGGCGCCGTGATAGCAGCAGAATTCCTCCTCGGCAAAAAAGGATTATACACAATGAACGACTTGTTAAACTGTTAAAAAAATCAGACCATGTTATCATTCATATTATTCGTGTTATTAGTTCCAGCATTCTTCACACTTCCAATAGCGTTCTGCTGGAAACTTTTTGAAAAAGCAGGTTACAAAGGATTCTATTCCGTAATACCATATTACAACCTTTTCGTATTATCAAAAATCGTCAACTGCACACAATGGTGGTGGTATCTTTTGCTATTCTTGCCTTATATCAATTTCTTCACGATGATGCTTATGTTCATCGACTTAGCCAAGTCATTCGGAAGATTCAAGATCTGGGAGATATTATGTGCTGCCGTAGTTCCATTCATCTTCTTCCCTATCGTAAATCACCAAGGTTCAAAATACAGCGACCCAAGAGTTACAGCTTACCCTAAGAAGAGTCCAGTACGCGAATGGCTCGACGCTATAGTATGGGCTGTAGTAGCAGCTTTGATTATCAGAACATTCTTATTTGAAGCATATACCATTCCATCATCAAGTATGGAAAAATCACTTTTAGTCGGCGACTATCTGGTTGTAAGCAAGATCGGTTACGGTCCACGTGTCCCTAACACACCGCTCGCATTCCCATTCGTACATCACACCTTGCCTTGGTCAAAGACAGCGAAGTCATATATCGAAAAGCCACAGCTTCCTTACAAACGTCTGCCTGGCACAACAGAGATAAAACGCAACGACCCTATAGTGTTCAACTTCCCTGCCGGCGACACCGTGAGCGAAGTATATCAAAGCAACGTCACATTCTACCAGCTGGTACGTTACTTCGGCAGAGATAAAGTCATGAACGACAAGAAACAGTTCGGCAATATCATAACACGCCCTGTCGACAAACGCGAAAACTACGTAAAACGCCTCATAGGTATGCCTGGCGACACATTGCAGATCATCGACGGCATCGTATATATCAACGGCGAAATAGGCGAACAGCCAAACGAGATGCAACATAATTACATCGTCAAGATCACAAGCAACGGCATCAACCCTAAAATATTGGAAAAATTCAACATCACAGAAGGCTACAGAACAGCACATGCTGATGAGTTGATATTCAACATGACAGCCGACATAGCAGAAGAATTCAGAAAACTTCCTTTCGTAAAATCAGTGGAAAGAAGAATATCACCTGCCGGCACAGATGTTTCCGAAGACATATTCCCTAACGACACCACACACTTCAAGTGGAACGCCGACAACTTCGGACCTATCGTAATACCACAAGAAGGAAAGACAGTGAAGATCAACACTGAAAACATCGCTCTTTACGACAGAATCATCAAGGCTTACGAGCTCAACGATATGAAAATCAAAGACGGCAAGATCTTCATCAACGGAGAAGAGACCGACGAATACACATTCAAGATGGATTATTATTGGATGATGGGCGACAACAGACACAACTCACAGGACTCAAGATTCTGGGGTTACGTACCTGTAGACCATATAGTTGGAAAACCAGTATTCGTATGGCTTTCAATGGATAAGAACACCGGAAAAATACGCTACAACAAAACATTCAGATTCGTAGATTGATATGGGATATAACAGCAACAAACCAAAAAACACAATAAAAAAAGAAGAAGTTACAAGCGAAAAAGTCAGCGCTGCCAATGACAAAGAAAAAACTCCTAAAAAGAGCAAGCCTAAAACCAGCAAGACCGCAACTCGCAAGAAAGCAAAAGACCCACGCATCGGAATAAGCATAGGCGTATTCCTAATGCTGTTGAGCATATTCATCTTGTTGTCATACACTTCATACGTGATAGGCTATAACCTGACAGGCAACTTCGGAGACAAGATCGGCATGTGGCTCAGCAGAAACGCTTTCGGCATCGGTTCCTTATATCTGATATTCCTATTGTTCATAGCAGGTTCCAACCTCACTTTCAAAGGACCTAAAATCAAATTATGGACAATATGCAAATACTCATTGATGACATTGATATGGCTGCCATTGACACTTGCAACCATATTGCCTAACACAAATACATTCGACACATTCTATGGCGTCGTCGGCATTTATATCCACGACTTATTAGAACCTTTCATCAAAGAATTAGGAATCTACATCATCCTGATATTCCTCGCATTCTTATATGTGATATTCACTTTCGACATCAAAATGCCTACAATAAATTGGGAAAAGAAAAAGGTTGAAGATGACACTGATGATAACACCGACAATGACTCTGATTCCAGTTCAGACTCTGGCGTTGCAGTCAACATTGACGATGATATCGACAATGAAGACGAAGATGAAGATGAAGAAGATTACACCGATAACGAGGATGATTCAGATGATGATATAGACAACAAATTCGATGACATTGACGTAGACGAGGATACTGAAAATGACGATGAAGATGACGACGAATACGAAGATGTTGAGATTATCGTAAAACATAAGAATCCTATAGAAACACCTATAACAGACGTCGAAACAGTTCCTAGTCCAAAAGAAAACAGCGATGAAGTCAAGGCTGACGACATCACTATGGAAGTCACTGCTCCTACAGAAGAGAAGCAGGCTATTGAGATAGGCGAGCATTTTGGATTAGACACTCACTTCGACCCTAAACTCGAACTTTCAAGCTACAAACTTCCTCCATTGGATTTGTTGGTCGACTATGGCGAAAGCACAAGCAGCGTCGACAAAGAAGAGCTTGAAGAAAACAAGAAACGCATCGTCGACACTTTAGCAAACTATAATATCGCCATCGACAAGATCAAGGCGACCATTGGACCAACTGTGACATTATACGAAATCATCCCTGCTGCGGGCGTGAGAATCTCAAAGATCAAAGGCTTGCAAGATGACATCGCATTATGCCTCTCTGCTATCGGTATCCGTATCATCGCTCCTATACCAGGCAAAGGAACCGTCGGTATCGAAGTACCTAACCAAAAGCCACAGATCGTTTCCATGAAAACAGTCTTGGGCTCAGAACGTTTCCAGAAATGCGGATACGAACTTCCTTTCGGCATCGGCAAGACTATCTCTAACGAGAGCTATGTCGCCGACCTCGCCAAGATGCCTCACATCTTGATGGCAGGTGCTACTGGTCAAGGTAAGTCAGTTGGCATCAACGCTATCATATCATCATTGTTATATAGCAAGCATCCTGCTGAGCTTAAGTTCGTCCTCGTCGACCCTAAGAAAGTTGAGTTAAGTCTTTACAAAAAGATCGAACGTCATTTCTTGGCCAAGCTTCCTGACGCAGAAGATGCTATCATAACAGACGTAAGAAAAGTCGTCAGAACGCTCAACTCATTATGTATAGAAATGGATCAGCGTTATGAGTTGTTGAAAGATGCTCAAGTACGTAACATCAAGGAATATAACGCCAAGTTCATCGCTCGTAAGTTGAACCCTTACGACGGACATCGTTTCTTGCCTTATATCGTATTGGTCGTTGACGAGTTCGCCGACCTGATCATGACAGCGGGTAAAGAAGTCGAGGCTCCTATCGCACGTCTTGCTCAGCTCGCTCGTGCTATCGGCATCCACCTCATCATCGCAACACAACGTCCTTCTGTAAATATCATCACAGGTTCTATCAAGGCCAACTTCCCTGCACGTATCGCATTCCGCGTTATCTCACGCGTCGACTCCATGACCATCCTCGACACCAACGGTGCCGACCAGCTCATCGGTCGCGGTGACATGCTGTTATCTACAGGCAACGACTTGGTACGTCTGCAATGTGCTTTCATCGACACTCCAGAGGTGGAAGAAATCACAGACTTCATCGGTTCTCAAAGAGGTTACGCAGAAGCATATAACCTTCCTGACTGCCCTGATGAAAAAGAAGAAGGCGGCAATAAAGAAAATCTCAACCCTGACGAACGCGACCCTCTCTTTGAAGAAGCAGCGTATATCATCGTTCAGACACAACAAGGTTCCACCTCAATGCTGCAACGTAAGTTGAAACTCGGTTACAACAGAGCTGGACGTATCATCGACCAACTTGAAAAAGCCGGCATCGTAGGTCCTTTCGCCGGCAGCAAGCAACGTGAGGTAAGAGTCGCTAACGAAATGGCCCTCGAACAATATCTCAAGGATTTAAACTGCGGCAATGAGGATTGAGTTCTGAACTTTGAACTTTGAACTCTGAACTTTGAACTTTGAACAGACGTGTCAATGATGTAATTTGGATATAAACACATATTAATAGCAAAACATCATTGACGCATCTCTACCATAAAAAAGAATAATATGAAAAAAACTCTTTTGATAATAATAGGCATACTGTTAAGCATAAATGTATCGGCTCAGTCCGCCAAGGATTTTCTCAATAAGGTCATTGAGAAGAACAAATCCTACAACGACATCAGCGTCATCTTCAATTATAGATATGGCGACAAAGAAGAAGTAAGCAACAAGATGAAAGGCTATGCCTATATGAAAGGTGAAGCATATCTGTTAAGAATCGACGGTCAGGAGATGATTAGCGACGGCACAACATTATGGACTTACCTCATCGATGAACAAGAAGTAATGGTAAGCGAAGTGTCGGAAGATAACAACAACTCACCTCTCGCCATCATAAATTCTTTTTCAGAAAATGTAAACGTAAGCTTCGAACATTGCAGCGATGCCGACTTGACACATCTGCTCATAACAGAAAACGAAGCAACAACTTTCAAAAGTATAAGTCTGTATGTCAGACACGAAGATTTGAAAATACATGAAATAGACATCAACAATTTAGATGACAGCTATTTAATATACTCTATTGAAAGTTTCCGCACCAACCAAGATCTCCCTGACAGCATGTTCTTCTTTGACGAAAAGATACATCCTAATGTAGAGGTTATTGATATGAGATGATAATCAGTTAGGAGTTATGAATTATGTATTAATAATTGAATCAATCGCTGTGGCGACCGGACTTATCAGCGTCTGGTATTCCAAGAAGATCAATGTCTTGGTCTTCCCTATTGGAATTATCAGCGTATTGTTATATGTATTCATATTCATAAAAAACGGTCTGTTCGCCAATGCCGTCATCAACTTCCTATATTTCGTGATAAGCGTTTTCGGTTGGTGGAACTGGCAGAAGGCTAAAGGCCAAAGGCTAAAGGCTAAAGAACTAACTGTTACCTTCTTAAACACAAAACAAAGGCTGGTGACATTTGCAATTGTCTTGGTTTTGTTATTTGTTTCAAAAATATTCTCTTCAGATGCAACCACATTCCTTGATTATCTCACTGGCGTCTTAGGCTTAGGAGGAATGTTACTCACTGCTTTAAAGAAAGTCGAGAATTGGGTTTTATATTTGCTCTGCGATATAATACTGATTCCATTATGCATTTATAATGGCTTATATCTTACAGTCTTACAATATATAATTTACGCAATCATAGCCGTTATGGGTTACATCAGCTGGAGCAAGGAGGCGAAGAAAAATGTTTAAGATTGCTATCACCGGACCTGAATCGACAGGAAAGTCAACGCTTGCAGAAAAACTGGCAAGACATTTCAAGGTCGACTATATACCAGAATATTCAAGAACATATCTTGAAAACTTCGAAGGCCAATATACAGAAAACGACGTCGTCGAGATTGCAAAAAGACAATATCATCTTATCTTAGAAGAAGAGAAAAAAAATCCTGAGATACTGATAGCAGATACAGAAACTATCGTCTGCAAAATCTGGGTCGAATATGTCTTCAAACATTCTAATGAAACAATCGACAATATCTTAAAGCAACAAGACTTCGACTTATACCTACTCTGCGACATCGACCTGCCTTGGGTTTATGATCCGCTAAGAGAAAATCCAAACCTTGAAGAACGCAAGGAACTATTTGAGATATACAAAAACACTCTGACAAAAATGAATGTTCCTTTCGGAATTGTCAGAGGTTCCGATGAAGAAAGAGTTAAGAATTCTTTAGATATAATCAAAAAATATCGCCATGAATAAAGACAGAAAACACATCATTTTTCTAGCCCGCTGGTATCCGCACCGTTACGATCCTATGTTCGGTTTATTCGTGCAGCGTCATGCCGAAGCAGCTGCTTTATTCAACGATATTACTGTTATTTATTGCCAACAGACAACGGACAACGGACAACCGTCTTCTTCCAATGAAAAATTCGAAATCGTAAGGACGAATGAAAATAATGTCGATACGATTCGTGTCTATTATAAAAAGCCTAAAAACAAGATTCAGTCATTGCTTCGTTTCTATCGTGCAAACATGAAGGCATTGAAGTTGTGCAAGCCAGCCGACATGATTCATGTTCACGTATTGACACGTCTTGGCGTCATTGCCTGGATTCAGATGCTATTACATAAGACACCTTATATAATTACAGAACACTGGTCGAGATATTTGCCTGGCAACGACTTCAGCGGTTTCTTAAGAAAGTCAGCATGTAAGTTGGCAGTCCGTAATGCGGAATTAGTCACTACCGTAACAGATAATCTCGCTACTGCAATGAGAAACCACGGATTGAAGAACGACAATTATGTCGTGTTGCCTAATGTCGTAAACCTCGACATATTTCATATAAGCGAGAAAAACAACGCACCTTGCAAGATTATCCACATCAGCTGTTTTGAAGACAAATCTAAAAACATAAGCGGACTTTTGGAATCATTGAAGATCATTGATGACAAAGGCATCGACTTCCAATGTACGCTCATCGGCGAAGGAATGGATTTAGAGTTGATAAAAGAAAAAGCAAAAGAACTGCAATTAATTAATAAGGTATCATTTACAGGTTTATTGCAAGGACAAGCTTTAGCTGATGAACTTTCTTCCGGCGACTTCTTGGTTTTATCAAGCAACTATGAAAATATGCCAGTCGTAATTCTTGAAGCCTTGGCATCAGGATTGCCAGTCGTAAGCACCAATGTCGGCGGCATCAAGGAAATGATTGACGACACCAAAGGCATTTTGGTCGAACCGAGAAACAAAGAAGCTTTGGCCGAAGCGATGATAAAAATGATAGAGACGCATAAAAACTATGACGCCAATTATTTAAGAAATAGCGTCATAGAGAAATACGGATACGAAAGTGTCGGAAGATTTTTATCGGGATTGTATAGTAAATAACGTAAAAATCTTATTTAACGCCTTAAACTTATCAAAATTGACAAACAATCAATTTTTTCTATTTTTTATAAATAAACATTTGCTTTTTTTAAATAAAATCCCAATATTTGCACATCAATATAGCCGATATGCAATATTGATACAAGCATTAGTAATTGCTGTAAAACAGATTTTATGCGGTTCTTCTGTTTTTACAGCAAAGTTTAACAAAAGAACCCAAACAAATAAAGTTATGTTTAAAAGTATTTTAATGTTCTTATGGAAATTACCAAGAACTATTTTCAACAAAATCAATGAATGTGAAGAAAACTTCTTAACACAATTTGATGAAAATTACAAATCAAAACTTGGTATCAATTCAATAATTTATTTCTTTGGTTCCCAAGCTTCTTTTGTACTCGCATTTTTTATAACATTATTTTTTGCAAGATTCGAGTCTATGAATGGAATTTTGGGATTTATTTTAGCTGCAATTCCTGGATTATTATTCACAACACTCTACACAATAAACTATCTTAAGAAAAGATTACCTATTATTCAAGGTAGAAAATGGTGGTATTGCATTCAAGCCATATTAGGTTTATGGTTTGGTTTCTATGCAATCATAGCTCCTATCGCAATTTTAGCAGGTCTCCTCTATGCAGCATTCATTGTTGTTGTCATCGTATTAGTATTGTGGATTGCACTCGCAATTTTCACAGGCAGCACTGGCAGTTCAAACGGCAAGAGAAGATGGAGATTGGACAACGGCGATGAAGTCACTGAAGAAAAAGGTTTATTTGGAGAAAAAACCTACAGAGGTAGTTGGGGAAAAACATATGAGAAAGACGGTGATGACTTCATCGAAAAATAATAATAAAATTTAAAATTAAAAGAGCTGCCGTTAATTAACAGCAGCTCTTTTTACTTTAATACCTCTTTCCCTCTCAATCCTCTTTTCCCTCTATTCCAAATTCTCTATTATCAACTTCACGAATTCCGTATTAGCTAGATGTCCAGGTTTGAACGCCTTGACATGACCGAGTATTGGTTTTCCGAGCAAAGCCATATCGCCAATCAAATCCAAGAGTTTATGGCGTGCAGGTTCATTTTCAAAATGTAATGTAGTGTTATTCAAGACGCCACCTTCATGAACTCCAACAGATTCCATATTGAACAGCTTTGCCACACGTTGAAGTTCCTCTTCACCGACGAAGTTCTCTACAAAGACTATAGCAGTTGAGAGGTCGCCACCTTTGATAAGATTATGTTTAAGAAGCATTTCCAATTCCTGGAAGAACACGAAAGTTCGGCAAGGAGCAATCTCTTTCTCGAAATCCGCCATACTTTCAAGGACCGCAGTCTGAGGTTTAAGCACCTGTGAGTTATAATCGACGCTCACCTCCATTCTGAAGTCATCGGCTGGTTCAATGACAATCTCACAACCGATTTTTGGATGGAAATAACTCACACTTCTTTTAAGACGAAGATATTCTCTTTCAGCATCCTGTTCTACGATGCCCGCAGACTTAAGAGATTCTATCATATTCTTTGCGCTGCCGTCTTGAATAGGAGGCTCTTCGCAATTTATGTCTATCAACACATTATCTACGCCAGCACCACGCAATGATGCAAGTATGTGCTCAACGGTATAGACTCTAACACCATTTTGAGCTATAGTAGTTCCACGTGATGTATCCACGACATTTTCCACTCTAGCCTCAACGACAGGCTGACCTTCAACATCAATTCGTCTAAACTTTATGCCGTGATTCGCTTCAGCAGGATGAAACGTCAAAGTACCTTTCTGTCCGGTATGAAGACCTGTTCCGCTAATACTTACATCTTGTTTTATGGTTTGTTGTTTTTCTAATTTCATTACTGTACCTTTAGCTGTTATAGTTATTTTTCATTTAGTTTCTTTTCCAGTTCCTCAACACGTTTCACCAACTTCTCTATGTTTTTAGTATAGACAGACATTCTCAAGAAGTCCTTCAGTTTCATTGCAGGATAACCCATAAGTTCCTCGCCTTCTTTTTTCACGCTGCCGATAACACCAGTCTGGGCTGCGACTTTAGTATTATCCGCAATATGAATATGACCTACAAAACCGACTTGTCCACCTATCACACATTGAGTTCCGATTTTAGTAGAACCGCTGATTCCTGTCTGTGCTGCTATGGCAGTATTATCGCCAATCTCAACATTATGAGCCACCTGGATGAGGTTATCGAGTTTCACGCCATCATGAATTCTTGTCGATCCCATTGTTGCGCAGTCGATGCAAGTATTTGCGCCAATCTCAACATTATCACCCAACACCACATTACCGATCTGAGGAATCTTTTTATAAGAACCATCTTCTTGAGGAGCGAAGCCGAAGCCGTCAGCGCCGATGACGCAACCAGAATGCAGTATACAAGACTTACCAACAACTGTCTGCGCATAAAGTTTTGCGCCAGCGTATATTATTGTATCATCACCGATTACAGAATCATCGCCGATATAAGCCTGAGGATAGATCTTGACTCTGTTGCCGATCTTCACCCTTTCACCTATGAAAGCGAATTCGCCTATATATACATCATCGCCGTATGTTGCATCTTTAGAAATGAACGAGAGAGATGACACGCCATTTTTAGATTCCATAAACTGCTGATAGAGACCAAGCAGCTGTGCGAATGCCGCGTATGCGTCAGGCACTCTGATAAGAGTCGCAGACACCTCGCCCTGAAGTTCGAAATCGTTATTGATAAGAACTATAGAAGACTTGGTAGTATAAAGATATTGAGAATATTTTGGGTTTGCGAGGAAGCTCAACATTCCAGGAGCGCCCTCTTCTATCTTTGCCACATTATAAACCTTAACATCTGGATCACCTTCGATGGTACCAGAGAGAAAGCTTGCTATTTGTATTGCTGAAAATTCCATAACTATTTCTCTATAAAGAGTTAAATTCATTTTTAATATTTACAACAGCCTTTTCCACCATAGGATTTTCAAATGAAGCGAGTTTCTGAGCTATCATTGCCACATCAGCACTAGGATTGTCATTGAAGACCGCATTCAAATTTTGCAGCACCTCTTCCTTAGCAAGTTCAATCAGTTGCCATGTAGACTCTGAGACATAAAGGCGTTGTGCGAGATTATGTTCAAATTCATCTTGAACATTTTGTAAAAGCGAGAAATGAAAGTCGTCTCTTGATATGCCAGGATGGAAAATACGTTTCACCAAAACGGGAAACTGAATACGTTCAATATAAAGAAGCAGACGTTCATAAGCCTGGATCTTCAATGGTATCGTGAGCTTCAACGAGACTGCTTTCAACTCATTGTCTTTTTTAATCTTGTCTATAATATCATTCTTTGATTTTTCTTCTCTTTTCAACGTAATGATACAAGAAGCCACCAACAATATTATAAGTATAATTTCTATTATATCAATAATGTTCATCATCAAAATATTTTATGCAAATATAACGAAAAACATTTTATTAAATTTAAAAAATAATAGGTGTTTGTTATCACAAAAAATAGTACTTTTGTAAATTGAAATAATTTAGTTTTTTAACATTAACATCATAAATAAAAGCACAAAAATGGGAAACATCATTTTATCACAAAGAGTCAACAACATGGCAGAATCTGCTACATTAAAAATGACTCAATTAAGCCGTGAATTAAAAGCTCAAGGTATCGACGTTATTTCTTTAAGCATTGGCGAACCTGACTTCAACACACCAGTTGCAGCAAAACAAGCAGGTATCGATGCTATCAACAACAACGACACACACTATCCTCCCGTTCCAGGTACACCAGCATTGCGCAAAGCTATCGCTGAAAAATTAAAACGCGACAACGGCCTTGACTATACAGACGCTGACATCATCGTTTCAAACGGTGCAAAACAAGCTATCACAAACGTTTTCATGGCTATAGTTGATAAAGGCGATGAAGTTATTATCCCTGCTCCATTCTGGGTTTCATATCCTGAAATGGTTAAATTAGCTGACGGTACTCCTGTATTCATCAACACAACAGCTGAACAAAACTTCAAAATCACAGCTGAACAATTAGAAGCAGCTATCACTCCAAAAACAAAGGCTTTCATCTTCAGCACACCATGCAACCCTTCTGGTTCAGTATATACAAAAGCTGAATTAGCTTCTTTGGCAGAAGTATTCAAAAGACACCCACAAGTCATCATCTTGTCTGACGAAATCTATGAATTCATCCAATACGAACAAAAACACGAAAGCATGGGTCAATTCACAGAATTGAAAGACAGACTCGTCATCATCAACGGTGTTGCTAAAGGTTACGCTATGACAGGTTGGCGTATAGGTTACATCGCAGCTCCTAAAGAAATCGTTTCTGCATGTAACAAAATCCAAGGCCAATACACATCAGGTATCTGTACAATCGCTCAAGCAGCTTCTTTAGAAGCAATGAAGATGTCTCCTGAAAACTCAGAAGAAATCCAAACTATGCTCAAGGCTTTCAGAAACCGCCGCGACATGTTCTTCGAACTCTTAAGCGAAATCCCAGGCTTGAAGTTAAGCAGACCAGCAGGCGCTTTCTATATGTTCCCTGAAATCAAATCTTACTTCGGCAAGACAGACGGCGAAACAACAATCAACAACAGCGATGACCTCTGCTTATACTTGTTAGACAAGGCTCACGTTGCTTGCGTTGGTGGCGCAGCTTTCGGTAACGACGAATGTATCCGTCTTTCATACGCTACATCAGAAGACAAACTTCGTGAAGCAGCTATCAGAATTAAAGAAGCTTTAAGCAAACTTAAATAAGACAACAAGTCTGTGAGTCAATGAGTCGATAAGCACTTGTTGACTCACAACTTTTCAACCAATCAACTTATCGACTTATTGACTTATTGACTTAAACATGGAAATTCTATTCAATTCTTTTAAAAACAAAAAAATCATGATAGTCGGCGACATGATGCTCGACGTCTATATGAATGGTAAAGTTGAAAGAATTTCACCAGAAGCTCCCGTTCCGATTGTCTCTGTGACAAAGACATTCTCACGTCTGGGCGGCGCGGCAAACGTAGCGCAAAACCTTAAAGCCTTGGGAGCAGAACCTATCTTATGTTCTATAATAGGCAATGACGAGAAATCAAACGACTTGACATCACTTTTGCTTGAACACGACATGAATGTCTCAGGCATAGTGAAAAGCAACGAGAGAATCACAACGACCAAAGTCAGAATCATCGGCAACAACGCACAAATGCTACGTGTAGATACCGAAGATACATTCGACCTTACAGAAACAGAACACGACTCATTGATAGCCAAAATTCGTGAAATTGCAAATACAGAAAACATCGATGGAATAATACTACAAGATTATAACAAAGGTGTTTTAACTGAAAAGCTGATAAAGGAAGTCATTTCCATAGCAAATGAAAAAAACATCCCTATCGGCGTTGACCCTAAGAAAAAGAATTTCTTAGCATATCAAAACGTAACATTCTTCAAGCCTAACTTAAAGGAATTGAAGGAAGGTGTCGGCATCTCATCAAAAGACGACAGCATTGAAGAAATCACAAAAGCCATAGATGTATTGCAAGAAAAGCTGAATTGCAGATACATCATGACGACATTATCCGAGAAAGGCGTTTTGATAAAAGATTACGAAACAAACACAGCACATCATATACCAGCGCATCTTAGAAAAATAGCAGATGTGTCTGGTGCCGGCGACACCGTATTAAGCGTCGCGATGCTAAGCCTCGTCTGCAAACAAGATGCATATAATATAGCAGCCTTATCAAACCTCGCAGGCGGTCTCGTCTGCGAAGAACTCGGCGTCGTACCTATTAATAAAAATAGACTAAAAGAAGAAAGTAAAAAAATAAGATAAAACACCTATAATAAAAGCACATCTCACTCGTTTTGAGTTTATGAAAAAAAGAATAGCAAACATTTTAACTTGCATCTGCCTTGTACTCTGCATGATGCCTAAAATTCTGAACGCACAGAACAACAAGCCTTTAAACATGCCGTTATATGACAACGAGCCTGTTCATTTCGGACTTGCTGTAAGTTATAACCAAATGTGGCTTTCACCACAATTCATCGCAGGCTTCCAAACCAAAGAATATGAGGGAGAACATGGACAGCTTTATTTCCAAAATATAAACAATAATGAATGCATATATATCATCAACGACATTTCCATACCTTTGCCATCCGGATTATCTGTAGGATGGGTTTGCAACTTTCGTCTTGCAAAATATTTCGATTTCAGATTTATCCCTACCATAAGTTTTTGTGACTCAGATATCAAATATAAATACACAGTCTATTCAGCAGAAGGAGAAAAGGTACACGAACAGTATTTTTCTAGAAATCAGGTCAACCTTGAATTTCCTTTACAATTCAAATACCGATCAAAAAGATACAACAACACCGCAGCTTACATAACATTAGGAGCCAACAATAAAATCAATTGCACAGCAAAGAAATTTGACATAAAACTAAGACGATATGATTTTGCTCCTGAAATAGGCACCGGATTCGACTTCTATACAGGTGAATTCAAATTTGGCATAGAAATAAAAATGAGCTATGGATTACGTAATATGATAGATCCAGCAAATCCAACACCACTCACAGACAGCTTTGACAAATTAAAAAATAAGACATTCCAATTATCATTTACATTCGAATAATTTACGATTTGTGATATTTTAGGCATAATAAGACCTTAAATGTATAACAAAAAGCATAGTACAAAGCGGAAAAATCTAGATTTTCCGCTTTGTTTTTTAAATATAAACCACTGATAATTATACAACTAAAAAATATTTTCAAAAAAGTTCATTTTTTAGTTGCGCGTAATTAAAATTTGTGTACTTTTGCAATCACAAAACACGGCGGTCTCTTCGTCTAGTCTGGTCAGGACGTCAGGTTTTCATCCTGGTAACAGGGGTTCAAATCCCCTAGAGACTACAAAAGTTCACCACTACTTTAAAAAGTGGTCATTTAATGGGCGGTCTCTTCGTCTAGTCTGGTCAGGACGTCAGGTTTTCATCCTGGTAACAGGGGTTCAAATCCCCTAGAGACTACAAATAAAAATCACAGAGCCACTTCAAATTACGAGTGGCTTTTTTAGTGCTTATGGTAAATCTTTTATCAATAAAACACATTACCCTAAAAAAGAGACTTTTCTCTCTTTTTATTTCACTGTTGATAATTATCTTTTCTGGCACTAATTCCCAATCACAAGATTTATTATACGGTTTTACTGGCGGCTTGAACATGAACACCATCTCTACAAAAAACGACGATGGCGGTCTTAAAGTCGGTTTCAATATTGGCGGTATTGCTCAGTACAGATTAGATCAAAACATGAGCATCGTAGCCAACGTGAAATTCTCAGCCAAAGGACAGCAATTCTCAAAAATCATAGACGACCAATACAACTATCTTAAAATCTACCACTCAACATCACTATACTACATCGACATACCTATCCTCTACCAATACACCATCAAAGACTTGATCGGATTAGAAATAGGACCTTCATTCAATTTCTGCCTAAGCGGAAAAGACAAGGAAAAAATTGGAAACACAACCTCCAAGATCACAAAATTCGAAAAAGGAACATACAACCCCTTCGAGTTCGGATTAGCGTTCGGAGTATTCACCCGAGATCTCGGCCAAAGCTCATTCAACAATATCTTCATTGAATTCAGATATTTCCTAGGATTAACCAATGTTACGAAAAACCAAGGACGCAACGTCAACGCCGGTGCGTTCCTAAATATAGGCTACATCATAGAGAACCCTTTAAAGAAATAACCCAAATGACAGCTACAGAAAACAAGACCAAACTACAAATCATAATAGGAAACCAATACAACCCTTATATAAATCTAGCCGTTGAAAGTAATCTTCTTGACAATTTTCTTCCAAATACTGTAAGTCTTTTCTTATGGAAAAACAAGCAGACTGTTGTAATTGGAGCCAACCAGAATCCATATAGCGAATGCGACATCGAATCATTGCTTAACGAAGGTGGATTTCTCGCAAGAAGAAGAACCGGAGGCGGAGCAGTATACCACGACTTAGGAAACCTTAACTTCTCCTTTATCGCAGACAAAGATATTTACGATGTCAAAAAACAGATGCAAGTCATACAGAAAGCATTACTAGATTTCAATCTCGAAACAGAAGTAAGCGGCAGAAACGACATCACTTATCAAGGACGCAAATTCTCTGGCAACGCTTTCGCCAAGACAAAACACCAAGGATTACACCACGGAACAATTCTAATCAAAACAGATGGTGAACGTCTGCAAAGATACCTTAAGGTAAAACCAGCGAAACTTCACAAACACGGAGTCAAATCTGTAGCAAGCAGAGTTATAAACCTTTCTGAAGTAGCGGATATAACATCAGAAAACATCATTCCTCACCTCATCAAAGCTTTCGAAGATGTTTACCAAAATACAGCCACTGTAATAAACTTCGACGACCTATGTAGCAATGACGCTGTCAAATTAAGCCAACATATCGGAAGCGAAGAATACCTCTTTGGAAAATGGAAAGAATTCCACACAAAGAAAAGCGCCACATTCGACTGGGGAAGCATCGACTTAGACCTAGACATTGACGAAGACAAATGTCTCATCAGAGACATCAACATTGCGTCCGACAGCCTGGAACCTGTGTCAATCAATGCCGCAATAGAATTACTGAGAGGTGCTAACTTAAAAGAAGCACCAAGTTCAGACAACGAAATCATAAAAGATATTATAAGCCTTATTTACTAAGACTTGTCGACTTTTTTCTTATCTTTGCAAACTAACATTTTTAAATTACAGAATAGATGAAATACTTCCTCCTTCCATTAGGATGTCAGATGAATCAAAGTGACACTGAGCGTGTTAAAACAATATTACAAGGCATGGGATTCATGCCAACAGACAACGAAGACGAAGCAACATTATTAGGCATCATAGCCTGCTCGGTTCGACAAAAAGGCATCGACAAGGTTTACAGCCGCATCATGAAATGGAACGAGATGAAGGACCGCAAAAACTGCATCACCTTTGTCTCAGGTTGTATTCTTCCTGCAGACAGAGAACGTTTCTTGAAATTATTTGATTTAGTATTCACTATGAACGACTTGCCTGACTTACCAGACATGATTCGTCAATACGGAATCGTCGTACCTACAAACCCTCAACCAAATTTCGAGATCGAATATCAAGAAATCAAACGTCCTCTCGCGCCTCTATTCCACAAGAATGACAAGATAAATCCATCTGCCAATATGGACAGATTCTGGGTTATCGAACCAGATCACATTTCCGAATTCGAAGCTTTTATTCCAATCCAAAACGGATGTAACAAATTCTGCACCTACTGCGCAGTTCCTTACACAAGAGGCCGTGAAGTATCTCGCAAGTCAGAAGACATCTTGACAGAATTGAAAGAGTTAGTACAAAAAGACTACAAACTGATCACATTGCTCGGTCAGAATGTAAACTCATACGGATTAGACAAAAAAGGTGAAGAGATAAATTTCGCAGAATTATTGCGCAGAATCGGCGAATACGGCAACAGCGTAGACAAAGAATTCTGGGTTTACTTCACATCTCCTCACCCACGCGACATGAGCGACGAAGTGATAGAAGTCATTTCACAATACAAATGCCTCGCTAAGCAAATACATCTTCCTATACAGTCTGGCGACAACGCAATGCTTGATCGTATGAACAGAAAGCACACCATCGACGACTATCGCCACATCATTCATACTATCAGAAGACTGATTCCAGAAGCAACGATATTCACAGATATCATCGTCGGTTTCACAGGCGAGACAGAAGAAGAATTTGAAAATTCAAGAAAAGCCATGGAAGAATTCAAATACAACATGGCTTATATAGCCCAATACAGCGTACGTCCAGGAGCTGTCGCTTCAACATGGGCCGACGACGTTCCTAAAGCAACAAAGAAAATACGCTATCACATACTCACAGACGAGTTGATGAAACACTCTTTGGTTTACAACCAAGGACTTGTTGGCAAGACCTTGAAAGTTATCGTAAACGGATTCGACAGAAACAAGTCTTATCTCACTGGTTATACAGAAGGCAAGATTGTTATCCGTTTCAAGTCAAACGACAGAAACCTCATCGGCAAGATTGTCAAGGTTGAAGTAACATCAGCAACACCATTATCAATAGAAGGAAATCTCGTCACAGAATGAAAATAGCATTTAAGACATTAGGATGTAGAGTAAACCTTTATGAGACAGACGCTTTGGCATCTCGTTTCAAAGAGGCTGGTTACGACATTGTAGAGACATCTGATGACGCAGACGTTTTCGTAGTGAACACCTGCACCGTCACTAACCAAAGCGACCAGAAATGTCGCCAGGCTTTACATCAGATCAGAAGACAACATCCTAACAGTCTTATCGTTGCAACAGGCTGCATGGTCAACCACAGAAAAAACGAGCTGTTAGAAAAAAAGACCGTTGACTATGCCATTGACAACGAAAGAAAATATGCACTTTTCACAATCATCGACAAACACTTCAAAGGCGAATCTCTCGATCCTGAAGGATTAGACATTGATTTATTCGGATATCAACCAGCATACGACACTTTCCATACAAGAAGCTTAATAAAGATTCACGATGGCTGTAACAATTTCTGTTCTTACTGTTTAATTCCTATGGTAAGAGGCAGAGCTACAAGCCGCAACGACAAAGACATTTACGACAACATACGTAAAGTCGTTGACCATGGATTCAAAGAAGTCGTTTTGACTGGCGTAAATATGGGTCGCTACCAATATCAAGACGTCAACTTTGAAACATTGATAGAAAACATTTTAAAGATTGACGGCGACTTCAGATTAAGAATTTCATCCATTGAACCTGACAACTTCAGTGAAAGATTCTTGCATCTCTTTGAAAATGACAAGTTAGCCCCACATATGCACATCTGCCTTCAAAGCGGAGCCGAAAACACTTTAAAAGCAATGCGCCGTCACTATACTGCTGCTGATTTCAGACATATGTGCGAAAGGATCAAGACAGTCATTCCTGATTTCAACATCACTACCGACTTAATTGTAGGATTCCCAGGTGAAACAGAAGAAGACTTCCTTGAAAGCGCAGAAATGTGCAGAACAATAGGTTTCAGTCACATACATACATTCAAATACTCTATCCGCAACGGCACGAAAGCCGCCACGATGCCAAACCAAGTTCCTGAGAAGATCAAAACTGAACGCAGTGCTGTTATAAGACAAATATCTGCCGAAAACAAGAAACGATATTTCGAACAAATGTTAGGCAAGGAACAAAAAATGCTTATTGAACGTATTAATTCTGATGGAATTGCATTAGGATATGGCGAAAATTATATCCCTATGCAACTCAAAGGCAAGAATTTGGAAAAGAATACTTTTGTCAATGTAACCATCGATAGCATCATCAACAAAGGCGACAACTCTGAAACACGTGTAATTCAACAAGATAAGGTGTAAAAAAAATATTTTAAAAAAAAGATAATTTTTTCGTTAAAAAATGTAATTCGTAACGATAAAATAACTATTTTTGCACCCCGAATATGGTATAGAATTCATAAAAAAATAAATATAGATATGGCAAATCACAAATCATCAATCAAAAGAATCCGTCAAACAGAAAAAAGACGTTTACGCAATCGCTTCTACGCTAGAGCAATGCGCGCTGCTGTTAGAGGATTCAGAGCATTAACAGAAAAAGCTGAAGCTGAAGCAAAACTTTCAGAAATGTACAAAATTATTGACAAGACAGCTAAACGCGGTATCATCCACAGAAATAAAGCTGCTAACTTAAAGTCAAAACTTGCACATCACACAGCAAAATTAGCATAAGAAAATTATACTACAATAAAAACCGGTCAATTGGCCGGTTTTTTTGTTAATATTTATTAAGACAAGTCAACTGACTAAACATCAAGACAAATAGCAATGATTGAACTCTTAGATACATATAACCTGAACGGAATTTTTATCGGTATATCTACATTTTTAATAATTGGCATATTTCATCCATTGGTAATAAAAGGAGAATATTACTTCGGAGTCAAATGCTGGTGGGTTTTCGCACTGATGGGAATAGTCAGCACTATCACATCCATTATGATTAAGGAACTTACCTGGTCAATTTTATTAGCAGTTTGGGGTGCATCATCATTTTGGTCGATACATGAACTCTTCGAGCAAAGAGAACGAGTACAAAAAGGATGGTTCCCAAAGAGAGAAAAAAATAAATAAAAAAAATGATTTCATAGTCACACGTCGTGTAACTCAACAATAACCCAAAAACCAAAAACCATGAAAACCATAAAATCCTGGGCGGAAGAAGACCGTCCGAGAGAAAAGATGCTATCCAAAGGAAAAGAAGCATTAAGCAATGCCGAACTGATCGCTATATTAATAGGTAGTGGCAACAGCAAAGAATCCGCTGTAGATTTGTCGAGACGTATTCTCAACGACAGCAAGGACAACCTCATCGAACTTTCCAAATTAAGCACCAACGACTTAATGAAATACAACGGCATAGGCGAAGCAAAAGCCGTTTCAATATCCGCAGCGTTGGAACTTGGACGAAGACGCCGTTTCAGCGAAGCATTGGTAAAACAGTCTATCAAAAACAGTCAGATAGCATACGAATGCTTCTACGCACATCTCTCCGACCTCAACCACGAACAATTCTGGATCATGCTTCTCAACAACGCCAACAAAGTCATCAGACTAGAGCAAATTGGCGTAGGAGGAATGACTGGAACGACAGCAGATCCTAAGAAGATTTTCAAATGCGCACTGGAAAACAATGCTGCAAGCGTGATGCTTTGCCACAACCACCCTTCTGGAAATGTGATTCCCAGCAATGCCGACAAACAAATAACCGACAATCTATGCAAAGCAGGAAAATTTCTAGAGATTAAAATTTTAGACCATATCATCATTGGTAACGATAATTATTTTAGTTTTGCAGATGAAGGTTTATTGTAACAAAATGATAAAAATTGTCACCATTATAGGAGCGAGACCACAGATTATCAAGGCCGCAGCCTTGAGTCGCGCCATCAAAGAGAAATTCTCTAATGAGATAGAAGAAGTCATAGTACACACAGGGCAGCACTACGACGAAAATATGTCGCAAGTGTTTTTCGACGAGTTAGGCATACCCGCACCTAATTATAATTTAGGCGTAGGATCAGGCAAACACGGCGAACAGACTTCCAAAATGATTGAAGGCATCGAAGAAATACTTCTCGAAGAAAAACCAGATTATATTGTAGTCTATGGTGATACCAATTCAACGCTGGCTGGCGCAATAGCAGCATCGAAAATACATATTCCTATAGTTCATATAGAAGCAGGATTACGTTCCTTCAACAAGGCAATGCCAGAAGAAATCAACAGAATATGCTGCGACCATTGTTCAACGATGCTGTTCTCCCCTACCGCAACTGGTTACAAAAACCTTATAAACGAAGGATTCAATCCTAGAAACAAAAAACCTTTTACAATCGACAATCCTGGAATCTATCATTGCGGCGACGTGATGTATGACAATAGTATGTTCTTTGAATCAATAGTCAACAGTCAACAGACAACAGACAATCTTCAATACATTTTATGTACAATACATAGAAACAACAATACTGATGAACCTGAGAGATTGAGTTCAATCATAAGAGCATTGTTAAGATTATCAAAGGAAGAAGAAATCATCATTCCGTTGCATCCTAGAACAAAGAAGTTACTAGATGTCAATTTGAGTTCAGAAATATACAATGAACTTATTAATAATGAGAGAATTCACATCATTCCTCCAGCTTCGTTTTTAGAAATGATAAAGCTGGAAAAGAACGCAAGCATCGTCCTGACGGATTCTGGTGGAGTTCAGAAAGAAGCCTTTTTCTTCAAGAAGCCATGTATTATAATAAGGAGTGAGACCGAATGGAAAGAGATTGTCGAATGTGGAGCTGCGATCATTACAGATGCTGATGAAGAGAAAATTGTTAACGGATATTATCACTTTAAATACAACAAAATCAGTGAATACCCTGAATTATTTGGCGACGGGAAAGCAGCTGAATTTATCTGTAACGAACTGATTAGCAATAAATAAGAAAATATTATATATTTTTTAAAATTTTATTTCATTTTAAAAGAAAAATTATTATTTTTGCAAAACTAAAAATAGAACACATTAGTTCAACTTAATTGTTTAATAATCAATAAATTAAATTATGAATCAGTACGAAACCGTTTTCATTTTAACTCCCGTTTTATCTGATGAACAGATGAAGGAAGCGGTGAAGAAATTCGAAGACATTCTCACCAAGAATGGTGCAGAGATCGTTTTTGAAGATTTCTGGGGAATGCG
>JAZKYV010000068.1:0-54174 GCA_045612345.1 Bacteroidales bacterium
TCGAAGACCACGGACGTAAAGTCATCGGCTGGGACGAAATCCTCGAAGGCGGTCTCGGACCAAACGTAACAGTTATGAGCTGGAGAAGCATCGACGGCGGCAAAGAAGGCGCGAAACAACACCACGACGTCATCATGACACCTTGCTCACACCTCTACTTCGACTATTATCAAACCGACAACACCGATGACGAGCCACTCGCAATCGGAGGTTATATTCCTGTTGAAAGAGTCTATGAATTTGAACCAATCCCATCAGACCTCACAGAAGAAGAAGCAAAACATATTCTTGGCGCACAAGGAAACCTCTGGGTTGAATACATCAAAGACATGAACACCGTATTTTACAGAATACTTCCTAGAATGGACGCATTGACAGAAGTGCAATGGGTTTCACCAGAGCAAAAAGACTACGACAGTTTCCTCAAACGCGCATATAAGATGGTCGAGTTCTACGACCTCAAAGGCTGGAACTACGCAAAACATATCTTCGACATCGACGTTGAAATCGTTCCTAACGTAGAAGCAAAATGCATTGACGTGACAATGTCTAAATTTGGAGAAGGCGACATCCTCTACACTTTGGACGGCAGCGACCCATTGACAAACGGAACAAAATACACAGAAGCACTCAAGCTCACAGAAAACGCCAAGTTAAGAGCTATCGTCAAGAGAGCAAAAAGCGTCGGCAAAGAATTCAAGACAGACATAGAACTCAGCAAATCATCGATGAAACCAATCACTTTGAAGAACGAACCACACGAAAACTATCGTTTCGATGGAGCAAACACTTTGATTGACGGACTTTCTGGTGGCAAGAACTACAAGACAGGACGTTGGATTGCTTTCTTCGGAGAAAACCTCGACGCAAAAATCGATATGATAGAAGAACAAGAGATAAGCAATTTGTCATTCCAATGCAATTTAACCAAAGGCGATTGGATTTTCAATACTAAGTCAGTAAAGGTTTTAGGATCTAACGATGGAAGCAATTATAAAGAAATCCACTATCAAGAATTCCCTATTGAGACAATAGCAGAAGACGGAGTTTTATCATATAGCGTTGATTTTGAGAAGACAAACGTACGTTACGTCAATATCATCATCGAGCCACATATGTGTCCAGAAGGACATTCAGGCTATGGATATCCAGCATGGATTTTCGTTGATGAATTAAAAATTAACTAATTGAAAAATAATTTTGTACGGACGTAATTCGTAAAGATTTTTTTTGTACTTTTGCACCCGCAAACCTCGGGTAGGTTTAACAGTTAAATTATTATTAACATTTAAAAAATTTAGTTTATGCCAGCAAAAATGAGATTACAAAGACATGGTAAAAAAGGTCAACCATTTTATCATATTGTAATTGCACACGCTCGCGCACCACGTGATGGTCGCTTCACAGAAAAAATCGGTACCTACAATCCTGTAGCTCAACCAGCTCAAATCAACATCAACTTTGACAAAGCTTTGGATTGGTTAAACAAAGGTGCTCAACCAACAGACACAGTTCGTTCTATCCTTTCACAAAAAGGCGTTTTATTAAAGAAACACTTATTAGTTGGTGTTAAGAAAGGCGCTATGACAGCAGAACAAGCTGAAGTTAAGTTCCAAAACTGGATGAAAGAGAAGGAAGCTAAAGCAGCTGAAGAAGTAAAAGCTACAGCAGAACAAAAAAGAGCTATCCAAAAAGAAAGATTAGAAGCAGAAGCTAAAGTTAATGAAGCACGTATCGCTGAATTAGCAAAGAGAAGAGCAGAAGCTGAAGCAGCTGCAGCAGCAGAAAGCGCAGAAGCAACAGAAGAAGCTCCAGCAGCTGAAGAAACAACAGAAGTTGAAGCTTGAGATTCTAAATCTTGATAAAAAGAAAATCCGTCGAATATCGGCGGATTTTTTTGTTTCCACGAAATCACACGAAACTGCACGAAAAATTTACACCACCTTTATTTGTTTGTGAGTAAAACTTTTTTTGGTTATACAATGTTGCTTATAAAGAGAATTACGTATCTTTGCATATTATGAATAAAAATCTATATATCATCAGCGGTTGCAATGGTGCGGGCAAAACCACAGCATCATATACGGTTCTCCCTGAAATTTTACAATGCAAAGAATTTGTAAACGCCGATGAAATAGCAAAAGGACTATCCCCTTTCAATCCAGAAAATGCAGCTATCGAAGCTGGAAGAATAATGCTATCAAGAATAGATGAGTTATTGAATAAAAACGAGACATTCTCAATTGAAACAACACTTGCCACAAAATCATATATCAACTTAGTCAAAAAAGCACAAGACAGAGGCTATAAAGTTTATCTGATATTCTTTTGGTTAGAAACTCCAGAATTGGCAATACAACGTGTTGCAGAACGAGTTAGTAAAGGAGGTCATAATATTCCTATTGATGTCATCCAACGCAGATATGTCAATGGCATTAAAAATCTATTTAACATTTTTATGAAAGAAGTTGATATTTGGGCTATATATGACAATAGCAAAAACCCTCGTGCATTTATAGCAAAAGGCGGAAAAACTATAGATTTTAAAATATTTTCAGAAACTACATATAACAAAATAAAAAACTATGTCAAATAAAGAAGCTAACGAATTTGTAGAAAAACTTAATGCTGGTTTAGAACTGGCAGAAAAGCGTATGCTACAGGAAAAATCCGAACGAGGTGAATCTGTAGTGATCTACACTGAAGACAAAGGAATACAACATATTCCTGCAAGTATAGTTATTGCAAATAACAACATTTTTCAAAATTGATAAATTATCAATCTTTATAGTTTAAATAAACGTATCTTTGCAAAGTTAAAAAAAATCAAAAGCATCATATAGATTAAACAAAAGACAAATATTAGACATATTATAATATAGCATTTCATAACGATTCTTGCTCACAAATTTCCACAAAATCTCTCGCAGAGAACACCATCAAGAAGACGTTAGGAAACGCCTGTTTTGGCGTGGAATAACTTATTGATGGAAGGGCGTGGAAACCCTGTGAGCGATAGGTTTAATTTCACGCTCTTTTTATGCATATCGGACAACATATAAAACAAGTAATGAGAGAAAAGAATATCACAGCCACACAACTGGCTAAAGATATCTGTTGCACTCGTCCGCATATACATAAAATCTTTCGCAAAGACAATTTAGACATTTCCCTCCTACTCCACATTTCCAAAGCCCTTAAACACGACTTTTTCAAAGACCTTTCTGAAAAATACAAACAATTGTAACCGGATCAGATACAGTATCCATATTGAATACATCTGCATCAATGATGCAAATATTATTTACACTACTTTTGGCATATAGTTTATAACAAGTTTAACTTAAAACATTTAAAAAAATGGAAATAACAATAGGAATAATATTAATAACAACTGCTATTTTAAACATCATCTTATTTTTCAAAGTTTGGACAATGACAGATGACACACAAAAAATTAGAGAATTTTTGGAAACTATCGTAAACATAAAAGAACACGATTACAAAAAGAAAAACACCAAAAATAACAATGTCATTGACAATAATGACATTGAGTTATATTCATGGGTAACAGAAATAAAATCAAAAAAAGAGTTTCAAGTAATAGAAATTCTTGATAAAAACACATATCATTTGTTTAAATGATAAAAACCAGAATGGAGTAAAATTCAAAAGATTTGAGATTGAAAAATCTTAAGAAATATTCTTCATTAGAAAGCAAATAAACCATATTCAGAAGGGACAACATTTTACTCTGTTGTCCCTTCTTTATTTATATAAAATACTAACATTTTCCACCTGCGCCAGACTCCATAACAAAGAATCTGGACTTTATCTCTACAGCGACCTTTACATAGCCGACGACTTTATAATTGAAATGCAAAACAAACAATAAAACAAGGGACGCAGTAAACCACGTCCCAACATTATTAATTCTAACTTTCAATTTTAATCTTTCAATTTTCAATTCCTAAACACAATCCCTTCCCCATCGTAATCGACGATAATAGGTTTTTCCTTATTGACTTTATCCGATAATATCATCTTCGACAGATCGTTGATAAGCTCACGTTGCATCATACGTTTCACAGGACGCGCGCCGTAACGTACGTCGTAACTCGTCTCCGCAATATGTTTCATCGCTTCTGACGTCATCTCGATGTCGATGTCGTTTTTCTTTAACATCTTCTTCAAAGAATGGAACTGCATCGACACGACATTGATAATCTGTTCTTTAGACAAAGGCGCAAACATAATAATGTCATCAATACGATTCAAAAACTCAGGCTTCATAAACTGACGCAAAATCTCCATCACTTTATTTCTCATCTCTTCAAAGTCTGAGTCTGTGTCTGTGTCTGTGTCAGAGTTCAGAGTTCTGCGTTCAGAGTTCTTAGTCATCATTTCCTGTATCGCCATCGCTCCAATATTAGACGTCATTATGATGATAGTGTTTTTGAAGTCAACCAAACGGCCTTTGTTGTCAGTCAGACGACCGTCATCGAGAATCTGAAGCAAGATATTATAAACATCCTGATGTGCCTTTTCTATCTCATCGAGAAGCACTACAGAATAAGGCTTACGGCGTACCGCTTCAGTCAGCTGACCACTTTCATCGTAGCCGACATATCCAGGAGGCGCTCCTATCAATCGAGAAACCGAGTGACGCTCCTGGTATTCAGACATATCTATACGCACCATATTATTCTCGTCATCGAAGAGGAATTCCGCCAGAGCCTTGGCAAGTTCGGTCTTACCCACGCCAGTAGTTCCCAAGAAAATGAAAGAACCTATAGGACGGCGAGCATCCTGGAGTCCTGCCCTGCTACGACGTATCGCATCAGACACAGCCACGATCGCCTCATCCTGTCCCACAACACGCTTATGCAACTCTCTTTCAAGATTCAAGAGTTTCTCGCGTTCACTCTGCAACATCTTGTTCACAGGAATGCCTGTCCAGCGAGAAACGATTTCCGCGATATCTTCAGCATTAACCACCTCGTCTATGAGAGGACTATCGCCCTGAACCTTCTTAAGTTCCACCTTGGTATTTTCTATCGCCAGTTCCGCATTAGGAATCTTTCCATAACGCAATTCCGCCACAAGACCATAGTTGCCTTCCCTTTCAGCAATCTCAGCCTCATAACGATAACGTTCGATATTCTTCTTTTCATTCTGGATCTTCTCGACAAAGGAACGCTCTGTCTCCCAGCGCGACTTGATTTTAGAACGCTCGTCGCTGAGTTCCGCTATCGCCTTGGAAAGTTCCTCTATTTTCTTTGTATCGTTCTCACGTTTAATAGCCTCACGTTCAATCTCCAGCTGGCGGATCTTACGCTCTATATTCTCAAGTTCCTCAGGCAAAGAATTGATTTGCAGTCTCAGACGAGAAGCAGCTTCGTCGACAAGGTCGATGGCTTTATCTGGAAGGAAACGATTTGAAATATAACGAATTGAAAGATCAACGGCAGCTATTATTGCCTCATCTAGGATTCTCACCTGGTGGTGATTCTCATATTTTTCCTTAAGACCTCTGAGGATGGAAATAGCAGATTCTTCGGAAGGTTCGTCAACCATAACTATCTGGAAACGACGTTCAAGCGCCTTGTCCTTTTCAAAATATTTCTGATATTCGTTCAATGTCGTCGCTCCTACGGCTTGCAGCTCACCGCGAGCAAGAGCAGGCTTCAGGATATTAGCAGCGTCCATTGCGCCATTAGATGCGCCTGCGCCAACGAGAGTATGGATCTCGTCTATGAAAAGAATTATCTCACCTTCGCTGTCAACCACTTCCTTTACCACATTCTTCAGACGTTCCTCGAATTCGCCCTGATATTTAGCGCCAGCTATAAGAGCACCCATATCCAATGAATATACTTTTTTAGACTGCAGATTTTCAGGCACATCGCCGCTGACGATTCTTTGAGCAAGACCTTCAGCGATAGCGGTCTTACCAACGCCAGGCTCACCAATTAAGATAGGATTGTTTTTGGTTCTTCTCGACAAAATCTGAAGCACTCTTCTGATTTCCTCATCACGGCCAATAACAGGATCCAGTTTTCCTGAAGCTGCCATCTCATTAAAGTTACGAGCATAACGATTTAATGAGTCATAATTTTGTTCCGAATGAGGATTATCTACTTTCTTTCCTTTACGAAGCTGACGAATGACATCTTCCAGATCCTTACGTGTCAAGCCGTTATCCTTCATAATCCTAGAAGCCGTTGAAGAAGTTTCGAAAACTCCTAGCAAGATATGATCTATTGACACATAGTCATCACCCATGTTCTTAGCTTCCTGCATAGCATTCTGAAGAGCCTTATTCGCTTCGTTTGAAAGATAAAGACTTCCACCCTGAACCTTTGGCAATGAAGTTATCGACTTATCCAAAACCTGATTGAAGATTTCCACATTGACACCCAACTTATTAAACAGATTCGGTATGAGATAATCGTCAGACTTTATCAAAGCCTTGAGAAGATGTACGTTTTCTATTGATTGATTTCCATTAGATTTAGCAATCTCTTCAGCATTTTTTATCGCCTCTTGAGATTTGATTGTAAACTGATTAAAATCCATTTTGTTATTTTTTTGTTGTTTGTTTTTCCATCTATCAAAAGTATTTCCATTCAGATGAAAATGACATTTTGTCACCATCGGTTTAAACAATCAAAAAGAGAAATTTACTCATCTACAAACAAAGATTATTTTTTCAAAATGTGACAATAAATGGTTAAGTTTCACATTATTTATATAGAGTTTTTTTTTATCTTTGCAAACATCAAAAAGCATTTTTAGAAATGAATAAAAATATAAGAAACAACGTTTTTTTCAAGATAGTCATATTGTTATTTCTCATCGTCTGTTCTTCTAGCTTAAAAGCACAGATCAACTGTGAGATTAAATTGCCAGACGGTTTCAGCATGCCACTATGTTATGGTGAAGAGATAAGCTTGGAAGTCAGTGACAAATCTTATGACTACACTTATCAATGGTACAAAAACGGAAATGAAATCATTGACGAGACAGATTTCAACTTAAACATAACAGCAACTGAAAACAACGTAACTTATAGCGTAAAAGTCACGAACAATCAAACAGGAGAAGAATGCAACAGCGAAATCACTGTTACGATTATGAACGAGTTTGTGATTGAGTTTGAGCAGACACAGCTGACATGTAGCAACAATAAAGCAGAAAACGGACAAAATGCCAAAGTCATTGCAAATGCTACAGGCAAAGGTTACGAGTCATTCTCATACGAATGGGAATCCAGCAATGGAGAAAACATCTGGACTAATCCAAGCAATCCCCAAGAAGCCATAGGTTTAAAAGCATGGAAAGAATATACAGTCTATGTGACTGGCCATACTGCAAGCGGCGACAGTTGTGTGCAAAGCGCGACATTCACTCCAAGAGCCTACCCTAATCCGATGCTTGAAATCATTTCAAATCCAAAAGACACAGCTTATATTCAAAATCCTTATGTCACATTCACTTTCGAAGGCGATGTTGACTCTATAGAATACAACTCATGGTCATGGGCATTTTATGACAATCCTGACGATTTAGGCGAAATTACAAGCACTTCAATTTTAAGAGAACCAACCAATGTCTATTATCAAGAATCAAAAGCCGGCCAGCCATTCAGAGTTGAATTGACTGTTAAATCAGTCGATTATGGTTGTGACACAACATTTTCAAGCAATATCATCGTATTACCTGTAAAGTTAAAGATCCCTAACGTCTTCACCCCTAACGGTGACGGCATCAACGACTTCTTTATCATTGACAACGACCCAACAGGTGGCGCTGATGAAGGCAAAGACGAAACGACAAGAGGTTTTGAACACGAATCATACAATCCATTACGCGATTATTACCTCAGAACCGAGCTTACTATCTTTAACAGATGGGGACGCATCGTTTATGAATCTTCTGACTATAGAAACGACTGGGATGGCGGCAATTTACCTGACGGAACTTATTTCTATGTCTTAGAATGTGTTGGAGAAAGAGACAACCACCGTTATCAAGGTTCTGTAGCTATTTGGGGAAGCGGAAGATGATAATTAGTTAGGAGTTAGAAGTTAGGAATTAGGAGTTAATTGAACAATATTTATAAAAAAACGTTAAACAACAAACTGGCAAGAATGAAAAGATTGGTTTTATCATTAATAATAATATTGGGTTTGATATCATGTGAATCATCAAGCACTAAGATAAGTACTGATTTAGTCAACAATCCAAGTTCTGCTGAAGGCAACAAGAAAAGCAGCGTGCCTGCCATCAAATTTGAAAAGACAGAACACGACTTCGGAAAAATATTACAAGGAGAACAGGTAAGCTATACATTCAAGTTCAAGAATGTAGGCAATGCACCTTTGATCATCTCAAGCATTGAAAAGACATGCGGCTGCACAACACCTGAATTCACAAAGACTCCAGTGAAACCAGGTGAATCAGGCAAAATCACTATCACTTACGACAGTAAAGGACATAAAGGCTTTCAAAACAAACGACTTATCGTAAAAGCCAACACCAATCCTTCTGAGACAATCTTAAGAATAAAAGCACAAGTTGAAAATATTAACACATTTTAAATAAATAATTATGAACGCTTTAAACATTACATTGCTTCAAGCAGCACAACAACAATCTTCATGGTCAGGAATTTTTATGATTATCTTAATCTTCGTTGTTTTCTGGTTATTCTTCATCCGTCCACAAAACAAGAGAGCTAAGGAACAACAAAAATTCCGTGAAAACCTTCAAAAAGGTGACAAAGTCGTTACAATCGGTGGTATCCACGGTAGAGTTGAAGAAGTTAGAGAACACACTGTTCTTGTTAGCGTTGACCACAACACAAAGATCGAATTCGAAAAATCAGCTATCGTTCCTAACGCAAGCCAAGTAGGTGGTGCAGCATAAATCTGTCTTTACAATGGTAAGAAAGAATAACGATTCACAGGCATTCAAACAATTCAGCAGCATGATGATATTTGTCGTCATCGCTGCATTGTTTTGGTTATTGATCAAGTTATCAAGCAATTATACTGTAACAGAACCTCTTACCATTAACATCAAAGACACACCTGCCGACCTTGTTCTTACAAACGGTACACAAAAAATTAAAGTCACTTTATCGACAAGCGGTTTTGAATTACTTAATTATTATTTCAAACCAATTTCAAGACGTAAAGTTGACATATCATTAGAGGAGGTGCCTTTGCACAAAGACGGCGAAAGCACCTACTCTTTTGGCAGCAGCTATGCTAAAGAAAAGATAGCCAACTTCCTCACATTGGAACCTAGTGAGATCTCTTTCGATGAAAACAGAATCATACTTAACATGGAACAACTTGATTCCATCAGAGTAAAGATCATCCCTAATGCAGACCTCACATACGAGAAACAATACAACAGAATCGGAAAAATACAACTGACACCTGATTCCGTAACTATTTATGGACCAAAGAACGAGATTGCAGAGATAGACAACATCTATACTGAAAATTTCACATTCAGAAACATAAACCAAAATATAGACATCAACGTACCACTCAAACTTGATGGCATGTTAAACGCAGATCATAAAGACATCAATGTCAAGATCTTTGTCGAGAAATACACCGAAGCCGTCGTAAACGTGCCGATCATCAACAATTCAAAAGAAAACCTGAGACTTTTCCCTGACAAGGTAAAGATTAAATATATAGTATCCTTGACAGATTACAACATCATCAAAGAAAATTCTTTCAAAGTCAATATCGATACTACAGACATCAATCCAGAAAACAATTATCTTCCTATATATCTCACTGATTATCCTAATAACACAAGAATACTCAGCCTAGAGCCTAAAGAAGTTGAATATATCATTATCGAGAAAAATGAGAATTAAACGCATCGGGATAAGCGGCAACATCGGTAGCGGTAAAAGCTACGTGTGCAAGATATTCAATCAATTAGGCATAAGCACATTTCATTCCGACGAAGAGACAAAAAAGCTATATTTTCTTCCAGATGTCAAAAATGAAATCATAGGACGCTTCGGCGAAGAAGTCTATTTCGCTGACGGAAGTCTCAACAAGAAGCTTCTCTCCTATCATCTCTTCCAAAATCCAGAAGCGCTTAAGTTTATTGAAACATTATTATATCCAAAGCTGAATCAAGTCTTTGACGAATGGTGCGAGCAACAATCATCAGAGTACGTCTTGTTCGAATCGGCTATTCTGTTTGAGAAAAACTTCGACAAACAGTTTGATAAGATCATATTTGTGTCAGCTCCAGTAGACGTAAGATTGCGACGCGCAATGCAACGCGACAACTGCGACGAAGAGAACGTACACTCCAGAATGCGACTCCAATGGGATGAAGAGACAAAAATCAGCAAGTCAGATTACATTATTAATAATGACGGAGTTGAAGACATTTTGCCACAGGTTGTTAAAATAAATTCTAGAATTTTAGAATTTTAGAATTTTAGAATTTTAAAACTTTAGAATAACTCCCAATTAGATAGACGCTTCAATGTGTGTTTATTTTTATGGTTACATTGAAACGTCTCTACATTTTAATACCCGTATTTCTCTTTCCACTTGTTTCTCAACGAATTCTGCATCTCCCTTTCTCTTGGATTATTCTGAGGCTGGTAGAACTTCGTTCCGGAAATTTCTTGCGGGAGGAATTCCTGTTCCACGAAATTGCCCTCATAGTCGTGAGCGTATTTATATCCGTCTTTATAACCAAGATCTTTCATCAGTTTCGTAGGAGCGTTACGCAGATGCATAGGCACGCTGAGGTTACCAGTCTTACGCACAAGATCCTGCGCCATATTGATAGCCATATAAGAAGCGTTGCTCTTTGGTGAAGTCGCAAGATAAATTGCAGTCTGTGATAGAATTATCCTGCTTTCTGGGAAACCAATCTTATTCACAGCATCGAAGCAAGTGTTGGCGAGCAGCAATGCATTAGGATTAGCGTTGCCTATATCTTCAGATGCAAGTATGAGCATACGGCGTGCGATGAAAAGAGGATCTTCGCCAGCCTCTATCATACGTGCGAGGTAATATACAGCAGCGTTAGGATCACTGCCACGCATCGACTTGATGAAAGCAGAGATGATGTCGTAATGCATCTCCCCTTGCCTATCATATTTCAACAAATTACTTTGAATATATTGTGTGGTAACTTCGTTTGTTATCGTCAGCGTCTCATCAGTAGCAGTCTCGCTCATCATACCTACTACCAAATCCATTGCATTCAGCAACTTACGGGCATCACCGCCGCTGATATGCATAAGAGCCTCACTCTCTTGTATTACGATTTTTTTCTTATAGTCGTCTTCCAACACTGGAACCGCAATGTCAATCAGTTTCTCCAAGTCACTTTTCTCCAATGATTTCATGACATAAACCTGACATCTTGAAAGCAATGGCGAAATGACCTCGAAACTAGGATTTTCCGTTGTAGCACCTATTAATATTACGAGACCTTTCTCGACAGCATTAAGCAATGAATCCTGCTGCGACTTGCTGAAACGATGGATTTCATCTATGAATAATATCGGAGTGTCAGGAGCCATGCGCGCTCTATCAAAGACCTCACGCACTTCTTTGACACCGCTGCTAACAGCGTTAAGCACATAGAACTGACGCTTGACTTGTTTGGAAATAATTGAAGCCAGAGTCGTCTTACCCACACCCGGAGGACCCCAGAATATCATAGATGGAATTCTTCCGCTCTCTATTGCACGACGCAAAACGGCATTCTCACCCACAAGATGCTCTTGTCCAATATATTGGTCCAAGGAAGTCGGACGCAGTCTCTCCGCTAATGGTGTAGTCTGATATTTCATTGCTTAATTTTTTACAAAAATACATATTTGTTTGTATTTATCAGATAGAAAAACATCAATCTTTTAAAACATAGTCCTTATCGTATTTAATGTTATACGCATTAAGAAATTCAATATACTCTTCTTCAAACGATTTCTTCTTATGATGTTCATTTTGATTCATTATATATTTATCTACACTATCCACTTTCGAAGCGCTGACAGAAAAAATCGCATATCCTCCTTGCCATGCGAAATTGATATAATAGGGGCTCAATGTTTTCAGCCATCTGCTACTACACCTCTTTATTTCTTCCACTAATTTAGCCGTCGTGACCGTCCTTGGATGTGTACATAAAATATGTATATGATCAGAAACACCGCCAATTTTTACAACTAACGACTTATTGTTAACGATTATACCGTCAATATAAGCGAATAATTTAGAAAGATCTTTTTCTAATATTGCCACCGAACTATATTTTTTGTGGAATATTAGGTGGACATAGATTTGTGATAATGATTGTGACATAATTTTGGTATTTTAGTTAGTTATTCTATAAGGCGATGCCTTTGTTAATCTGTTGCAGCCCTTCAGGCTGCGATGGCCTCTGCTATTATTTGAATCCCAATATGATATATTGGGCTATATATGTAGTAGCCTTTCAGGCATACCACACCAGTCCGAAGGACTGCAACATATATAGCGTATGGCAACGCCATATGATATTAATGCGTTGTGTATTTGAATAATACCACCGCAGCCTGAAGGGCTGCAACAAATCTAATTCTCGATTATAAAAACACATAGTTCCATAAATTATTTAATTTGGTTTCTATCGGTTCCACTCGCTTTACACGAGATTATTTTCACTCACAAAAATACTAAAATCAAATAATAAACACTATCTTTGTAAGAAAATAAAATATCAAAATGAGAAAATTGAAATCATTATTATTAGCAATGTTTATCATATTATTAAACATTGACTCTCAAGCTTGTACAAACTTCCTCGTAACAAAAGGCGCATCTGTCGACGGCTCCAATTTCATCACATACGCCGCCGACTCGCACATACGTTACGGCGAGCTCTACTTCACCCCTGCCGCCGACTGGACTCCAGGCAGCATGCGTACAATCTACGACCGCGGCACCAACGCCATCAGAGGATACGTTCCACAACCAGCACACACTTATCAAGTGGTAGGATATATCAACGAAAACCAAGTAGCCCTCGGTGAGACAACATTCGGCGGCCGCACAGAACTCATCGACCCTAAAGGTATCATCGACTACGGAAGTCTCATGTTCATGGCGCTAGAACGCAGCACATCAGCACGCGAGGCGATAAAGATAATGGCGGAACTCGTTGAAGAATACGGCTACGGCAGCGACGGCGAGACATTCTCCATCTCCGACGCCAACGAAGTATGGTATATGGAAATCATAGGCAAAGGCTATAATCCTATTTATGACAAGAAATCAAACGACACTATAAACGCCGACAAAGGCGCGGTATGGGTAGCTATTCGCATCCCTGACGGTTATGTCTCTGGTCACGCCAACGCAGCACGTATCACCACATTCCCACTCCGTGACGGAAAGAAATCTATCACAGATAAAGACTGGAAGAAACTTTATAATCAAGATGTTGAAGTGATTTACAAACACGACATCATCGACTTCGCAAGAAGAAAGAACTACTTCAGCGGAAAGGACGCCGACTTTGACTTCAGCGCCGCCTTCGCCCCTGTCGACTTCTCAGCAGCTCGTATCTGCGACCTCCGCGTATGGATGATGTTCAACGACGTATGCGACGACATGGATCAATATTGGGATTACGCCACAGGACAAAACTTAGACAACCCAAGAATGCCACTTTATGTGAAACCTAACAGAAAAATATCTTTAGACGACATGATGTATTTCATGCGTAACCACTTCCAAAACACTGAGTTGGACAAGTCACAAGGTGCTGGCGCCGACCCATTCGGTTCACCTTACCGCTGGACTCCGCTCTACTGGGAATACGAAGGACAGGAATATTTCCACGAAAGATGTACCGTCACACAACAGACAGGATTCTCTTTCATAGCACAGACAAGAAACTGGTTGCCAAATGAAATAGGCGGCATCATCTGGTTCGGCGTTGACGACACAAACTCAACGGTTTACACTCCATTCTACTGCTCAATATCAGAAGTAACAGAAGAATTCAGACAAGGCAACGGCAATATGATAACATATTCCGACAACTCAGCATTCTGGCTCTTCAACAGAGTGGCGCACTTCAAATACCTCTTCTACAACAGAGTCATCGGCGACATACAAAAGGTACAGAAAGAATTAGAAACGACTTATCAGGAACAAGTCAAGGCGACAGATGAGAAAGCTTTATCATTATTAGAAACCTCCAAAGAAGAGACCATAGCTTTCTTGACAGAGTTCTCATCACAAGCAGGCAAAAACACTTTCAGACGTTGGAAAGAATTAGACAACTTCTTATTGGTTAAATACTTGGACAGCAATATTAAACAAGAAGAAAACGGAAAATTCATCGACAACGGACACGGTTATCCAGCACGACCAAAACAAGCAGGATATCCAGACTCCTGGAAGAAGAGAGTTATGGAGGAACTTTAAAATTGAAAACTAAAAACTGAAAGTTGAAAATTAATTTTCCATTTTCAACTTTCAATTTTCAATTAAAACAAAGTCGCGTTGATGCAATATTAACGCGACTTTGTGATTTTTTAGACGCCACAAGAGTGACGTCTCTACTTGGTGTCTTGGTGTCTCGGTGTCTTATAAAAACGAAGTGATAATATCTTTAATCACAACAAAACCAACTACCAAAGAATAAACTACTTTCAATAATGTTCCTGCCACGAATCCTACGAAAGATCCTATCGCTGAACGCCATGCGAGTTTATCATCAACACCTGACATCTTCTCTCCTATATATGCTCCTACAAATGGTCCAGCCAAAATGCCGACGAGTCCAAAAGGACCGATGACAATTCCTAAAATTGGCAAGACGACAACACCAACTATCAATCCAATGGTGCTTCCTCTCACTCCTGCTTTTGTTCCGCCGAATTTCTTTGTTCCCCATATCGGGACAAAATAGTCGATAATTGTTATCACCGCGCATAAGACACCATATATAATTAATGTCTCATTTGAGTATGTGATGCCAGTAAAAAAATGCAATAAAATCATTGCGGCATAACTGATAGGTACGCCAGGAAGTCCAGGCACTACGTCACCGATAATTCCTACAATAATGAAAACGACTGCTAATAAATAAATTAAATATTCCATAAGTTTAAATTTAATACTACCTAATATTTTTTAACATACTACACATAAAATTTTAACCTACTACAAAGATACATTTTATTTCAAAACGCCCGATTATTTTTATACTTTTGTCAAACCAACAAACCACAATTTCGTATGAAACGTCTTTTAATATCGGGCTTGCTAGCCCTATCTTTATTCACACCCACATACGCATGGGATTTACATCATCCAAGCGGAGGAAGAACGAATGCTCTTGGCAAATGTTCCGTGGCTTTAAACGACTTCTGGTCTTGCCACAACAACCCTGCAGGATTTGCTTATCACAATAATGCCAGCATCGGATTTGCATATCAAAACAAATTTATGCTGAAAGAACTCGGATATAAAAATATCGGCATCGTCTTCCCTTTTAACGTCGGCATCTTCTCCGTCTCAGTTTCGCAATTCGGTTATAGTTTATATAACGAAAACATCATCGGATTAGGCTTGGCACGAAGCTTTGGCCACAATCTAAGAATCGGTCTTAAATTAGATTATATTCTTCTCAAAATCTCAGAAGGATATAGCAACAAATCCACTGCTACATTCGAACTCGGATTACAATATCAAATAAATGAATCTTTATGTTTAGGAGCATACGTCTTTAATCCTATAAATGTAAAATTAAAAACTCTTCATAAAGACAAGATTCCTATAATCATGAGATTAGGACTTTCTTATTTCGTAAACAATGAGTTTATGATAACAAGTGAAATTGAAGAAAACTTCGAATATGACTTTTCTTACAGACTCGGATTAGAATACGAAATATACAAGAACGTCTTCATCAGAAGCGGGTTTCAGTTAAACCCCGAGTTATTCACATTCGGCATTGGATACGATTACGGCAAATATATCATTGATGTATGCGCCCAGATGAATCAAGTCTTAAGAGCATCACTCAATTGCAGCTTCGTCTTTAACATAAAAAGAAATGGATAACGTTGGAGGAATATGTTATGAAAAGATTATTTCTTTTATTGATTATAATCACGTTACATACAATCGTTTATTCTCAGACCAATAACGATATGATAATAAAGCATATTGAGAAAATGTCTGAAAATAGCGAAGAAGAATATTACGATTACTCAGAATTATTGGAAGCTTATTGGAGTATAAAAGAAAATCCAATTAACATAAACAGCGACAATATAGACCAACTTGCAGAGCTTAAATTCATCAGCATTTTCCAATTGGAAAACATCAAAGACTATAGAAAAAAATACGGCGACTTACAATTTATTGAAGAACTATATGAAGTGGATGGTTTAGACAGTCTATGCTTAGAAATAATCAAACCCATATTATGCTTTGGCAAAGAAAACATAAACGAAAAAATAGAACTTAAAAACATATTTAAATATGGCAAAAACAAAATACTTCTTGAAGTAAATCAAAGCCTTAAGAAAAAGAAAGGATATATCGATATTGATGATTCATTACTTTATGACAAACCAAATTCCATATATCTAGGAAGTCCTCAAAAATTATATTTACGATATAATTTCATATACAAAGACAATATTGAAGCAGGTCTCGTATTGGAGAAAGATCCTGGAGAGTATCTGTTCAGAAACTGCATAAACGACTCCATAAGAAAAATGTTGGGCAACCAATGTTATTCTGGATTCGATTATTCTTCTTTTCATATTTACATTAGTTTTGGTTCTCTGAAGACCTTAGCCATCGGAGACTATAAAGTCTCCTTTGGTCAGGGTCTGACGATGGGATCCGGGATGGCTTTCATTGCAAACGGCAGCAGCCTGCTAAGACGTAACAAAAAGATAATAGCCAGCAAATCTGCCAACGAGGCTTACTATTTACGGGGTATCGCAAGCACCTTCGAATATAAAGACTTTGAACTAAGCGTTTTTTACTCAAATAAAAAGGCTGACGCCAACGTCATAACATACGACACTTTAAACGGCACTCCGTTACAAATAAGTAGTTTGCAACAAAGCGGATTACATCGTACTTATAACGAAATAAAGGACAGAAAAACTGTCAGACAACAATTATGCGGACTAAATCTAAGCTATCAAAAGTCCAATTTTCAAATCGGTTATACTTTACATAAAACATATCTGAATGCAGATTTAATTCCTAATAAAAACATTTACAATACATTCTATTTCAATGGCAAAGAATTGACAAACCAAGGCCTTGACTTTTACTACATTTTAAAAAAGACATTGTTATATGGAGAAATTGCAAGTAGCGACAATAAAGGTTTAGCTGCACTTATAGGAACCACGATACAACCTTCTGGGTTTATTGAATTTACAATATTATATCGTAATTATGCCAAGGACTATCAGTGTCTTTATAGCAACGCTTTCTCATCTGGAAGCAATACCAGAAACGAGAAAGGCTGGTATTTCAGCAGCAATATGTCACTTGCCCCCAACTGGAAATTTATCACAAGCATCGATTTTCATAAATCCGACTGGTTTAAAAACACGGCGTACTTCCCTAGTCATGCTTATGAATTCGATTCTCAACTAAATTACCATCCCGACAAAAACACTTCATTATCTGTCGAATACAGAAACAAAAGTAAAATGAAGAATAGTAAAAACAGCAATGTCTTCCAGAAATATCTGACAGAAGAAAAAAGCAATATGCTGCGTTTCCATGCCACATATAGTTTATCTGAAGCCATCGTATTGAAAAACAGAATCGAATATCATTTTAACTATAACGATAATGAAACCAATAATTCATATCTGATTTATCAAGACATTATATATAATCCAATAGAAAAGCCTTACAATATCGCTTTCAGATATGAGCTGTTCAATACTGAAAAAGGCAGCGTTTATGCATACGAAAACGACGTATTATATGCTTTCGCTGTCGGAGGATTATCAGGGAAAGGAATTCGCACATATCTTGTCGGAAAGATAAAAGCATACGACAACGTACAGATTTCCGGAAAAATAGGACTCACTTTTTATGATAACAAGAACGTCATTGGAAGCGGATTGGAAACGATTGAAAGCAACTGGAATGGAGACGGAAAGTTACAAATCATTTGGTCTATTTAAATTATCATATATAAATAAACATTTTTGAGAGAATTTCAATTCTTCAGTAATAAAGCAATAGCATAATCAGAAAAAAAACATTATCTTTGTAACAATTAAAAAATTCAACAATATGGAATACACACAACAATCTAACAATCACAACAACAATGAATTAAAGAAGTATACCCCATTCATCATAATAGGTGGTATTATTCTCTTATTAATAATCTTCTGGAGCCGTATTACAGTTACAATCCCTGCTGGTCACGGCGGTGTATTATTCCGTTTATTTGGTGGCGGCGTTGACACCGAACACACATATCAAGAAGGTTTCCATTTCATAGCTCCTTGGAATACTATGTACGTTTACGAAACACGTCAACAAGAAACATCAGAAGAGATGAGCGCCTTATCTTCTAACGGTTTGGAAATCAAAATAGAATTCTCAACATGGTATCAACCTAAATGGGAAGACTTAGGCGTCTTACATGCTAAAATCGGTACAAACTACCTCAACAGAGTTGTTATCCCAGCTATGCGTTCTGCAGCTAGAAGCGTTGTAGGCCGTTACACCCCAGAACAAATCTACTCAACAAAACGTGACGCTATCCAAGAAGAAATTTTCGAAGAAACAAAGAAACTTTTAGACGAGAAATACGTTCAACTTAACCAGGTTCTTATTCGTTCCGTAACCTTGCCTCCAACCATCAAATCAGCTATTGAAAGCAAGTTGAAACAAGAACAAGAAGCTCTTGAGTATGAATTCAAACTCGATAAAGCAGCTCAAGAAGCAGAACGTCAACGCGTTGAAGCAGAAGGTAAAGCAAAGGCTAATAGCATCGTAAGCGCAAGTATCACCGACAAGATTCTCCGCGACAAAGGTATCGAAGCCACTTTAAAACTCGCAGAATCTCCAAACTCAAAAGTCGTTATCATCGGCGGCAACGACGGAATGCCAATCATCTTGGGAGACGTAAAATAAAGAGCTTTAGAACTTTAGAATTCTAGAACTTTAGAATTAGGACTTAGGTCTGTAGGAAACAACAACTCCTAATTCCTAATTCCTAATTCCTAACTCCTAATTCCTAACTTTAAAAGTATGGCGAAAGAGAAAACACAAAATAAAGTCCACATCAAAAACAGAAGAGTATCTTTTGAATATTTTGTCATTGATACTTATATGGCCGGAATCGTTCTCACAGGAACAGAAATTAAAAGCATCAGAGAAGGCAAAGCCAGCTTGGCCGATTCTTACTGCACATTCAAAAACGGCGAGTTATTCGTCGTAGGTATGCATATCACCGAATACGCTTTCGGAACATATAACAACCACGATCCAAAACGCGAAAGAAAACTCCTTCTGACAAGAAGAGAACTCAACAAACTGAAAACCAAATCAAACGAAAAAGGATTTACAATAGTCCCTACAGATATGTTTATCAACGATAAAGGATTGGCAAAAGTAAACATCGCTCTAGCCAAAGGTAAACACTTCTACGACAAACGTGACAACCTTAAAGACAAAGACAACAAGAAAGAAATAGAAAGAGCAAAATATAAATACGATTAATTATGAAAAAGACACATCTAATACTGCTAACTATACTAAGCATTTTCACTACATGCAAACTTAATGCACAGACTACTACAAATAACAAAATCAATTGGATTACCTTTGAAGAGGCTGTAAAGCTCAACGAAACAAATCCTAAAAAGATCTTCATCGACGTATATACCGACTGGTGCGGATGGTGCACAAAAATGGACCAAACAACTTTTACCGACAAAAATGTCGTCGCCTATATGAATGAAAACTTCTATGCCGTGAAATTCAATGCTGAGCAAGCAGAACCTATTGAATTTAGCGGTTATACATTCACAAATAAAAATCCTAACGGCGCAAGAAAAGGAACTCACGAACTTGCACAGGCTTTATTACAAGGCAAGATGTCCTATCCATCTTATGTCTTCATGAATGAAAACAACCAGCTTATAACAACAGTTCCAGGATATATCGAAGCATATAACTTCTTGTATATCTTGAAATACTTCGGCTCTGATGCTTTCAAGACTCAAAGCTGGGAAGAATATTTCAAAAGAGCACAATAAACAATACGTTTCATCGTAACTATATATATCATAATCAATTATGTATAAGTATATTTGGATATTAGTCTTAATTATATTTACATCTTTCACGTCGTGTAACAAACCGCCTAAATTCAGCGATGACGACTCACTCAAAATCGCTTTTTCAACTGATACCGTAGCCTTTGACACAGTATTCACCACCATAGGTTCTTCTACACAACAACTTATGATATACAACAACAACGAGGAAAACCTAAAGATAAGTTCCATACGTTTGGAAGGCGGAAACCAATCACAATTCAGCATCAACGTTGACGGACTGTCAGGATATAAATTCTCTGATTTAGAGATATATTCAAAAGACAGCATCTATGTCTTCGTAAGAGTAACCGTCAACCCTAATGATCAGAACAATCCGTTCTTTATTGAAGATAGATTGATTTTCGAAACCAACAACAACGAACAAACCGTAACGCTCACGGCATACGGACAAAATGCAAATTACATCATTGCTGACCAAGAAATCAAAGGATTCCCTAAATTCAAGATCATTGCAGACAGTCTCCAGGAAGTTCGCTGGACTGCAGAACGACCTTACGTCGTTTATGGTTACGCCTTGATAAATTCATACGGAACATTAGTCATTGAACCAGGCACACAAGTTCACTTCCATAATGGAGGCGGATTATGGGCTTACAGCGACGGACAGTTACGTGTTGAAGGAACACAAGAAAATCCTGTTGTTTTCCAAGGCGATAGGCTCGAAGACTTTTACGCAGACGAGCCAGGTCAATGGGATAGAATCTGGCTGATGGAAGCTCGCGAAGGCCATGGCCATTCAATAGAGCATGCAATAATCAAAAACGGTTTCATCGGAATCCAGGCTCAATGTTTCGAAAAAGCCAACAGAGCGCCATTAAACATACATAACACTATCATTGACAATCACACAGGTATTGGCATATACACCAACTTATACCACATCAAAGCCAGCAACTTCGTAGTTTCAAATTGCGGCAATTATGCCATAGCTCTTACTGGTGGCGGCGAATACATTTTCGAACAAGGAACCGTTGCAAACTATTGGAAAAAATCAACTAGAACAACACCTTCCCTATTCTTCAACAACACATACCAGAACCCTTTTGATGGAAATCTGTACGCATACAATTTCAACTTCGAGATGAACAACTGCATAATGTATGGAAACCAAGAAGAAGAATTTGAGACAGAATTTCACGCAGGTCCTGACACAACATATATTTTCAACAATAGCATAATCAGGACAAAAAGAATCGACAACGACACCAACTATTATAAATGTCTCTTCAATGTAAACCCTAAATTTGTCAATAAAGAATTAAACTATCATCTTGACACACTCTCTCCTGCAATAGGATTAGGAGATCCTAAATATGCAACAGGATTATTACAATATGATTTAGACGGAGTTGCAAGAGGAAACAATCCAGACGCCGGCGCTTATCAATATGTGCCTATCGTTGAAGAGTAGTTGAATAAATACATTTATTTCCAAGCATATCGGTCACAATAACTTCCAAAGTGTTGTGACCTTTTTTTATATGATCATCAATCTGATACATCAACAATTTATTCTTCGCATCATAATCCGCTAAGACCCATTTGCCATTGACATACATATCATATTTATTGATACCAGATTCCTTGTCCTCAATCTCCAACCTCAGCGACCAATTATCTGTGATAACGCCCTTGCCTTTAAAATTAAGAGGCTTTATCGTAGGCTTAACCGCATCTTTTGCAATAAGATATGTTCCTAAAACATTGGTCTGAGCTTCAATATGATTGTCAACAGACTTATTACCTAAAAAAGATAACTTGCCATCTCTACCTACCGAAGCTATATATAATAATGTATCATCAGCAAATTCATCGCTTATTTTCATGCGAAGCTTTATCTTCTTATGCAAAGGAATCCCATCATTTCCAAGTTGATATGCATAATCAGAAAAGATATTTTCGATAGTATCTATTTGCGTTGCTTCTATTGCGACATCACGATAAAACGCATATTTCGGAATCTTAACCTCAAATCCACCTACTTTAATCTCAGAAGATTTTTCACCAGATATATTGTAACACAAATTAGAAATCACGTCTTTATGCATATTCTGCCCAGACTTTTTCCCTCCTATCAAAGTAAAACACAAAGTCGAGACATTGTTGCTATAATCTTTAACGACATACTTCATATTCAAGGTATCGCCTTCATTTACAGATACTATCCCATTCTTCTCATTATAGACGCTTAATTTATTAAACTCATCGATTTCAGTTCTGATGAAGCGTTCCTTATTTTTAATGTAATAAGAATAATCTATCAAGCTATTGACATAACGTGTTTCAGAATAAGAATATTTATAAGAGATAACACTATAAATCAACGTATTATCAGCAAACAATTCAACAGAATAAGGTCCGTTCTTATTAGGCGAGCCATCTGCCTGATCGAATACATTTATTCCAAAAGCAACATTTCCATTAGCCGTGAATATTGGATTTTCAAGATAATACGTATTATTTTCATTAAGCACATTGAGATAAAGAGCTCCATCTTGGTTATTAACTATCGAATTTTCAAGAGGATATATTGCAAAACCCTTTATATTAGGTTTCATTGTATCTTTTATTTTCAAGCCAAAGAACAAAGGATTCACAGGTTCTTGAGTTTCCGTATAACGTATCTCGTAATGAAGATGAGGACCGCCAGAACCGCCGCTATTGCCTGTAAACCCAAGGAAATCACCACGTTTAATTGGAAATTCATTTTCATCTAAAAGTATGTTCTGTGCAAATGACTTATTCTCATATTGTTTAGCCTTAACATACTCCCCTATATTTTTATTAAATTTTGAAAGATGAGCATATACAGAAGTAAAGCCGTCGTTATGAGTTATATATATAACTTTTCCATAACCGAAAGGAGAAACACCGATTCTGCTCACATAACCGTCAGCGACAGCAAACACCTCCTTGCCCTCAACGCCTTGTGTCCGTATATCGACACCGGCATGAAAAGCATTCGACCTTATCTCGGCAAAAGTTGCAGAAAGATAAACAGGTATTTTCACAGGATTAGGATACTGAGGAAAGACCTCTGTTTGCGAAAACAAGCAATTACACAACAACAATAAGATTATCAATATTTTATTTCTCATCTTTTTCAATAATTTCAGAATAAATTTATTTTTACAAATTTAATAATAAATTCACTTTACGCCTTGAACATCCGAGTGAATTTTGCTATCTTTGCGTATAATTTTTTTCAAAAAAAAATGTTTGTAACTTAATTTAAGGAATGACATTTAACCAATTAGATATCATAACATTATCTTTTTCACCAAGCAAATGTCTTCTTTATTTGTTTAACGCAAACAACTAATAACAACGACGCAATACTAAAACAACTAACAGCAAGTTATATTATACAATGAAAAAGAAAATAATTTTTATTATCAATCCTATCTCCGGACATCATAACAAGAATAATTTTCCACATCTTGTTGACAGACATATTGACAAAAGCCAATATGAATATAACATTGTTTTCACTGAATATCCAGGCCATGCTACTGAACTGACACAGAAAGCCATAGAAGAAGGATACGAATATATAGCAGCCGTTGGCGGCGATGGCACCATCAATGAAGTTGCAAAATGCCTTATCGGGAAAGAACAGATTTTAGTCATCATACCTTTAGGTTCCGGCAATGGACTCGCACGTCACCTTGAACTTCCTTTCAAACCAGAACATCTTATAAAAGAGGTAATTAACGATGGTAAAGTCTATAAGATAGACACTGCCGTAATGAACGACATCCCTTTTATAAGCATCGCTGGCATTGGCTTCGATGCTCTGATCGCCGATTATTTTGCCAAGGACGAAAACAGAGGATTTTTAGGATACGCCAAATTAGTGACAGAACAGTATCCAAATTACAAACAGAAAGAATACACACTCATTCTAGATGATGAAACGACAATAGAATGCAAGCCTTTCTTTGTAACATTCGCTAATTCAAGCCAATTTGGTTATAATGCTGAAATATCACCCAAAGCCAGCGTTCAAGATGGACTCCTCGACGTATGCATATTTAAAAAGCCAAATATTCTGGAAGTCCCAATTGTTGCGACATATTTCTTAGCAAAGCAGATTGACAAAAGCAATTTCATAGACATTTACAAAGCTAAGAAAATCAAAGTCATACGCAAAGAAGAAGCTGTCGCTAATATCGATGGCGAACCAATGCCTGTAAGCAAGGACATTACAGTAGAAATCAAGCCATTAAGTCTTAATATATTATTAAATAGTTGATTATGTTTAACAAATACATTTCATTTCTTGAAAACATATTGTCCAAATTAGGATTAAGCGAAGGTGCAAGCAATTTCATTGCAGAAGGCATCAGTCTAGTGACATTGGTGTTAAGTACATTGCTTATCTACCACCTAGTATTATTTATCATAAGAAAAACCATCTATGTTTTTATAGAAAAAAGCGCCAGCAAAAAAGATGACATACTGATAAAAAACAAGGTCTTCAAACGCTTGTGTTTTCTCATCCCTGCCTATCTGATACGATACAACATTGAAGCAGCAATTCCTTCATTTTCAACATTATCATCAACAATAATATTATTCACAAAGATATACGAAGTCTTTATCTACAGCAGAGTTTTAGATGCTATATTAAGCACTTTAAACGACATCTACGACACATACGAAATCTCTAAAAGCAAACCGATAAAAGGTTTCATCCAAGTGTTGAAAACTATAATCTACATTATTTGCATATTATTGATTATAGCAATTTTAACTAACAAAGAACTATCAAATATCTTAATAGGATTAGGCACTCTCTCCGCAGTATTGATGTTAGTCTTCAAAGATCCAATCTTAGGATTCGTAGGCGGTCTTCAGCTGACAATCAACGATATGCTCCGTATAGGCGATTGGATCGTAATGGAAAAGAGCAAAGCCGACGGTGAAGTCTTGGAAATTGGACTTACAACTGTTAAAGTTCAGAACTGGGACATGACGATCACAACAATCCCGACATATTCTTTGATTTCCGATTCATTCACCAACTGGAGAGGAATGGAAAACTCAGGCGGAAGACGTATCGCTCGTTCCTTTATCATTGATATTGACACCGTCAAATTCTGCACTCCAGAAATGTTGGAACGTTTCAAGAAATTCCAATTAGTAAGGCAATACATCATCGACAAGGAAAAGGAAATCGAGGAATATAATAAAGCTAACAATATCGATGACAGTAATTTAGTCAACGGAAGACGTCAAACAAACATCGGTATTTTCAGAGCTTATCTAAATGCATATCTGGCTAATTGTCCTTTTATCAACAAAGGCATGACATTCATGGTCAGACAGTTATCCCCAACAGAAACAGGCGTGCCTATTCAGATTTACGCCTTCAGTTCAAACAAGGCCTGGATATCATACGAAAACATCCAAAGCGACATCTTCGACCATGTTTTCGCTGTCGTGACAATGTTCGACTTGAAGATCTATCAAAAACCTTCAAGCAACAGTCTTGCGATTTTACCAGAAATCTTGGAATAAATATTAGAAATTCAAAAATTCAGAACCTCAAAATCTCAGAAGTTTTCTTAAGATTTTGAGGTTTTAATTTTTTGAGGTTTTGAGATTTTAACACTAAGAAAGTCTCTCAATGAGTGAATCGCGATAGCTTGCTCCTACTGGGATTTTATTTCCCGCCACTGTAACATTCAACTTATCAATGTCTTCAATATTTTTTATTGAAACGATAAACGATTTATGCGTACGTATGAACCGATCTCTTGGCAGCGTTTCTTCAAGATTTCTCAAAGAATATAATGCTGTAATACGCTTGGTTTTTGTATGGAATGTTACATATTCATGCTGGCCTTCAATATAAAGCAGATCTTCAAAATTGACTTTATATAACTTATAGTCAGCCTTTACCATTATATAATCATTAGCTATTTCTTGCTGTGGACCAGACATTTTATAGCTTACCGCTTTGTTAATCGCCTGCACGAATCTAGCATAGTCGAAAGGTTTAAGAAGATAATCAATAACGCCTAAAGAAAAAGCATCTACAGCATACTCAGAATAAGCTGTTGTAAGAATGACAGCCGTTTTATTGTTGTTAAATAGTTTTAACATTTCTATACCGGAGATATCAGGCATCTGAATATCAAGCAACAGAATGTCAATCTGTTCCTTATTAAGAACATCCATCGCCTGCGTAGCATCTGCGCAAGTGTCTACCAATTTAAGATAATCTATCTTCGAGACATATTCAGTCAAAAGTTTTCTTGCAAGAAACTCATCATCAACGATAAGGACGTTATACATTCTTTTCATTATATTTATCTCCTATTTTTATTGTTACCACATATTTGTCACCCTCTTGCTGAGCCTCAAAGGAATAGTTATCGCCATAATACAATCCTAATCTTTTTTTAACATTTTCCAAACCTATTCCCTGCTGAGTCTTTTTATTAGAATCTGCGACAGACAACGCCATTCCTTTTATAGAATTACGAGCTATGAAAATCAAGTCGTTATTTTCCTGGATAAGATAAAAATGCACGAAACCATTAGGATCAGACACCAGCCTGCTATGTTTAAAACTATTTTCAACCAAAGGCTGCAATATCATAGGCGGTATCTTAAAATCCTTATTATCGATATTCTTTTCAAAGATGACATTAGATTTATTCTCCATGCTCATCTTCTGAAAATCAATAAAAGCATCTATATATTTTATTTCCTTTTCCAAAGATATCATATCAACCTGGCAGTCGACCATAACATAGCGAAGCATATCTGAGAGTTTCAAGACACTCTGCGGCGCATTGTCATCTTTGGTATAAACCATAGAGTATATGTTATTCAAGGCATTAAACAAGAAATGAGGCGTCATCTGCGATTTCAAAAGACGCAGCTCCATATCAAGTTTCTCGCTCTTCAGCTCATTCTTTATCCTTTTGTTTTCCTCTTCTTTACGCTGCATAACAGAGATGACAGAAATCGCTATTGTAGCAGTATAAAGTACAAAGCGTATCAATGTCGGAATGAACAAAGCCTTAGCGCCTTCCAAGACAGGCATCGCTATAGAGAAATGCTTGCTCATGATAATCTGCATAAACGACTCTATATAAGTCGTCATCACCGACATCACGATAATAATCATAAAGTTAACGAAATAGAACATTGCAAAATTTCCTTTTTGCAACAACCTTATGACATACTTCGACTCAATGTCGCTTGTAAACAAAAGACATATAGTAAGCAATAAAGCATGTAGGAATGAGACCAACCAATTAGACCAAAATGAAAGGAAGAAAAACAAAAATACGGCTAACCAAGCAATTATAACCTTCGCCTTAGTCCTAATGAAGTTAAATATTTTGTTGTCCTTATTCATTATGAAATTAGTTTGCGGCAAAAATAAAACATCTTGTTTTGCCTTTTCAAAAAAATCACTAAATCACAATAAAACATCAATCAAGATCAATATCTGTTTCCGCGGAATAGAACAAGGATTGACACCAATACAGTATATATTTCCAGACGACCTATCAGCATCAAGAACGACATTGTCCATTTTCCCATGTTAGACAATTCAGAGAATGAAGCTGAAGGGCCTGTACTTCCTATACCAGGACCGCTGTTTCCGAGAGCCGAGACACAGTTGAACATACTTTCCTGCAAGTTACTTCCGCTTATGATAAGCAACAAGACGCCGAGTATATATAACAACATAAATATTATCAAGAAGTTAATGACTCTTCTTGTCTTTTCATCATCGATTACTTCGTGAGACACCTTAACGCTAAACAAGGCGTTTGGGTGAAGAAGACGTCTGAAGATATTATTGATTGATTTTATTGCAATCAGCTCACGGATGATTTTAATGCCGCCGCTGGTAGAACCCGCACTAGCACCGCTCGCCATCATAATGAATGTCGGGATGAGGAAGAGTCCGCCCCACAAATCATAATCGAAGTTAGTTGCCTGGAAGCATGTCGATGTTATGATTGAAGTCACGTGGAACAATGCTGTTCTGAATCTATTTTCAAAACCCACAGGATAAGAATCCTCTTGTGTCAATATAGTATCTACTTCCGGCGCGAAATAGAATAATGCTATAATAACCGATGTCATAAGAACGACAGCGCCTATATACCAATGCAGTTCCTCATTTTCCCTGAACTCCTTACCTTGTCCTGTAAAAAGGAAATAATAAAGAGAGAAGTTGACGCCAGACGCGAACATGAATACCGAGGCTACATATTCTATATAAGGAGAGTTAAAGTAGCTGATACTAGCCTGGTGTGTGCTGAATCCCCCACTCGACATTGTTGTAAGCGCATGGCATATCGCATCGAAGGTATTCATTGGTCCGAGCCAATACATAAATCCGCACAATATCGTCAAGATGATGTATATTCCGAGAAGTTTACGAGCTGTAACAACCATCTTAGGATGAAGTTTCCTAACGCCTATACCCGACATTTCTGCCGAGAACATCATGGTTTTATTAGAGTTACGATTCAAAGATGGCATAACGGCGAGGAACAACACGATGATACCCAAGCCACCCAACCATTGCATTATGCTTCTCCAGAACAAGATTCCGTGTGGCTGCTCATCGATATTATTCAAAAGCGTAGAACCTGTGGTTGTAAAACCCGACATCGCTTCAAAGAAACCATCTGTCACGGTCTTCACCGTACCATTAAGAAGGAAAGGCAGCATGCCGAACAAAGCGAAGAAAATCCATGTCAAGGTAACTATAATAAAGGAGTCCTTCACTTCAAAGTTATCGATGTCACGTTTATCCTTATTTCCCGACCTTCTTCCTGCCGAGATAAAAATGAAGCCAGAGATAGCCGTAATGATTGTAGAGACTGTCAATGCCAAGACATCGCCATCGCCGCATCTATAAAAATAGAACAGGGCGACCAGTGATGCCACCAACATAAACAAAGCCTCAAACAATAAAAAAAGACCTAAAACTCTTGCCTTCATTAAACTTTCACAATATTATTTTCGTCGGTAAAAGTACGACTTTTTTCGTATCGCCGAAAAGGTTTTCAAAATACTTTTTTAGCTTAATATTTTTCATCAGAAATAATGACAAATTCAGCATTTGTGTTTGAACAAATTCAGTGAAGAAAATGTTATTATCTTAAGCTAAAAATCATATATTTTTCTAGGTTTTGCAACGGTTCATTGAGCATGAAAAAAATTACATTGAACTGCATATATTTTTTATTGAAATAAGTCTTTTTTATTGCAATTATTTCAATAATATTTCGTTTTTTTGCAGTTTGAAAAAAGTCACATTATTTTCATTGAAAACAAACAAAAAAAAATTATAAAATGTTCAAATTCAATCATTTATTATTAACAGTCGTTTTTTGTGTCTGCGGCATGATTTCTCAGGCTCAGAACAAAATAACCTTAGATGAAGCGATAGAGATTGCGTTATCAGAAAGCAACACAATTAAAATTGCCGAAATGACTATCGAAAAAACCGGTTATGCACAAAAAGGAGCCTACTCTGCTTTGTATCCAAACATCAGCGCAAGCGGAAGCTATCAAAGAACTTTGAAGAAGCAAGTCATGGCGATGGAAATGAACGGCCAAGCTATGGAAATTGAAGTGGGTATGAGCAACAACGTGACAGCTGGTTTGTCAGCAGCGATGCCACTCGTCAACGCACAGCTATGGCAAAGCCTTAAACTCTCAGCTTTAGATGTTGAGTTAGCTGTAGAACAAGCTCGTTCTTCAAGAATATCTATGGTTTCTCAAGTTAAACAAGCCTTCTATGCTGTTCTTTTAGCTAAGGAAGCTTACGACGTTTACAAAGAAGTATACGACAACGCACTCAAGAATTTCGAAGACATTGAAAAGAAATACAATGTCGGCAAAGCTTCAGAATTTGAATATTTAAGAGCAAAAGTCAATGTCAACAACTCAGAACCTGAAATCTATAGCGCAGAAAACGCTGTAGTTTTGGCAATATGGCAACTCAAGGCTATCATGGGTGTAGATCTCGCAACAGAACTCGACGTTGTTGGCGCTTTGTCAGATTACGCTAACGAAATGACAGTTTCATTGGCATCAAGCGAAACTGTAAGTTTTGAAAACAACACCAACTTATTGCAATTGCAATTGCAAGATGAAATGTTGAGCAGAACTATCAAGATGACCAAATTCCAATACATCCCTACCCTTTCAGCTCAGTTCTCTTACAACTACATGGCTTTAGGCAACACCTTCGACATGAACTGGAATCCATATTCTATGGTCGCATTAAGTCTTAACATCCCTATCTTCGATGGTTTCTCAAAACGCAATAACATCAGACAATATCAAAAGACACAAGACATTTTGAGACTTAACATCGAAGACGTTGAACGTAATTTAAACATCGCTTTGGAAAATTACCGCAACGAGATGAACACCAGCGTCAAGAGATATACAGCTGCTGAAGCAACATTAGAAATGGCACAGAAAAGCTACGACATCTCACAAAAGATGTATGAAGTAGGTAAGGCTACATTGGTTGAACTCAACGATGCTCAGTTGGCATTGACACAGGCTCAGCTCAATATGAACCAAGCCATTTTCCAATATATGACAAACAAGGCAGCCATCGACGAACTCATGGGTGTTGAATATGTAAAAGAAGAAAACAAATAAGATAATCAATAAAATACAAAATAGAAAATGAGACGTTTTAATTCAATTTTAGTTCTTTCATCAGCTTTGATAATGGCTTCATGCAGCCCACAAGCAAACAAGCAAGCAACTACTGCAGTTGTCGTTGATGAAGCTCCAAAAGTAACAGTAACAAAAGTTTATGCTGAGAATGTCGCTCAGTTAAGCACTTATCCAACAACTGTTGAAGCTGAAGTCATCAACAACATCACTCCACAATCTGCATCACGTATCAATGAGATTTTCGTTGAAATCGGTGACCATGTAAAATCAGGACAAACACTTGCTACAATGGATGCTATCAACTTAGAAAAATTAAGACTTCAAATACAAAACGACTCTATCGAATATGGTCGTACAAAAGAATTATATCAAATAGGCGCTGTCTCACAAGCTAATTACGAAGCTATGACATTGGCTTATGAAGTCTCAAAAAAGACATATTCTAACTTATTGGAAAATACAATCTTGACAAGCCCTATCTCTGGTATCGTAACAGCACGTAACTACGACGAAGGCGATATGTACGCAATGGCACAGCCTCTCTTCGTTGTACAAAACATCACTCCTGTCAAGATGTTAGTCAACATCAGCGAAAACAACTACTCAAAAGTCAAGAAAGGAATGGAAGTTGACATCGTCGCTGACGCTTTCCCTGGCGAGACATTCAAAGGTAAAGTCAACTTGGTTTACCCAACAATCGACGCACGTTCACACACATTCCCTGTAGAAATCGTTGTTGACAACAAAAACGAAAAATTACGTCCAGGTATGTTCGCTAGAGTAACAGTAAACTACGGAACAAACTTCCGCGTCGTCGTTCCTGACAATGCAGTTCTCAAACAAGTCGGCGCTGACGACAAATACGTTTATGTCGTTAACGAAGACAACACTGTCACATACACTCCTGTTAAACTCGGCGTTAGAATGGGTGACAAATACGAAATCATCAGCGGCCTCGATGATGGCGCTACAATCGTAACAACAGGACAAACAAGACTTAAAAACAACATCAAAGTTGACATCGTAAAATAATTTAAGAAATGAGTTTATACAGAACATCCGTAAATAAACCAGTCACGGTAGCTCTCATATTCATCACGGTAGCTATCCTTGGTGTATTTTCTCTCACAAGGCTGTCGACCAACCTCTTCCCTGACATGGGAGAAAATACCATTTTAGTTGTGACTTCATATTCCGGCGCAAGTGCTGCCGACATCGAGACTAACGTCACCAAACCTTTGGAGAACTCTCTTAACAGTGTTAGCAACTTGAAACACATGTCATCTACATCAAAAGAGAATATCTCTGTTATCTCATTGGAATTCGAATACGGCATCGACATTAACGAAGCTACAAACGACGTCCGCGACAAGTTGGACATGGTAACACAAGCCCTTCCTGACGCCGTCAGCCTCCCTACTATCTTCAAGTTCAGTATGGAAGACATGCCTATCTTGTTGATGTCTGCTACAGCTGAAGAAAGCTTGAACGGTCTCGACAAAATCTTGGACGACAAAGTCGCTACTCCTTTGGCACGTGTCAATGGCGTTGGTACAATATCAGTATCAGGTGCTCCAAAACGTGAGATCCAAGTTTATGTAGATCCTGATAAATTGGCAGCTTACGGCATCACAGTAGAGTCAATCTCTTCCACCCTGGCCTACGAAAACAAAAACACTCCTGCTGGTACTATCGACATCGGTTCTAACACATACTCTGTACGTGTTGAGAAAGAGTTCAAGTCAGCAGAAGAAATGCTCAACGTCATCATCGGCTCTTACAACAACGCTCCTATATATCTTAAGGACGTAGCAACTGTTAACGACGGCGAACAAGAACGTCTCCAGAAAGTTTTCAGCAACGGCCAACAAGGTGCTATGTTGACAATCCAAAAACAGACAGACGCCAACACAGTTCAAGTTATCAAAGGCATCAAGAAAGAACTCAAGAAGATACAGAAAGACCTTCCTTCTGACGTTCAGCTTAATATCATCATCGATGGTTCAACAAACATCATTGACACTATCAACTCATTGAAAGACACTATCATGATTACCTTCTTGGTCGTTATGGCTGTCGTATTTATCTTCTTGGGAAGATGGAGAGCTACCGTCATCATCGTTCTTTCTATCCCTATCTCATTGGTTGCTTCTGTCATCTACCTCTTCGCTACAGGCAACACATTGAACATCATTTCCATGAGTGCTTTGACAATCGCCATCGGTATGGTTGTTGACGACGCTATCGTTGTTTTGGAAAACATCGCCTCACATATTGACAAGGGTGCAAAACCAAAAGAAGCTGCGGTTCACGCAACACAAGAAGTTTCTATCTCTGTTATTGCTTCAACATTGACAATGCTCGCAGTGTTCTTGCCTTTGACAATGGTTGACGGTATCATCGGTATCTTCTTCAAACAATTAGGCTGGATCGTAAGTATCATCATGATTGTTTCTACATCAGCAGCTTTGACACTCGTTCCTATGATGTGTTCAAGAATGTTGAAACAAAATCCAAGAACACACAGATGGCATGCGATATTATTTACACCTATTAATAAAGCTCTCGACGCACTCAGCCGCGGCTACGGACGTCTCATCGCTTGGGCTGTCACACACCGTAAATCTGTTGTGTTCATCGCTTTGGTTATATTCATCGCTACCATAGCATTGACAGTTCCAAACATGAAGACAGAGTTCCTTCCTTCTATGGACCAAGGACGTCTCTCTATCAGCATCGAACTTCCTGTAGGTACTGGTGAAAATATCACCGGTCAACTTGCAAAAGAATTGCACGACAAATACAAAGCTGAGATTCCTGAAATCAAGATGCTTAACTACAACTACGGCGTCGCTGACGAAGACAACGCTTTCGCTTCTATGAACAACAACGGCACTCATATCATCTCTATGAATGCCGACTTAGGAAGAAAGACAGAACGTAACAGAAGTACACAAGAAATCGCTGAATATATCCGCGAAGACCTTAAGTCCAACCCTATCATCAAGAAATATAATGTAGGCACTGGTATGGGTATGGGTGGCGCCGCTACAATAAAACTTGAGATTTACGGTTACGACTTCAGCACATCTGACAGAATCGCTAACACTCTCAGAGAAGATCTCGTCAACACTCCTCAGTTCTCACAAGTTATCGTCAGCCGTGACGAATACACTCCAGAATATTATGTCGACTTCGACCGTGAAAAATTGAAACTCAACGGTATCGATATCACAACTGCATCAACAATGGTTAGAAACCGTATCAACGGTTCTGTGATGACATTCTTCCGCGAAGACGGTGACGAATACAACATCCGCGTCCGTTACGCTCCAGAATTCCGTCAAGGCATTGAAGACATAGAAAACATCATACTCTACGGTTCACAAGGTCAAAGCATCAGAGTAAAAGACGTCGCTAAAGTCGTTGAAGGTATGACACCTCCAAAAATCGAACGTAAAGACCGTGAACGTGTTGTAACAATCACAGGTATCCTCGCGACAGGATATGCTTTGAGTGAAGGTGTTGAAGTAGCACAAGAACTCATCGAAAAAGCTGAAATTCCAACAGAATTCATGGTTAAGATCGGTGGTGACTATGAAAACCAACAAGACTCATTCTCTGGATTGTTCTTATTGTTAGTCTTGATCATCATCTTGGTTTACGTCGTGATGGCTTCGCAGTTCGAGTCATTGCTCGACCCATTCGTCATCATGTTCTCTGTTCCATTCGCTATCACTGGTGTTCTCATCGGATTGGCAGTGACAGACATGGCATTAGGCGTTATGGCCTTGATCGGTATCTTGATTCTCGTTGGTATCGTTGTTAAGAACGGTATCGTTCTCATCGACTATGCTATCTTATGTCACGACAGAGGTATGGACATCAACACAGCTGTAATAACAGCATCAAGACAACGTTTGCGTCCTATCTTGATGACAACATTGACAACAGTTCTCGGTATGGTTCCTATGGCTATAGGTACAGGCGAAGGCGCTGAGATGTGGAACGGCTTGGGTATCACAGTGGCATGGGGTCTTTCAATATCAACATTGATCACCCTCATCCTCATCCCTACTCTCTACGCAGCATTCGTCTCAAGAAGAGAAAGACGTCATGCAAGAAAAGCTGTTAAATTAAACGATGAAAATTAAGAAAGGATATCATTATGACTGGAATATTCATAGCTTATAACCAAGCATATTATACAGAGATAATAGAATTGCTGGAAAAGAATTACAGCAAGGGATTCACCAGATGGAACGAGATCAGCGGACGTGGCAGCCGTGGCGGCGAACCTCATATGGGAAGCCACACCTGGCCAACATTCAACGACGCGATATTGACTTTCGTTGAAGACGAATTCGTTGACAACATCTTGAATGATCTCCACGAACTTGACACAAAGACTGAAGAACTCGGATTGAGAGCCTTCAGCTGGAAAATAGATAAGACTATTTGAATCTAAGAAATTCAAAAACTCAGAAACTCAAAAAAACTCAGAATTAAAAAGTTCTGAGTTTTTTTTTGTGAACTCTGAACCACAATTCCTAACTCCTAACTAAAAAAAAACTTTAGCCATTAGCCTTTTGTCTTTAGCCTTTTCTTATCTTTGTACTTATGAAAAATCGCCGTCAATATGAGAATCGTGTAAAACAAAACACGATAATAATATTCCTGCTAGCAGCATTGCTATGTGGCGGAATGATTTACTACATAATAAACGCCAAACAATCCATCAGCAAACAAAGAAAGATAATCAGAAAGAACGAAGAGGTCCTGTCTCTTACCAACAAACTGATAGAGAAAATCAACAAGGCTCAGTCATACGCCAACTTATACACTCTGTCAGGGAACAGCAATCATCTCAATAACTTCAAGATAATCACTGCCGAAATTCCTAATCTAAATGACTCTATAATAAGTCTGTGCGATGAGGATTTCAACACAAAGACATTAAACGACATCATCGTACTCCTTCAGAAGAAAGAGAAAAACATCGAAGCCATAAGCGAACAGCTAAACACCTTCAACCCTTATCTGGAAATATATTCCATCATCAACAACTACCAGCATATACAAAACAACACAACGGTAAGCAAGACCATACAAGATACCATCATCTACAAATCTGAAAAGAAAAATTTCTTCAAACGCCTCAGCGAGGTGTTTTCTCCCGACAATTCTCTCGACAGCATCGTGCTCGTTTCCAAGACTGTAATTGATACGATATCAGAAAACAATGATGCGACCGCACTTCTGCTAAACGAACTGCAGATTTCTACAGAAAAAGGAAGGAAGAATTACATCAAACAAATCGAGACTTTTGAAACCAAATACAACAACCTGACTCTTTACGACCAGGAAATAACAAAAGAGATTTCAGATCTGTTAATAAATCTTCACAGATATACCTTGAAAGCCGTCATCAAGGAAATACAGCGAAGCGAAATTATAATAAACAGAAACATCAACTTCTCTATATTGATTGCCGGTATCGCTTTATTGACAATACTGACATTTATCTTCTTCATTTTCTACGACATAAAAAAAGTCATCCTAGCCCGTAAGGCGACAGAAGAAGCCAAGAGACGCACTGAAGAAATAATGGAAAGCCGACATAAACTGCTGCTTTCTGTCTCTCACGACATCAAGTCTCCCCTATCTTCAATATTAGGTTATCTCGAATTGATGGGAATGGACTCAGATGACAAAGAGGAAAAACGAGTAATTTCGTCAATGAAAAACTCTGCAGATCACATCTTGTCATTGTTAACAAATCTTTTAAACTTCTCAAGATTAGACCAAGGCAAGGAAAGCATCATCACTTCAGAATTCTGTATCAGCAAGTTATGCGATGATCTTAATGAGATGTTCCTCCCTCTCGCTAAAAACAAACAGCTCGGATTCATATATAACAAAGAATCACAAGAGGAGATTTTTGTAAAATCAGACGCTCTGAAAATCAAACAGATTCTAAGCAACATATTGTCGAATGCAATAAAATACACCATTAAAGGCAATGTCTGTTTCAATGTCATCAAGGATGAAAACAATATGATTTTCAACATCTCCGATGAAGGCATCGGCATTCCTCAAGATAAATTGGACGAGATATTCAAGCCTTTCTCACGCATCGACAATAACGAAAGTCTCATTGAAGGCAACGGCTTCGGTCTCTTCGTAGTGAAAGGTCTCATCGACTTACTCAATGGCGAGATAAGCGTCAGCTCTGAAGTCGGAAAGGGTTCCATTTTCACAATCAGAATTCCTGTTGAGTTTGCAGATGTAAAAGACACGAAAGATGAAAGCATTGATATCAAAGAACTTAAATCTGGTCTTAATTTAAACGTCTTAGTCATTGATGACGACAAGACTTTATTGACAGTCATAGAGTCAATGTTAAACAAACTTGAAATAAACTGCGTCAAATGCCATTCATCATTGGAATTTGATGAAGTCTTAAAGAATATTAACAGTTTTGACTTGATTCTTACAGACAGAGAGATGGGAGCTTTCAGCGGACTTGATGTCTTGAAGAAGGCAAAGGAAATCGCTCCAGAGAAAAAAGTCGTTCTGATGACAGCGCGTTCAGAATATAACAAGGACATCGCCATTGAAAAAGGCTTCGACGATTATCTAAAGAAACCTTTTTCTCTCAACGACTTAGCCTTATTATTCAACACCAACTTCGATTCTGAATCAAATCATAATTCAAGATATCAAAACGACTTCCCTGACTTATGCTCGATGTTCGACAATGACGACGACATCAAGGACATTCTCAACACTTTCGTTGAAAGCACAGCAAACAATATCGTATCTTTAAATGAGATAATTGACAGCGACAATTTCTCAGAAGCCGTCAAGTTATGCCATAAGATGCGTCCTATGTTTGTTCAGCTGAATCAGAATGAATGCGCTGATTTTCTATTGAAAATGGATAAATTGAGAGATAAAGACGCAAGTTCTTTCCCAGAATGGAAAGAAGAATCTATTGTCTTCATTAATAAGGTTGATGATTTGATTTCGTATTTGTATGAAAAACACGGTATAGAATAATTACAATTCTATACCATACAAGTGCATCTTGTTATACAATGTCTTTCTGTCTATTTGCAAAAGTTTAGCAGCCACAGTCTTGTTGCCTCGAGCCTGTTTCAAGGCAGCTAAAATCTGTTCCTTTTCATTCGCCTTATTATTCAAGCTAAAATTATCGAATGATGCAACTTCTTGCTGTACAACATTCACTATGTTTTGGTTCTTGATATCCTTAGGAAATTCCGGCAAGTTTTCTTGTCTTAAAACATTATCCTGTGCGAACAAGACCGAGCGGCGAATCACATTACGCAACTCGCGGAGGTTACCGCCCCAGTTCTGTTGTTTAAGTTTGTCTATCGCATCTGGAGAAATAGTATCGACATCCTTACCAAGTTCCTCATTAGCCTGGCTTACGAAATGATAGCAGAATTCTTCGAGGTCTTCTATCCTCTCGCGTAATGGAGGTACATTAACAGAAAACTCGTTGATACGATGATACAAATCCTGACGGAACCTGCCCTCTTCTATCGCTTTCTCGAGATCTTCGTTGGTAGCAGCAATTATTCTCACATCCACTTTAATATCTGTAGCAGAACCTACAGGACGAACCTTCTGTTCCTGTAACGCTCTAAGAAGCTGTTTCTGCACCTCGTAAGAAAGATTTCCCACCTCATCCAAAAACACTGTTCCGCCATTAGCTTCAACGAAGACACCAGTCTTGTCAGAAACAGCAGATGTAAAGGAGCCTTTCTTGTGACCGAACAACTCAGAAGGAGCCAGTTCCATTGAGAGGCTACCACAATCGACAGCTACAAAAGGTTCTGATTTTCTGTTACTGTTCTCATGGATCATACGAGCGATATACTCTTTTCCAGTGCCGCTCTCGCCGAGAATCAGGACAGACATCTTAGTCGGTGCGACCAAGTCGATATGAGAGTAAAGGCGCTGCATAACAGAACTGCAGCCTTTAACGACCTTGTTGGTATTATTTTTCTGTTTGGATTTTGGTTTCACCTCTGGTTCTTTTTCAGCAGTCTTTATCGGTTGAGACAAGGCCACCTCTATCTTCTGCTGAAGTATCGTAGGATTTATTGGTTTTTGCAGATAATCGGAAGCTCCGAGTTTCATTGCTAAGACCGCGGTCTGTACATCAGAATAGCTGGTCATTATTATCAATGGAGTCATGATGTTGTTCTCGCGAAGCCATGTGAGAAAGATAATACCGTCTCCGTCAGGGAGTCTCAAATCACTAAGGATCAAATCGAATGAATTGTCTTGGAATTCCAGTTTAGCCAGTTCCACCTTCGACACCCATGTCGTTTCCCATGAATTCTTGTTGAACCAAGTCTTGAGCATGGTTCCAAAGGTAACGTCATCTTCAAGTATTAAAATTCTTTTCATCATTATCTGCAATGCTTATTGCAAATTTAGCGAATATTTCGAAACGAAAGCAAGTGCTGGATAAAAAAAGAAAATCCGATATCTGGCGATACCGGATTTTTCCATAATATTGAAAACGAGCAGAAAAATTATTTGGTAACGACGACCAAATATTTAGTTACACTCCAGAATAATTCTGGGTTTGTAATTTGTAATACAGATTGTGTATCTTTTACAACGATTGTGTATGATTCTGTTGGATGAGCTGAAAGAACTCTAGCTTTCTTTGTTTCGAAAACGATTTCTGAGAGTTCGCGTTTGTCAGCTTGTGTGAAAGCGCTAGCTGGAACTTCTTGTCTCAAGATATATTTTGAAGTTAAGATACCGTTAGCTTTCAAATCTTTCTTTGTTGCGCCAACATAGTAAACTGTGTTGAGAGCTGTGATTTGGTCAGCGATGATACGGCTTTGTTCTTCTTTTTCAGCTGTAACTTTTGTAAGATCTTCGTTCAAGTTTGAAACTTGTGTGTTCAAACCAGCGATTTCTTGATCTTTTTGTGCGAGTTGTTCTTGCATAGCAACGATTGTAGCTTCTTTTTCTTCTAATTGAGCTTGTAATTTCTTGATTGTGCTACGGAGTTGTGCTCTGTCTTTATTTGATTTTTCGATAACGTTTGACAATGAATCTAATCTTGCGCGATTTACTGCCATTGTTTCTTTAATTTGAATCAATTCTGAATTGAGTTGGTCTCTTTGTGTGTTGTTTTCACCTTTGATTAACATTAAACCTTCTGCGTCGCGAATTGCACTAAGATTATTTTCAACATCACTGATAATGCCGAGAGCTGCATTATATTCTTTTTCAATGTTTTGGTTTTCAACAACAACAGCTTCTTTTTCAGCTAATAATTGTTGGTACTTCTTTGATTTTTCTACGCATGAGCTTAACATGAAAGCTACTAATGCAACTGACAAAATTGTTAAAGTTTTTTTCATTATTTTAAGTTTTAATTAAGTTAGTGTTCAATTCAATATTATTTAATCTAATTTCATACCAAATCGGGATAATTGATGTAAATATTTCAATTTATTGATAATCAAATTAGAGTTTGCAAATTTAATAATTTTTTTCAAATATGCAACGTGGAACCGTGTAGAATTTTTCCACATTTTTCCACAGCACGCTGTAGATTGTTTTTCCACACAAAATAAAGTCTTCATCAAAAAAAACATTCATTTTTCGTATATTTGTAAAAAAAGAATTTGAAGTGAATAAATCTATATTAAAATTAGCTATACCTAACATTATCAGCAATATAACCATCCCTCTCCTAGGTTTGGTAGATATGATTTTGATGGGTCACCTCGACTCAGCAATATACATTGGAGCCATCGCTTTAGGCGGAACGATATTCAGCGTCCTTTACTCATTCTTCAGTTTTTTACGCGCTGGCACCACAGGTTTCACCGCGCAATCTTACGGCAACAACGACAAAACAGAAATAATATATTCACTATATCGTTCCATATGTATCGGCATACCTATTATTATATTGATATTATCACTTCAGACTCCTATTGCAAAGATCAGCTGCCTGCTCCTCGATGGCAGCAACGAGGTTAAAGAATTGGCGATTACTTATTTTTATGTAAGAATATGGGCTGCTCCTGCCAACATTCTACTCTATTGCCTTAACGGCTGGTTCGTGGGAATGCAGAACACCAAAATCCCGATGTTCATCGCTATATTAATTAATGTAATAAATATCATCTTAAGCTTCATCCTAGTTATAATATTCGAACAAAACGTTAAAGGCGTCGCATTAGGAACAGTGATAGCTCAATATAGCGGACTCAGCTTGGCGATAGTTCTGTTAATAAAGAATTACAAATCATATTTCGTTAAAATAAATAAAGAAATATTATTCAACATTGAGAAAATAAAACGCTTCTTCAGAGTCAATCGCGATTTGATGATACGCAGTTTTCTGTTGATTATAAGCATCGCTTTCTTCACCAACCAATCAGCAAAGCTAGGCAATAACATATTAGCTATCAATATGATATTGCTCCAATCATTTTATATATTCTCATATTTCACCGACGGATTCGCTTATGCAGGAGAAGCTCTCGTTGGAAAATTCGTAGGTTCCAACGACAAAACAAATCTTCAAAGAGTCGTCAGACTTCTTTTAATATGGGGCTTTGCCATAAGCATTCCTTTCACAATACTTTACGCCCTGTTCCCAACAGATTTCGTGAAGATAATTTCAGACAACACAGAAATCCTAACAGAGGTACAGCCATATTACATATATATGATTATCATTCCTTTGATAACATTCACAGCCTTTATATGGGACGGAATCTACATTGGTGCTACAGCATCTAAAGCAATAAGAAACACCATGATAATATCGACAATATTCGTCTTCATCCCTTCTTGGTACGTTCTTATGCCTAGATTCGGGAACCATGGATTATGGATGGCATTCTTATGCTTCATGATAGCCAGAGGCCTTGCCATGACGCTGATGTACAAGAAAAATATTATTAACACTGTTAAAGAAAATTAATATGCATATACTTTCAAAATCGACATATATAAAAGGTGAGCAATGTCCGAAGGCTCTTTACATGTACAAGAAACATCCGTATCTGCGTGACAAACTTAGCATAGAACAGAGAGCCAAATTCAAAAGAGGAACAGACGTCGGCGTTCTGGCAAGAGATTATTTTTCCGGCGGCGTCAATATGACTCCATCGAATCCTACCCTATTCGGCAAGATGTTCGAGCAAACGATGCAGAACCTTAACAACCCGAATGTCAATGTGATGTATGAGGCGATCTTCATCTATAACGACACACTCATCATGCTCGACATTCTTGTTCGCGACGGAGACAAATGGCGCGCCATTGAAGTGAAGAGCTCTCTTTCATTAAACGAAACTTATTATAAAGACGCCGCTCTTCAATATTACGTCTTAAACGGATGTAACGTACCTATCAGCGATATGCAACTGATGTATATCAACGAAAATTATGTTAAAAACGGAGATATAGATATCAACAATCTGTTTGTTTTCCAATCTGTAAAAGAATATGCCGAACAGCAATTAGAAATAATTGGCAAGAAAGTCAATGAATTCAAAGATGTCGTAAATCTCAGCAATGCGCCTCGCATAAATATTGGAACACAATGCTTTACACCATACAAATGCGATTTCGTAGGACATTGCTGGAAAAAAGTCGAGAGAGACAGTTTCCTCCACTCAAACGCGATGAACAACGAAGAGCTGTTTGCTTTATACAACAGCGGCGTCCAAGACAATAGAAACTTCAAGAAATTATTAGATCCATTATCATTGGAGACAAACCAAATCGATGCATTAGAGCAAGATACTTTCTATATCAACTACAAGAAATTCTACGACTTGATCGGCAAAAGAACAGAATCTATAGGATTTCTTAACTTACTGTTTTACAGACCTGCAGTTCCTATTTTAGATGGTCATAAACCTTATCAGGAAATAATCCTAGCATTCTCAATCTTGTCAAACGAAAGCGGTGAAACTGTGGAATGGAATTGCCTCGACGACTATTCAAAAATGGAAGAAGGCCTGAAAATCCTTACAGAAGAACTGAAGAGATACGAAAAAGTCGTTTATTTCTCGCCACAGAACATCAATATGATGATGCAGAGATATCACATCGTAGAATCGAAGGATGTCTTGTTCAAAATAATAAACTTAAAAGACGTCTTGAAAAACTCCGATTTCTTCAACAGCAAGACAAAATACGATTTCTCATTGAAAACTATCTACGAAGGATTATTCCCTTCAGAAAAGATGTTCGAGCATAGCAGAATCATACTTAACGCTACAAGCGACAATGAGTTAGAACGCATTCTGGTCAACCAGGACATGGAAGACGAGAACAAATATCTACAAAAAACCTATAATTTCCTATTAAAATAAATAGTTGATTTACAAGATATTATATTTTAAATAAAATTTATCAACATTTAATCAACATGCTATTTTTTATTGTAATTTTGAAGCATGAACAACGATAATACAAATTATACCAAAGCGGGATTCGGAAGAACAAGAGCCGCCAGCATTCCAAGTGAAATTTTAGCCAATCAAGGTAGAGTTCCACCTCAAGCTATAGACTTAGAAGAAGTAGTTCTCGGTGCTATGATGCTTGAAAAAGGAGCCATTAACGCAGTCATCGACATGTTAACTCCTGAGGTGTTCTACAAAGAATCACATAAATTGATTTTCACAGCAATCAAGGACTTATTTGCAAAATCAGAACCAATCGACATCCTTACTGTTACCAACCAACTTAAAAGTTCTGGCAACTTAGATGTCGTCGGTGGTCCTTATTATATTTCACAACTGACGAATCGCGTGGTGAGTTCTGCTAACATTGAATATCACGCTCGTATTATTCTACAGAAATATATCCAGCGTCAGCTTATCGTGATTTCTTCTGAAATCATCAAAGACGCTTATGAAGATACAACCGATATTTTCGATTTGCTCGACAGAGCTGAGAACAAGTTATTCCAGATCAGCGAAAACAACTTGAAGAAAAACCACGACCAAATGCCTGACTTGGTCAGTATGGCGATTTCAGATATCGAAAAGGCTCGTAACAATGGTGCTACATTGAGAGGCGTTCCTTCTGGTTACACAGAATTGGACCGCATCACACAAGGATGGCAGAAGTCCGACCTTATCATCTTGGCTGCTCGTCCTAGTATGGGTAAGACAGCGTTCGCGCTTAACCTCGCTCGTAACGCAGCCGTCGACTTCAACAAGCCTATTGCATTCTTCTCTTTGGAAATGTCGTCTGTTCAGTTAGTTACACGTCTCATTTCAACAGAGACAATGTTAACCGCTGATAAGTTAAGAACTGGTAACTTGGCGGAATATGAGTGGCAACAGCTCAACACAATGGTATCACCTCTCGTCAATGCCAAGATCTTCATCGACGATACCGCTCAGCTGTCAATCTTCGACTTAAGAGCAAAATGCCGTCGTTTGAAACAACAGCATGACATCCAGATGATCTTCATCGACTACCTCCAACTGATGACCGCCAAAGGCGACAAGAACGGAACTCGTGAACAAGAGATCAGTACTATCAGCCGTTCGTTGAAGAGTTTGGCAAAAGAATTAAACGTTCCTGTTTTGGCATTGTCACAGTTAAGCCGTAGCGTTGAGACACGCCCTGGTTCTAAGAAGCCTATCCTTTCCGACTTGCGTGAATCCGGTGCTATCGAGCAAGATGCCGATATGGTATTGTTCATCTATCGTCCAGAATACTATGGTCTTACAGAAGACGAAGGCGGAGCTTCAGCAAAAGGGAAAGCCGTAATCAGCATCGCAAAACACCGTAACGGTAAACTTGGCGATGTCACATTGAAATTCGTCGGTCAATATGCTAAATTTGAAGATGTCGTTGAGACATACGGCGATATCGGAGGAGGCGCAGAGGGTAACGGCAGCTTGATGCCAAACAACAACTTTGAACAATTCACAACGAAGGTCGTCTCATCAAGAATGAACGACGACTTCCTCGGAGCATAAAAAAAAGGTGTGATCACTCACACCTTTTTCATTTATATAAGAAAACAAAAAATTATTCAGCATAAATTCTTGTTCCGCCGTTTTCATCTGACAATGTTGTTGCGTCTGTGATAACAGCTTCTTTGCCAGTAGCTTCAACGAATTTGATAGCAGCGCGCATTTTAGGAGCCATGCTACCTTCTGTAAACTGACCATCTGCAAGATGTTTCTTAGCTTCTGAGAGAGAGATTCTGCCCAAAGCTTGTTGGTTTTCTTTCTTGAAGTTGATATATGCTTGTGGAACGTCTGTCAAGATGTAGAATTCATCAGCACCTGTTTGGATAGCAGCCAATGATGAAGCGAGGTCCTTGTCGATAACAGCTTCAACGCCAACAACGCTACCGTCTTTTTCTACTACTGGGATACCACCGCCACCAACTGTAACAACGATATGACCAGCGTCTGTCAATGACTTAACAACTTCTATGTTATTGATTTTTATTGGTTGTGGTGATGCAACGACTTTTCTCCAGCCACGACCTCTTGGGTCTTCGTGATAGATAGCACCTGTTTGTGCAGCAAAAGCTTCAGCTTCTTCTTTTGTATAATATGGTCCGACAGGTTTTGTAGGATTTTGGAACATTGGGTCGTTTTGATCAACAACGACTTGTGTTATCAATGTAACGACATTTCTGTCTATCTTTTCTTGTGCTAAAACTTTCTTGAAACCTAATTCAACGAGATAACCTATAGAACCTTGTGTTTCTGAAACGCAGAAATCCATTGGCATTGCTGGTAAATCGAAAGTCTTCAAACCAGCTTCGTGTTGTAACATTACGTTACCAACTTGTGGACCATTACCGTGACCAATGATCAAACGATTACCTCTTTTCAAAATATCAGTCAAAGCTTGACATGTTTCTGTAACATTAGCTATTTGTTCCTGATATGTACCTTTTTGGTTGCTTCTTAACAATGCATTGCCGCCAAGAGCTACAACAACTAATTTACTCATTATTATTGATTTTTTTAATTATTATTTCTTTATATAAGTAACAGTATATCCTGCTTGTGAAAGTGTCAATTCTGTTTTGGTGATAGATTCTATTTTCATAGTATCAGAAAAAGCTCTCTTCACCATGCCTGTATAGTCACCTTTTAATATTAATAAGTCGCCGTCTTTTTCCCATTTGTCAAATACGACATAACCCAAATTCAATGAACTTGCAGAACCATCTTTATTTAATGTAAAGCCTTGCTCTTCAGAGCCTCCAGTCATTTCAACCCAAGTTCCTACTGGTGATGGAGTGCATGACATCATACCTAATGTCAATAATACGATTGCAAAACCTAATATCTTTTTCATGATTTAAAAATTCTTTGACAAAAATACAAAATTTAGTCTTCGTCAAGACTAAATATTTATTAACAAATCAACATATATAATTAAAAGTCCAGATAGTAATCTTTAAGAAATTCCCTATATTCTTCAGTATAAGAATAATCCTTATTTCTTATAGTAAAGCATTCTGTTTCAACATCATCAATCTCATGCAAAACAAACTGCATATTGACTCTGTTCGCATCCTTTCCTTCGATAGGAACTATATGCATCTCTTTCTGAAGATAGAATCCAAGCTGTTCTGCTTCTTTGATAAACAACCTTGATTCATAGAATGGCAATACCAAAGCGAATCTGGAATCATCTTTCATCATCTTCTTTGCAGAAAGCAACAAATCTCTAAAACTCAATGTCGAGACGTGACGTGCCATCACTTTTTTCTCTTTGACAGGCTTGACATCGCTAGCATAAAAAGGAGGATTTGAAACTATCAAATCATACTTCTTATTCATCTCGTCTGCGAAAACTCTTACATCAGCGTTAAAAACATTTAACTTTTCGTTCCATACTGAGATGCTAAAATTCTGCTTAGCTTCTTCGTATGAGTCTGCATCCAATTCAACTGCATCAACTGTTCCGGCACCTTTTTGAGATAAAATCATCGGAATAATCCCGCTTCCTGTTCCAATATCCAAGACATTGTCTGATGATGACACGCCGACCCACTGCGCAAAAAGAACTGCATCTGTTCCAATACGCATAGTCGAGCGATGATGAAACATCCCGAACTTCTTAAAGAAAAAAGGACGACAATCCATAGATTAATTTTCAAGATACATGTCAATCAAACCATTAGGAGCCTTGATAAGTATCTTCTTTCCATCCCTATCGACATCCTTGATAATATCGTCATGAATAGGAATCAAGACTTCTTTACCATTTATACAGATTTGAATCAAAGACTGTGTTGGATATTCAATAATCTCCTGAACTTTGCCGAGTTCGCCTTTTTCTTCATCAATAACAAGAAAATCAACGACTTCATGAGAATAGAAATCGTTACCTTCCTTCTCTGGAAGCAAATCCAATGGAAGATAAACCGTACTTCCGACAAGTTGCGCTGCAGCTTCCAAAGTCTTTAAATCTTGGAATAAAATAAAAGACTTATTGGAATGGTAAGATATATTTTCAATAAAAAATGGTATAAGTTTCTCATTTACATCGAGCAAGAAATAGTTCAACTCTTCAATCTCGTCAAATTGCTCATTATCGATACGTAAAGTCACCTCGCCTTTTAAGCCATGCGTCTTGACGATCTTACCAACATAAAAACATTTATCTTTTGTCATGAATATTTTTTTTGCAAATATAAAAAAAGTAGAGAGATAAAAATCCCTCTACTCAAGTAAAAAATAGCAGTTTGTCATTTTATTTTAAGAAGACAGGCTTGAAAGTGAACATGAGATAAGCCCAGTTGTTGCAAGCGTTTTTATCTCCGCCTTTCAAAGCTTGAAGTGTTTCTGAACCAATCATTTGGCTATAGCCTAACACTACGTTAGATGTCTTTGACAATTTATATGACATTGTCAAGTCGATTTCTGTGCCAAGATAAGATTCCATTTTTTCATCAACATTTCCATCTTTAATGACATCGGCTGCTGTCATGAATGCGTGACCTGTAAGATTTACTTCAAAAGCACCGCTTGAGAACTGTACCATTGCGAACAAGTCGTTAAGACCGACTGAATTAGCCCAGTTGCCGCTTGTGTTGAAATAATCCATATAGCCATTGAACTTATGAGAAGTTCCGTAGAATGGGTTAAAAGATCTGTTTTTGTAACCGTCAGGGTTTTCAATCATGTCTTTTTGGTCTGTACCTGAGAGAAGTTCCCAGCCCATACCGAAAGTCCAATCATTATCAAGACTATAATCTGCGCCCAAACCTACATAGTAAGCTTCTAAGTCTCTGTCGGTGTTATCCTTACCGATTGTGTAGTAACCAGATGCGTGGATGTTAAAGTCACCAGGAGTGTATACGATACGTCCACCGACTGTTTGATTGAAGATGGTGTGTTTCTTTTCATCAACTTTATCATCGTTAAACATATCTTTATCACGTTGATAACCATTGTTCAAGAATAAAAGACTGAGGCTTAAGTCATCTGCAATATCTGTATTCAACCAAACGAATTGCATCATTTTGTATTCGTGCAATCTGTAATAAGCGCCGCTGAGATGATAGCGATCTTGGTTAAATGCAGCACCGATGTCAATTCTAAGCATTCCGTCATAACGCAACAAAGCGACATCGTGACTTCTGCCCTGTTGATCCCAGTTGGAACGACCGAAGATTCTTTCATCGTCGTATGAAAGTTCTTGACGACCTAATTTCAATGAGAGTGAAGGTGTTAAGAAATATTGTCCCCAAGCCTGGTGAACACTGAAAGTATTTGATGTGCTGAACAATTGTGGCTGGCTGCCCCACAAGAAGACATCTTGCATTGACACGCCCATTTTAACGCGGTCATTTGAGTAGTTGAAATTGATTCTTGTACGTTGTGATGTAAATCCTGCAGGATCTGCATCCTTGTCAGTCAATGTTGAATATCCATGGAGATATTCCATACGAGGTCTAACTTCTCCGCTTAATGTAAATTGTGCATAAGCGTGATTACCAAGTAAAAAACCAAACATGGTCAATACGAGGACTTTCTTAAGTGATGTAAACTTTTTCATAATTTGTTGTTTTTACAATTTGGTGGAAAAACGTTTGGAAAAAGTTATTGTTTAAAATTAACGAAAGATTAACACATCAGTTTGGAGTTAGGAATTAGGAGTTAATTATTTTTAAGAAAAATTATCAACTTTAATTTCCAAAAAAGTTGCATTTTTGTAAATAGAAAATTTTATTAAAACTATGAGTTTACAGACATTATATATCATTCTGCAACAGACTCTTATCATTACCACATTAGTTATAGGAATGATGATGGTAATTGAGTTTATCAACGTCAGGACTGGAGGACTATGGTCAAAGAGATTGCAGAAGTCGCCTTGGATTCAAATTCTATTTGCCATCGTCATGGGTTTCATCCCTGGATGTCTCGGCACTTATACCGTTGTCTCGCTTTACGTCCATAGGGTCGTCAACTTCCCTGCTTTGATGGCAGCGCTCATCACGACAACAGGCGACGAAGCATTTTTTATGTTTTCCTTATTCCCTGAAAAAGCATTATTTATCAACCTGATATTGATAACGATAGCTGTAATAGTAGCGACCATATTGCAATTCAGTATGAAAAATAAATTCATCGGATTGCGTAACGAAGAGCTTTCATTTCCTGTACACGAAAACGAATCTTGCAGCCATTCGCATCATCACCATCACAGCGTAAAAAAGAATATAAAGAATATCAGTTTCGTAAGAGCCTTGCTCATCACATTAAGCCTTGGCGTTCTGATATTAGTAGCAAGCGGCGTCATCGACGGTTCGCATCACCTTAATCTATTAATGGGAGGACAAAGCGAAGAAAGTGTAATGCATTCTTTGGAAAGTCACCAAGACACCGAGTCACTGAGTCACCAAGTTCATAGCCATTGTCATCATTCTGAATCCAATGTTCAATGTTCTGAGTTCAACGTTCAGTGTTCTGAGCCCCATAGTCACCATCACGACCATGGCGGCGAGGCTGACTGGATTCGTATAATACTGATTATATTATTCGTTGCGATTTTGATAATAAATATAGTAGCAGAGGAGCATTTTCTTGAAGAGCATATGTGGCAGCATGTCATCAAGGTTCATCTTCCTAAGATATTCTTCTGGACATTTGCCGTCATCTTATGTCTCACCATTTTAAACAATTACGTCAACATTCACGACCTTATAGACTCCAAGCCATTCATCGTTTTGTTGATAGCGATATTAATCGGTCTTATTCCACAATCCGGACCGCATTTGGTTTTCTTGATACTATTTGCCAACGGCGACTTGCCATTAGGTATTTTCCTCGCCAACTGCATCGTCCAGGACGGTCACGGCGCCTTGCCATTATTAGCAGAATCAAGAAAGGCGTTTTTCCTTTCAAAAGGAATTAAAGTGGCGATTGCAATTGTTGTTGGAATGATTTTGTAGGTCAAAATAAAAGAACAGAGTCGCAAATTTGCGACTCTGTTCTTTTATGACCATAAGACTTTAAAACACCTGTATCAACAACAACCCTACTCCTATTCCCACTATCGTTGCTACCATTCCTGGCATCATGAAGGAGTGATTGAGGATATATTTACCGATTTTTGTTGTTCCAGTTCTGTCGAAGTTGATTGCCGCTACCACAGTTGGATAGTTAGGGATGAAGAAATATCCGTTGACAGCTGGGAACAATGCAATCAAAAGCATTGGATTCAAGCCGAGGGCGATACCGAGCGGCATGATGGCGCGCACTGTAGCAGCCTGACTGTAAAGAAGAATTGACATCACAAACAAAGCAACGCCAAAGAGCCAAGGCATCTCTGTCACTACGCTTTCAATAGAACCTGTAAGCTGTGTGATATTGCCATTGATAAATGTATCTCCCATCCAAGCGACACCGAAAATCGCGATGACAGCCTGCATACCAGCTGAGAAAACGCTACCTTGCGCCGCCTTAGCGCCAGAAGTCTTGGTAACCAATAAAATGACAGCAGCAGTTGTAAGCATCAGAATCTCAATCAAAGATGGCATACCTAAAGCTCTACCATCAAAAGTTGGACGCATTGAAGGAATAGAACCGAACAACACGATGAGAACTGTAGATGCTATGAAAAGAATAACTGACAATTTTGCACTGAATAGATTCTTGATGTCGTTCAACTCGACGTGTGAGTTGTCAAGTTCACCGCTCTGGAGGCGTCTTTGATATTCAGGATCATCGACGAGTTCCTTACCGACTCTCATTGAAGCAAAAGCACCGACCAAAACACCGATGAGTGTTGCAGGAATTGTTATCTTAAGGATGTCGAACAATGTGATATCGAAACCAGCGAGGAGTCCGAGAAGCGCTACTGTTGCAGCAGATATCGGCGATGCTGTGATAGCTTGCTGAGAAGCGATGACTGCGATGCCTAGTGGACGCTCAGGACGAATCTTGGTCTCACGAGCAACTTCAGCGATGACAGGCAACACTGAATAAGCAACGTGACCTGTACCAGCCAAGAAGGTGAATGTATAAGTCACCAATGGTGATAATATTGTAACATATTGAGGATGACGTCTCAAGATCTTTTCTGCAATCTTAACGAGGAAATCGAGACCGCCAGCAGCCTGCATAGCACCTGCCGCTGAGATAACAGCAGCGATCATAAGCATAACGTCAATAGGTGGCGCTGTTGGTTCAAGGCCAAAGAAGAAAGTCAATATCGCGACGCCAAGTCCGCCCATCACACCCAATCCGATACCGCCGATACGTGCGCCGACGATAATACATACAAGTACAAATAGAAGTTGTATTAACATAAAACCAGTTTTTATTTATAAAAAATTATTTCACAGAAATGTTTACAAATATAAGCAAAATATGTTTTTGCGTTTGAAAAAACTTTTTCTCCAACGCATTTGTTCTTTGAAAAGAATTTCTATCTTTGTCAAGACTAAATTTATAAAAAATGAAAATCATACTATCAACCGACTTCAGTGAAGAAAACAAGGTGCTTCTGCCCTATGCTATCGATTTCCTTAGAAACGCTGGCGGAGAAATCATAATATTCCACGCTTATATGGATAACATCTGCATCGGCAGCAACTGCTATCCTGGAAATATGGACTCCGACAACTACCTCACCACCGAGATCATGATTGAATTGGAGAAGAATTCTCAAAAGATAATGAAAGAGAAAACAGAATTCCTCGTCAATCTCATCAAGGAAGAAGGCCTTGACAATATAAGCATACGCCCTGTTTTAGTAAGCGGCGATCCTGAAGAAGAGCTGATAGAATTATCAAAAGCTGAAAATCCAGACCTTATATTAATGGGAACACGCGGCAAAGGAGGAAAACGCTTCCTAGAAGGAAGTCTCGTGAAAAGCGTAATGACAAAATGCGACGTGCCAATGCTCTTCATTCCAGAAGGTTACAACTGGAGGAAAAGCAATGAAGTGGTCTACACCACAAACTTCAACGATGGCGATGTCTCTACAATTGATAGGATTTTCAACATCTTAAAACCTTATAAGCCTCATATCCACGTCATCCACTTCGTGGAAGAATCAGACAGACCAAGAGAAGCAGTCTTGATGGATGAACTCGAAAGCACTTTCAAAAAGAAAGAATACGAAGGCGAAATACACTTCCAGCTCATTTATACCGACAATGCACCTTTGGCACTTAAATTATTCTGCGAACGCAACGATATAAGCCTAAGCTCATTCATAGCATATCATAAAGGATTCTTCGACTTCCTCATTAAAGAAAAAGTTGACAAAGACGATTTCTTGAACCTCAATATCCCGATGTTGACGTTTAAAGACGCAGAGTCTTAAAGTCACAGAGACGCAACGTATTAAAGTAGCAAAGTCGCAAAGATTTAATGAACTCTGCGACTTTGTTTCTTTGTGACTTTATGACTTTTTAATGGAAAAATATCGCTCCTATATAAAATCGAGGTCCAGTTGGAAGATATAATTCGGATTTATTGAAACCATTGAGATAATCTATTTTAAATGTAAGATGCAAAGCGTCAGTCAAGCTGTAGTCGCAACCTACATAAGGGTCGATGGCGACAAATGCCGACTTATTGATAATCACATTCTGTTCTTGATTCCAATCGTGATTATCGCCTTCCATGATAAAGCAATCAGTCAAAGTTCCACCGCCGACTGTCAAGCCTACGTAAGGCATAAATTTACCGAACTGCCAATAGAAATCATTGATCAGACCAGCCCAGAAAGTCTTGATGTAACTTCCTTCTACTAGATCTTTTTTCAATGACAATGTTGAGACATAACCTTCTGTACCAAGACGATAATGTTTTCCAAAATGAAATCTTATAGCGCCGCCAATACCTTTAGTGACGCCATCTGCCTTGAAATTGACAGGTTTAATATCTTTAGAAACATATCCAATGTGAAGCATCATTCCGCCATCATAACCATTGAAGATCTTTTCTTCATTTTGTGAAAAAACATTAAGACTTATAAATACAAGTACAACAAATAATAATCGTTTCATAGGATTAAAATAATATTTACAAATACATCATAATAACATACCACACTGCCAACATGTGACAGACATCACCCAATACCACGAACACATGAAACACTGAATGCATGTATTTTGTTTTTTTAAAGCTATAGAAAACAGCTCCGATTATATAGCTAAGTCCTTCTGCAATAATGAATAAAACCACCTTAAGGACTGATACGATTTATGCAAAAACAGCGAACATACAACAATGCTCATTATCGCACCGATGAGATGAGATACAGAATTAGCAACTTCTTCAGAATGAGTATATCTATTTTTAATTTCAGTCATAAAATGAAAAAAATGAATTACCTCAACAAAGATAAGGAATCTTCATCAATATCCACATGGAACCTGTGAAGTAAAAAAAAAGGCATAAAAAAAGAAGCGACTTAATCAGTCACTTCAGTTCCGCGGAGAAAGAGGGATTCGAACCCCCGGTACATTGCTGTACAACGGTTTTCAAGACCGCCGCATTCGACCGCTCTGCCATTTCTCCGCTGCAAAGATACAA
>JAZKYV010000069.1:0-13934 GCA_045612345.1 Bacteroidales bacterium
CATCCAATTATATAAGGAATATCTTGGAGAACCATGTGGACATAAATCACATGAACTTTTACATACACACTACTTCGACAAATCAGACCATGTCGAGATTGGCGAATAAAAAGTGTTATTTGTTTAATGATTAAAATGTAAGTATTATGGCAGTTATAAAATTATCAGAATCCAAGATAAACTTCGTGAAAGGTATTTGTAAATCTTTCAACAACGAACCAGGTGAAGTCATCAACGTGCTTCATAAAGTTCAAGGCGAATTCGGTTATCTTTCAGCAGAAGTTCAAGAATTGGTAGCAGAAGAGTTACATATTCCGGTATCAAGAGTATATGGCATCGTTTCTTTCTACTCATTCTTCACCATGACACCAAAAGGCCGTTACCCAATTTCAGTATGTTTGGGTACAGCATGTTATGTTCGCGGTGCAGAGAAAGTCATCGATGAATTGAAACGCCAATTAGCAATACAAGTAGGCGGCACAACTGCAGACGGCAAGTTCTCTTTGAACTGCTTACGCTGCGTCGGAGCTTGCGGCTTGGCTCCAGTTATGATGGTCGGCGACAAGGTTTACGGTCGCGTGACACCAGACAAGGTGGCTGGAATATTAGCAGAGTATAATGATTAAGACACTGACTGTTGACACTGACACTGACAGGTCTATTGTCAGAGTTCAGAGTCAGAGTTCAGAGTTAATAAAAAAAACTGTGGAGAAATCCGCAGTTTTTTTATATTTGCACATAAGAAATAATCAATAAACAAAATACTAAAACGATGAAAAGAAATGCTATCATTGCTATGTTCTTGATGCTTTTGACAACAGTCCTTAATGCTCAGAACTTTGTGTCAATAACACCTGCTAATAGAAATGTGATCCTTGAAGAATTCACGGGCTCGTATTGCCGATATTGTCCAGAAGGACATAAATTGGCTAAGGAATTGGCCGCAACTCATCCTGATAATATTTTCATTGTTAATGTTCATGCCGGTGATTATGCAACTTCAGAGTTTGAGACAACAGATGGTAATGCTATAAATTCTGGATTTGTGGTAACTAACTATCCTTCAGGTCTTGTAAATAGAGGAACAGAAAAGTCGCTTTCTCGTGGAGAATGGGGAGCGAACATGCAGCAGCAGATGGCGCAGACTGCTGAGTGTAATGTGGCTGGTCAGGTCGCTATTGATAAAGAAACACGTAAGGCAACTGTAACAGTAGAGGCCTATTATACTTCAAATAGTGCATCTGAAACAAATTATCTTAATGTTGTGATGTTACAAGATAATATTGATTCATATCAATCTGGTGCCAGTGCAAATCCAAGCCAGATCGTTAACGGCCAATATCGTCACATGCATGTGTTCCGCGATGCTATCACTCCATCATGGGGAGAAGAGATAAGTCCAACAACAGCAGGAACTCTTATAACAAAGACATATACTTATGACATTCCTCAGAAAATAGGTTTTGATGTTAAACTGGATGATATTCAATTTCTCGCTTTTGTGACAGAAAAATATCAAGGTGAAGCTACACGTCCTATTCTCAATGCAAATAAATTGCATACAATATTTGTGACAAGTGACGAGATACATCCAAGCATATTGTCTCTCGGCATGACAGACGGTATTTCATGTTCAAACGATAAGGTGATAAATGTTGCAGTTAACAACAGCGGTTTGAATGAACTTACATCTTTGAAATTTGAAGTCTCCGTCGATAATGGCGAAACTGTGACAAAGACATGGGAAGGTTCAATATCTTCATATAATACCTTGGCAGTGGAACTTGAATTGAATATTCCAGAAGGAATTCATGATGTAAATGTGAAAATAGTTGAAGCTAATGGAGTTAAATTCGAGACAAGTAAGACTGTCACTGTCAACAACGAAGGATTTGCTATTGCAGAAACGACAAGTGATATGGCAGAAATCACAATAGAATTGATGCAGGATAGATATGGTAAGCAAATCACTTGGGAATTATTGGCATCAGACTATTCTGTGATAGCTTCAGGCGGACCTTATGAAAATTTAAGTGCTTCATCAGCAACAGAGTTACATGAAATCAAAGTCAATGTTCCAGCTGGAGAATGTATTAAGTTTATCATCAGAGACTCAAAGAAGAATGGCATCTGCTGTCAATATGGTGAAGGTTATTACAGAATCTTGGATGAAAAAGGAAATGTTGCTCTCGATGGCGATGGCGCATTCGGTGAAGAAGCATCTCATATCATATCAATAGTTAAAGACGGAAATGGAGAAGGGGTAGAGGAAATATCATCATCATTCCGTATCTATCCAAATCCTGTCAACGACGTGCTTTATATCAATGCAGAAACGGAGGTTGAAGAAGTAAGCGTTTATGATGTTTATGGTAGACAACAGTCAACAGTCAACGGACAACAGTCAACAATTGACGTTTCAAGATTGAATACTGGAATTTATTTCGTAAGAATAAAGACAAATGACGAAGTCGTTACTAGAAGATTTATTAAGAAGTAATTCGCAATTCATAATGCATAAAAAACGCTACGATATCGTAGCGTTTTTTTTATTTTGAGTTTCTGAATTTCTTAACTTCTTAGTTTCAAACAATATTGACTTCCGGTTTGATCTCGATGCCGAATTTCTCTTTGACGCTGTCTTGGATTTTCTTCATGAGGTTTAAGATCTCTTCGGGTTTGCCTCCGCCGTAATGTACTAAAACCAAGGCTTGTTTGTCCCAAACGCCGACATGATTTTCTTTATACGCTTTCCATCCAGCCTTGTCGATGAGCCAGCCTGCTGGTATCTTCACTCCATTTTCGTTAGGATAAGAAGGCATCTCAGGATATAGTTCTTTAAGTCTTCTGAAAATGTCTTCTTTAACGATAGGGTTCTGGAAGAAACTGCCGACACTGCCCACAACGCCGACTTCAGGAAGTTTTTCAGCTCTGATGTTTTTTATCGCCTTTGCGACATCAGAAAGAGTAGGGGAGACAATGTCGTTCTTTTCCAAATATTCTTTGATATTGCCGTATTCCAAGTTCAATTGTCCATTACGTCTTAACTTGAAGTCGATGGCTACGATGAAATATTTCTTGTTTTCTTCTTTCTTGAATATGCTGTCGCGATAAGCAAAATGACATTCCTCATTTCTGAATATAACTCTGTCGCCATTTGTCAAGTCGATGGTATACACGCAATCGATGCAGTCTTTAACCTCTACGCCATAAGCTCCGATGTTTTGTACTGGTGAAGCTCCGACGCTGCCAGGAATGTCAACGAGATTTTCCAAACCATAGAGATTGTTATCTATGGTGAAATCGACGAAGTCTTTCCACACTTCTCCCGACATACATCTTACTGTGGTAAGATTCTGAGATTCTGAGATTCTGAGATTCAGAATCATCCTCAGGGTTTATGGTGATTCCTTTTAAATTGGAATGTATTACAGTGCCGTCAAAATATTCGTCACTGAAAAGTATGTTGCTGCCACCACCTAAGATCAATGTTTTTTCATTGCTTAAAACATCGTTCTCAATAAGTTGGTCTATGTCTTTCAATGAGTTGATTTCATAAAAGTTCTTGGCAACGACTTTAAATCCCATGGTGTTTAAATCCAATAATGAATATTGATTTCTGATAATATTATTGGATAATGTCTGTTGTCCGTTGTCTGTTGTCCGTTGTACTTTCATAAAAATATTTTTTTCAAAATTAAGTTTTTTTTGCAAAAGTAAGACATAAAAGATTTAATTTTATAATCTCAAAAAAAGAATGAAATTGAAACGTGTAATTGTATCGGTAATCAACGATTTAGTGACAGATCAGAGAGTTAATAAGTCGTGTCTGACACTTCAGAAGGCAGGCTTCGAAGTGTTGTTGGTTGGTCGTAAGCAAAGGAAAAGTCCAGACATGGATGAGCGTCCGTATGCTTCGCATAGGATGAAGCTTATCTTTGAAAAAGGACCGCTTTTTTATGCAGAATATAATATCAGACTGTTTTTGTTCCTGCTTTTCCATCGTGCCGACTGTCTGTTGTCTAACGACTTGGATACATTATTGCCTTCGTTTCTTATTTCAAAGATAAAGAGAATCAAACTTATCTACGACAGCCATGAGTATTTCACCGAGGTTCCAGAACTCGTGAGCCGCCCGAAAGTACAGAAAGTCTGGCGTGCTATAGAAGAGTTCGTCTTGCCTAAGATGAAGGAGATGATCACCGTCAATGAATCCATAGCTGATCTTTTCCGTGACAAATATGGCATTAAGGTTCATGTCATTAGAAACATACCTATGCGTAAGATGTTGCCAGAACCAGCATCTAAGGAAGCCTTGAATCTGCCTGCCGACAAACATATCCTCATACTTCAAGGTTCAGGTATAAATATTCACAGAGGCTCGGAAGAACTCGTCGATGCTATGCAATATCTCGATGACTGCATGCTGCTGATAATAGGTGGCGGCGATGTGCTCCCAATCCTCAAACAAAAAGTGGCGGAAAACCATTTTGAAGACAGAGTGCGTTTCTTCCCTCGCATGCCTTATAAAGATATGATGGCGATAACACGCCTGGCAGAAGTCGGGTTTACATTGGATAAGGACACTAATCTGAACTATCGTTTCAGTCTGCCTAACAAGCTGTTCGACTACATACAGGCCAATGTGCCGATAATAGCTTCTCATCTTACCGAGATAGAACGTATCATCAGAGACTATAATATCGGGACTTTCATTGAAGAGCATGATCCTAAGCATATAGCGCAAAAGATCAAGGAAGTCATTTCTGATGAAGAGACTTTAAAAACATGGAAAAATAACCTTAACTTCGCTGCTCAAGAGTTATGTTGGGAAAACGAAGAAAAAACTTTGATGAAAATTTATGAGCAATACATCTGATAAACATCTGCATATTGTCAGTTTCAATATACCATATCCAGCAAACTATGGCGCTGTCATTGACATTTTCTTTAGGATAAAGGCGCTCTCAGAACGTGGCGTTAAGATCCATTTGCATTGTTTTGAATACGGCCGTGAACACTCAGAATATCTGGAGAGTTTCTGCCATACAGTGAACTATTATAAGAGAGATGGTAAGGTTAGCAAACTGTTTAATTCAATGCCGTATATCGTGTGTACACGCGATTGCGAAGAGTTGAGAAATAATCTCTTGAAAGATGATTATCCTATCCTTCTGGAAGGATTGCATTGCTGCGGAATACTGACTCATGAGGAGTTCCAAGATAGAAATGTTATTGTAAGAGCGCATAATATAGAACATGAAAATTATGAGCATCTTGCAAAGACGGAAGTCGACTCTAAGAAGAAAATGTATCTTAAACAAGAGGTTACAAAGTTAAAGGACTTCGAATCTATATTGCATAAGGCTAAGGCCATCTTGGCGATATCGCAAAAAGATTATGAATATTTCTCCGAAAAATATAAGAATGTTCATAAGATGACGGCGTATAATGCTTATACAGAGGTTGATATTATAGAAGGCAGCAGCGATTATGTCTTGTATCATGGCAACCTTTCTATCGCGGAGAATTATTCTGCTGCGGAATATCTTGTCGATACATTCAAGAAGATTGACGTGAAACTGAAGATCGCCGGCATGAATCCGCCTCAGCATCTGGTGAAGATGGTAGAGGAAGTTCATAATGTGGAACTTATTGACAGTCCGGATGATCAGACATTGTTCGACTTGATACGTCATGCTCATATCAATATATTGGTGACAGAACAAGCCACAGGACTTAAACTCAAGCTCTTGAATACATTGTTTAACGGACGCTTCTGTCTTGTCAACGACAAGATGGTTGATGGTTTGGACGTCAATGGATTGTGTTATGTCGTCAACGACCAGAATGCTATCAGATTTGCTGTCGATGAACTTATGCCAAGAAGATTCGATGAGCATCAGATAGAACGTCGTAGGAAGAATATGAAGAAATTCTACAATATCGAAGAGGCTACTGATTTGCTGTTGAACTTGATAAAGTGAAATAATTATGAAGGAAGAACAATTGGCAATATTTGATATTAATGATTTTAAGTTATCGCTTTCAGATGCTGCTAAGCAATTGAGTGTGTCAGTTGCTAGTCTGCATAATTGGATTAGAGAAGGGATTTTGAAAACAACCAATAACAGTATTACACAAAAAAATATTGAAGAATTTAAAACAATATACTTAGATAAAAATAAATTGTCCTCAAGGGCAAATAAGCAATATAAAGAACTTCATGACCATGATTTATTAACAGAGAAAGTAAGTAAAAATATTGATTCTGAAATGTCAGGAAAAGATATTTCTGATGATTATGAATCTTCATTATCAGAATCTTATAAAAATAAGGAAGGAATTTATTACACGCCTCAATATATCGTTGAGGATATGATGCAAAATCTTGGAGATGTGGAGGATAAGACTTTCCTGGATCCTTGTTGCGGTTCTGGTAATTTCATAATCGAAGCTATAAAGAAAGGCTTCGCTCCTGAAAATGTGTATGGATATGATACGGATGAAAATGCGATAAAGATAGCTCAAAAAAGGATAAAAGAAATTAGTGGATATGATAGTGCTAATATTATATGTGCTGATTTTCTTGAAGTTGCAAGTGCATCTGATAAAAAGTTTGACTATATCTATACAAATCCACCATGGGGAAAGAAGATCGCAAGATCAGAAAAAATAAAATATTCGTCAATGTATAATACGGGGAATAGTACTGATACATCGGCATTATTTTACTTTGCTTCTATGCGTGTGTTAAAAGAGAATGGTAAAATAGGTTTTTTGTTGCCAGATGCTTTCTTTAATATATCATCTTTTGAAAATGCTAGAAAAATGTTATTGAGTATAAATGTTGAAAGATTGATAGATTACCAAAAACCGTTTAAAGGTGTTTTGACTAAAGTTAAGGCATTTGTAGCTGTAAATGTGTTGAAGAATAAGGATAGTGTTGTTAGTTGTGAAATATATAACAATAAATGTTTTAATAGAAATCAAAGTGGTTTTACTAATGTTCCAAAAAATATTTTAAATTTTGATATTGAAGAATCGGAGAATGATGTGTTATCATATGTTTTTTCAATACCGCATATATGTTTAAAAAATAATACAGAATGGGCTTTAGGTGTTGTGACGGGTAATAATGAAAAAATATGTAAGAAGGAGTGTGGTGTAGGTATGGTCCCAATATACAGGGGCGTTGATATACGAAAGAATGAATTATTATCACCATCCTTATATATAGATAAAGGTTTAGCAGAATGTCGTCAAGTTGCAGATATGAAATTTTATTTGGCATCAAATAAAATAATTTATCGTTTCATTTCAGATAAGATTGTTTGTTTTCATGATACGGAGCAACGTTATATATTAAATAGCGCAAACCTTTTTATTTTAAATGAAAATTTTCCACTAACATATCGGCAAGTGTGTGATTTGTTTAATAGTGATTTTATGAATTGGTTATATAAAAGCATTTTTAATACACATAAAGTGTTAAGAGGTGATTTGGAAATGTTGCCAATATGGAATGGATATTTTAAACATAATGATATTTTTAGTGAAGAAACGTTATTAGAATACCTTAAATTAGAAAAAGTATATGGAACTTATAGAGTTAAAAAATAGAATAATTGAAGAGTTTAAAGGAGATGAAAATGAATTGAGTGCATTATTGGATATTTTAAATGAAGATAGTGCAGTTTATCCTTTTAATGAATATGAATTGTTTTTAACAACACTAATTTCTCAATCACAATTAACGTACGAAAAATATTTAGAAATAAGGAAAGAATATATAAATCATAATCCTAATTTATGGATTTTTGAAATTTCAGCTCCACGAGGTTTTGGAGAAAAGTTTGCACAAACATTTGTATTGAATAAATCCTCGAGGATAATCCCTGCTAGTAAATCGTTAGATTCAAATTATAAAGGTCAGTATGATTTGTGGTATAATGGAATTAGAATAGAAGTTAAAGCATCCAGAGCGGTTGATTCGGATAGTGATGAGCCGTTGTATAAAAAAGCACTTTCATTTAGGACAAAAAGACCTTTTTTGATGAATTTTCAGCAGTTAAAGCCACAGTGTTGTGATGTTTTTGTTTGGATAGCTGTTTATCGTGATAATATATCAATGTGGATATTGAACTCTAAAGAAGTTATGTCACATCCTGACTATTCAGTTGGTCAGCATCGTGGAAATAGTGGTAATGAAGGTCAATTGCATATAAAAAATACAAATATTAAAACTTTAGATGAATATTTATTGGGTGATGATGATATATGTACAGCTATTCAAAATGCGTATAATAGAATGTAATATAAATTATTATCTTCAATACACACAAAGTCTTACGCAGCGACTTGGAGTCATTGCCGATTTTCCACGAATATTTTATGGAATATGAAACTTTCTCAGAAGAAACACTGAAGGAATACCTATGCTTACCAGCAATATAATCCACAAAAGATCACGAAAAATATTTAGTGCAAGATTCGTGAGGATTGGTGGAAATATTCTTAGTGGAAAATTATTTTTTACTGTCAATTACAGTTCCTTCATCGCATTTGATTATTCTTGAAGGGTATTTCAAGATAAGGTTATAGTTGTGTGTTGCCATGAATATTGTCTTGCCTTTTGCGCTGATGTCGAGGAGCAGATCCATGATGTCGTTTGTGGTCTCAGGGTCGAGGTTGCCAGTAGGTTCGTCGGCGAGTATGAGAGCAGGGTCATTGAGGAGCGCTCTTGCTATTGCCACGCTTTGCTGTTCGCCTCCAGACAACTGGTGAGGCATCGACTTGCGTTTGTGAGGAAGTCCTACTTGCATAAGAACCTCATCGATTCTCTTTGAGATGGCGACTTTGTCTTTCCATCCTGTAGCGTCTAATACGAAAGAGAGATTGTCTTCGACGCTGCGGTCATAGAGCAGCTGGAAGTCTTGAAACACAATGCCTATCTTTCTTCTCAGCATTGGAATCTCGTTTCTCTTGATCTTGCGTAGGTCATATCCAGCAATGTTGAACTCGCCTTCTTTGGCAGGAAGGTCGGCGTATAATGTCTTTAACAATGATGATTTTCCGCTGCCGGTCTTGCCGATGAGATATACGAATTCGCCTTCGTTGATTTCGAAATTGACATTCTTCAACACACATTTGTTATGCTGAAAGATGGAGACATTGTTTGCTGATATGACGCTTTTGGAATCCATAATTTACAATTAATTCATAATGCAAATATATAAAAAAATGACTAATGGCAAAAGGGAAACTCCTAATTCCTAACTCTTACCAACTGCCTCCAGCGCCGCCACCGCCGAAGCTTCCGCCACCGAATCCTCCGAATCCACCGCCGCCGAAACCTCTAGAACCTCCGGAGAAGTCGTTCCAATGGTTATGATGATTGTGATGACGATGAGAGTTGTTTAAGAGACTTAACCAGAACAAAGTTTTCCAGAATGAGGAATTGTCACTTTTGGAAGAAATAGTAGTGCTGGCTTTGCCAATGAGAGTGATGTATAGAATCATCACAATCATTCCGATGATGATTATCATCAATGCCGCAGATGCTGCGTCTTCGTCCTCGTTGTCTGATGAGAATCCGCCTGACGCTAGTTTTATTATGGAGTCTATGGCATTGTTAACACCGCCGTAATAGTCGTTGTATCTGAATGCAGGTATCATCTGTGTTTCAATGATACGTTTAGCCAATGCGTCGGGAACGTATTGTTCGAGTCCATAGCCGACACTGATGAATACTTCGCCTTTGGTTTCGTTCTTTGGTTTTACAAGAATGACGATGCCGTTGTTTTCTTTTGTTCCGACGCCCCATTTCTCGCCGATCTGATATGCGAAGTCGGCTGCTGTAGTGCCTTGTAGGTCATTGACGAATACTACGGCAATTTGTGTTGATGTGGTGTCGTTATAGTTTCTGAGTTTATATTCAAGGCTGTTTACCTGACTCGCTGTCAATGTGTTTGTGAAGTCATTGACGAGTCGTGGAGGCGACGGACGATTAGGAATCCGCTGAGCATGGCATATAGAAAGTATGAACATAAATAAAGTCAATGCACATACTTTTATAAAAGGAACACGAACTGTCTTCTTCATCATTGTTAATTTTAAATTGTTAATTTTCTCAACTCCTAACTCCTAACTAAAAGAAATTTCATCACTCAGTTCATTGACATCATCGCTCTGATGAGGGAAGTATGTCTTGAGTTTCTCTCCGCATTTCAGTATTCCTGCGATGAGACCTTCAGTGAATCTGTTTTCTTTGAACTTGGCGATCATCTCGTCTTTGATGTCGTTCCAGAAGTCATGTTCCACATTTCTGTTGATGCCTTCGTCGCCGATTATTGCAAATTTATGGTCTTTGACTGCTAGGTAGAAAAGGATGCCGTTGCGCGCGGCAGTACGATCCATCTTTAAATCGTAAAATACTTCTGCCGCGCGCTCCAGGGCCTCTTCTTTACAATGATTCTCAATATGCACTCTGATCTCGCCGGATGTGTTGAGTTCCGCATCCTTGATGGCGGCGACAATATCGCGCTGCTCTTCCTTTGAAAAGAATGTTCTTGATGTCATCGTTATAAATTATTTAAAATTCAACTTTAGGTGCTACCTCTGAACCTGCTGTCGATTCAAAGTAAGCTTTCTTCTCGAAGCCAAACATATTGGCTACTATGTTAGTAGGAAATCTGCGTAGACCTGTGTTGTAATCTTTAACAGCTTCGTTGAAGTTCTTTCTCTCTACGGCGATGCGGTTTTCAGTGCCTTCAAGTTGTGCTTGTAATTCCATGAAATTTTGGTTTGCCTTCAAGTCAGGATATTTCTCCACTGTGACCAAAAGTTTTGACAATGCGCCAGAGAGTTGGTCCTGTGCTGCTTGGAATGCTTTGATGTTTTCCTCTGTCAGATTGTCAGCGTTGAAATTCACAGAAGTAGCTTTGGCTCTAGCTTCGACAACGTCTGTCAATACTTGTTGTTCGTGTTCTGCGTAACCTTTTACTGTCGCTACGAGATTAGGGATGAGGTCGGCACGACGTTGATATACGTTCTCAACCTGAGCCCATTTTGAATTTACGTTTTCTTCTTTGCCTACTAAACCGTTGTATTTGCCGATGAACCAGAATATTATCAAGGCAGCAACGCCAACGATCAGGATGATTGTGTTTTTCTTTTTCATGTTTTCTCCTTTTTAAAGTCGCAAAGACTCAAAGTCACAGGGTCGCAAAGTCTTTCTCTGCGTCTTTGGGTCTTTGCGTCTCTGTGTCTTTAAATTTCATTAAAACTTCTCTTGACGAATTCATTCAAATCCTTACCTTTCAATAAGTTCTTTGAAAGACGTGCCAAGTCGTATAATTGTTTGATTGTGTTATTCTGTTCTTCTTCGTTTTTGTCGGCGAGGCCAGCGATGACAGGGCTGTTGGCGTTGAGCATGAGAGTGTAGCTGTCTGGCATTCCGCCCCACATTGCCATTCCGTTCATCGCGCTCATTTCTTTCATACGACGCATGAATTCGTTCTGTGTTATCTCGACAGGAGCGTCGGTTTCGCTTAAGTTGCTGAATTCTACGTTGAAGGAAACTTTGTCGATGACGTTTTCGAAAGCTTTCTTGATAGCTTCTTTTTGTTCGTCATTGAGTCTTGACTCTTTTGACTCTTCTTCTTTTTCAATGAGTTTGTCGATAGAAGCAGAGTCGACGCGTGCAAATTGACAGTCGCCGTATTTCTGTTCCAAAGTGCTGATGAAATGTGAGTCGAGGATGCCGTCTAATAAAAGAACGTTGTAACCTTTGCTCTTTGCATTTTCGATGTTGCTGTATTGCTCGTCGGTGTTTGTTGCATAGAGGTAAACGAGTCTGTTATCTTTGTTCTTTTGATTTTCTTCGATTTTCTTTTTGTATTCTTCCAAAGTGTAGTAAACGCCTTCGGTGTCTTTGAAGAGCATGAATTTCTCTGCTCTCTCGAAGAACTTAGGATCAGCAATCATACCGTATTCGATGAATACGCTGATGTCGTCCCATTTCTTTTCATATTCAGCGCGGTCTTTCTTGAAGAGCTCTTCGAGTTTCTCGGCGACTTTCTTGGTGATGTAACCAGAGATTTTCTTTACGTTCTGGTCATTTTGCAAGAATGAACGGCTTACGTTAAGAGGAATGTCTGGAGAGTCGATGACGCCGTGGAGCATTGTCAAGAACTCTGGCAAGATGCCGTCGACAGAGTCTGTGACGAAGACCTCGTTGCAATAGAGTTGGATCTTATTGCGTTGGAACTCATATCTGTTCTTGATTTTTGGGAAGTATAAGATACCTGTCAAGTTGAAAGGATAATCGACGTTGAGGTGGATGTGGAACAACGGAGTCTCGAAGTTCATTGGGTATAATACGTGATAGAAATCGTCGTATTCTTTGTCTTCTATTGATGATGGTGACTTCTTCCAGAGAGGAGCTACGTCGTTGATGATCCAAGGTTTCTCTACTGATTTTGTCTTTGGTTCGCCGTTCTCGTCGTTTTCACCTTCGATGATTTCTTCGACCTTCTTTGTTCCGAATTGGATTGGCACTGACAAGAACTTGCAGTATTTGTTCAATAATTCGCGGATCTTGCCTTCTTCAAGGAAGTCGGCGCAGTCGTCGGAGATGTAGAGGATGACGTCAGTTCCGCGTGTGCCTTTTGGTATTTCGTTCATTGTGTATTCTGGACTGCCGTCGCATTCCCAGATCACGCCTTTTTCTTCTTCTGTCTGTCTGAATGACTTGGAGATGAGAGCCACTTTGTTTGATACCATGAATGATGAGTAGAATCCTAATCCGAAGTGGCCGATGATGTTAGCGGCTTCTGCTTCTGTCTGTGTCTTGAATTTCTCTACGAATTCTGTCGCGCCAGAGAAAGCAATTTGGTTTATGTATTTGTCGACTTCAGCGCTTGTCATGCCGATGCCGTTGTCACGTATTGTCAAAGTCTTCTTTTGTTTGTCGATTTCTACTTTTATGGTGGGGTCGCCGGGTTCGGCTTTGAATTCGCCTGCTGAAGCGAGAGTCTTCAGTTTGTTTGTAGCATCGACTGCGTTACTTACGATTTCACGCAAAAATATTTCATTTTCAGAATATAAGAACTTTTTGATTACAGGGAAAATGTTTTCCGTTTTTACACCTATTGAACCTGTTTGCATATCTATGTGTTTTAATTGTTGTTAATTTTTATGCCTCTCGAATGTCAAACAATATGCCACGAAAATGACACTGACAAAATGGCTTTTGAGCTAAGAACTCTGACTATTGACACTGACCGCTGACTTTCAATTTTCAACTTTCAACTTTCAACTTTCAATTTTCAACTTAAAATTAGTCCCGTTAGGGACGGTAGACAATAGGCAGGTGTGGAGTGCGAAGCACGAAACGCCTGTGAAAATGAGTGTAGGTTATCATAAAAAGTACCGTAGGTACGGCAGAGTCCACAAAAAATGTGTAGATTTGCACATCAGTTTAAAACTTGAAAAATCTTGGACGAAGTCTTTTGACTGTTGTCCGTTGACATAAAATAAAGAATATGCAGAATTTCATAAATAAATTAGAATCATCTTTGAAAGACGGAAGTTTCGTAAAACTGACATTGTCGAAGCCGTCAGCAATCGGCCGTCAGCAATCAGCTGATTTGAATAACGTCTACGTGAAACCTATCATCTTGAAAAATGAGAAGATGTTCTCTTTCACATATCGTTATGAAAGAAGAGACGAGACCAAAAATTATGACGCTGAGCAGACTATAGAGATAATCAATCAATTGGTTCCAAATGTGTTTCTCAATGCTTCATTGTTTACTTTGACAGAGGATGTCACGCTTCTTATTAGCAAAAAAGGTAAAGCGACTGTGATGAGCAAAGCTGTCAAGGAACAACGTGAGCAGAACGTTCAGCATGACAAAGTAAAGAATCGT
>JAZKYV010000070.1:0-9803 GCA_045612345.1 Bacteroidales bacterium
TTACATTTTAATCATTAAACAAATAACACTTTTTATTCGCCAATCTCGACATGGTCTGATTTGTCGAAGTAGTGTGTATGTAAAAGTTCATGTGATTTATGTCCACATGGTTCTCCAAGATATTCCTTATATAATTGGATGACTGAAGGATTTTCGTGAGACTTACGAATTGGCTTGTTGCGATCTTCTTCGTATGTTGCTTCGAGACGTTTTCTGATGATATCGCTATTGCCATGGTGGTAAGGTTGACCAGCGCCACCGATACATCCGCCAGGACAAGCCATGACTTCGATAGCATGGAATTGTTCTTTGCCTTCGCGAACTCTTTCGAGTAATGTACGAGCGTTCTTCAAACCGTGAGCAATACCGATATGGATTGGTGTTCCGTTGAAGTCGACCCATGCATCGCGGATGCCTTCGAGGCCACGTAATTCTGTAAAGTCGATCTTTTCGAGTTTCTTGCCTGTGAACACTTCGTATGCTGTACGAGTTGCTGCTTCAATAACACCGCCTGTAGCACCGAAGATGACAGCTGCACCTGTTGATTCGCCGAGTGGATTGTCGAAGTCTGCTGTTGGCATTTCTTTAAGATCTAAGTTGAATTGCTTGATCAAGCGAGCCAACTCACGTGTTGAGAGAACGTAGTCAACATCAGGGTTGCCGTTTACGTAAAACTCTTCACGTTTGCATTCGTATTTCTTAGCTAAACATGGCATAATTGAAACCACTACCAAGTCTTCGCGTTTGATGCCCATCTTCTCTGCCCAGTAGCTCTTAGCGATAGCGCCGAACATCTGTTGTGGAGATTTTGCTGTTGATGGAACGTCGAGCATATCTGGGAAGTTATGTTCGAAGAAGTTAACCCAACCTGGGCAGCATGATGTTAATATTGGGAGACGAACTGACTTGTCGCCTTTTGTAAATCTGTCGATACGTTGGAGCAACTCTGTACCTTCTTCCATGATTGTCAAGTCAGCTGCGAAGTCTGTATCGAATACATAGTCGAAGCCGAGCTGACGCAATACAGCTGCGAGTTGACCTGTAACGATAGTACCAGGTTCCATGCCGAATTCTTCGCCGATAGCAACGCGTACTGCAGGAGCTGTTTGTACGACGACAGTCTTTTTAGGATCGTTGATAGCCATCATAACCTTGCGTGTGTCATCAACTTCGCTCAAAGCGCCTACTGGACATACTTGAACACATTGACCGCACATTACGCATGGTGAGTCAACCATATCTTGCTCGAATGCTGTAGCGACGACGGCTTGAAAACCACGGTTCACTGCTGACAATGCACCAACGCTTTGGATATTGTTACATACGTTTTCGCAGCGACGGCACATGATACATTTGTCAACGTCACGGATGATTGAAGGTGACATGTCAACGCGATATGTTGATTGCTCGCCTTTGTAAGGTATCTCGCGGATGCCGAGTGTTTGTGCCAATGTCTGCAATTCGCATTGGCCTGACTTGGCACATGTGAGACAGTCTGTTGGGTGGTCAGAGAGAATCAACTCAACGACTGTACGACGTGCATTGATAACGCGTTGTGAGTGTGTCAACACTTCCATGCCTTCTACGCAGTCTGTAGCACATGCAGGAGCGAGGTTACGACGTGGTCTGCCGTTGAAATCCTTAACGACTTCAACAACGCAAACGCGGCAACCGCCTGGTTTGTTTTCAAAATTCATTCCTTCCAATTCAAAATAACATAAGGTAGGAATATGAATGCCGGCTTGACGAGCTGCCTTTAAGATAGTTGTACCTTCTGGAACTTCTACCGGTTTGTTGTCTATAGTGAGTTTTATCATTTTTATGTTCCTTTCTAAAATTACTTGATAGAGATTGCACCGAACTTACATTTTTCATAACATGCACCGCACTTGATACACTTGAGGTTGTCGATGTGGTGTGCAAGTTTCTTTTCTCCTTCGATAGCGTCTTGTGGACATACGCGTTTACATGCGCCACAGCCGATACACTTGGCAGGATCAATTTCGTAGCTCATCAATGACTTACATGCGCCAGCGCGACATTTCTTGTCAACTACGTGTTCTACGTATTCATCCCAGAAGTTATCTAATGTAGAAAGAACAGGGTTTGGTGATGTCTGACCTAAGCCGCATAATGCTGTGTCTTTGATAACGTCAGCGAGGTTGCGTAACTCTTGGAGGTCTTGCATTGTTCCGTTGCCCTTAGTAATCTTATCCAAAATCTCGAGCATACGTTTGTTACCGATACGGCATGGTGAACATTTACCGCAGCTTTCTTCACAAGTGAATTCGAGATAGAACTTAGCGATAGCTACCATACATGATGTTTCGTCCATAACGACCAAACCGCCAGAACCCATCATTGAACCTGCAGCCATCAAACTTTCGTAATCGATAGGAGTATCCAAGTGCTTGCTTGTCAAGCAACCGCCTGAAGGACCGCCTGTTTGAACAGCCTTGAATTCACGGTTGTTCTTGATACCGCCACCGATTTCATATATGATATCACGAAGTGTAGTTCCCATTGGGACTTCAATCAAACCTACGTTATTGATCTGACCTGCCAATGCGAATACCTTTGTTCCTTTTGATTTTTCTGAACCTATGCTTGCGAACCAGTCAGCGCCTTTTGTGATGATGATTGGAACATTAGCGAATGTTTCAACGTTGTTAACGTTAGTTGGTTTGTTCAAGTAACCTGACACAGCTGGGAATGGTGGCTTGAAAGTAGGTTCACCACGTTGGCCTTCCATTGAGTGGATGAGAGCTGTCTCTTCACCGCAAACGAAAGCACCAGCACCATAACGCAACTCGATGTCGAAGTCGAAGCCGCTACCGAGGATGTCAGTTCCTAACAAACCACTTTCTCTTGCCTGACCCAAAGCTATTTGGAGACGTTCAATAGCGAGAGGATATTCAGCACGGATATAAACGAGACCTTTAGTAGCGCCAATAGCGTAGCCGCATATTGCCATAGCCTCGATGATTGAGTGAGGGTCGCCTTCCATGATGGAACGGTCCATAAATGCACCTGGGTCGCCCTCGTCAGCATTACATACAACGTATTTCTGATCCGCTTCGTTCTTTGCGCAGAGACCCCATTTAACACCTGTTGGGAAACCTGCACCACCTCTACCACGAAGACCTGATGCTGTGACTTCTGAAATAACTTCTTGAGGAGTCATTTCTGTCAATGCCCTACCAAGACCTTCATAACCATCACGAGCTATGAACTCATTGATATCTTCTGGGTTGATGAAACCGCAGTTACGCAAAGCTATACGAAGTTGTTTCTTATAGAATCCCATGTGCTTAGAGTCAGCGACATGTTCATTGGTTTCTGGATCTAAATAAAGAAGGTCTTTTACTTTACAACCTTGTACTATATGTTCGTCAACTATTCTTTGAACGTCTTCTGGTTTTACCTGAGTGTAAAATGTATTATCAGGTATCATCTTAACGATAGGTCCTTTTTCGCAGAAACCGAAGCAACCTGTCTTGATAACCATAACTTCATCTTGCAAACCTTTTTCTTTCAATATGGTGTTGAAGTTTGCAACGATCTCGTCACTTGCTGAAGACTTACATCCGGTACCACCGCAGCAAAGCACATGCATTTTGATTTTTGCAACTTCACTATCAGCCATGGCATCTTTAACCTGAGTCATCGCTTCAGAATTTTCACTCTTTTCGCGAAGCTCCAGATTTGACTGAAGCTTTTCTTTCATAGCTCTCAGTTCTGCTAATGATTTTATTTTTGCCATTTTTATTTAATGTTAGTTAATGAATGATGGGGGCAAATGTAATAAATCATTTTATCTTTTCAAATCTTTTTTTACAAAAAAGTACAATTAAAAAAAACACAACGCACCTAACGCAACACGCTATTATAAAAATTCAGAACCTAAAAAATAAAAAACCTCAAAACTCTAAGATTCTGAGGTTTTTAACTTCTAAAGTTCTGAGTTCAACGTTCTAAGTTCAGAGTCCCCTCTGGCTGAACTCGCATCCACAATATCTTTGATTGTAGAAATTATATTCTTTTATGATTTGTATCCTTCTCTCGCTCAGTCCGCCTTTTCTCCAGTTCTGCGTCCAATATGTCACGTCTGGATAATGACTTTGCGCATAAAGTCCTGCCTCTTCTATCTGCTGAAGCGATTTCCATCGGCTTGACGCCAATGTTGTAGTTATTACACTGATTCCTCTTTCGTGAGCATATTTAGCCGACTCCAGAAGTCGAAGCTTAAAGCATTTCAGACAACGGCCTCCTCTCTCAGGTTCGTTTTCCAGACCTTTCATTTCTGCAAGCCACGCCTCATGATTATAATCGGCATCGACGATTTCAAGCCCCAGGCTCTCAGCATAACGTGTACACTCATCCTTTCTTATCAGATATTCCTCCTCTGGATAAATGTTGGGGTTACAATAAAAAATAAGAGGCATGATGCCATTCTGCATCATGCACTCTATTATTGCTGAAGAACAAGGAGCACAACATGTGTGAAGAAGAACTTGCTTAACTCCACCTGGTGCTTCTATATTCATATTTATTTTTTCATTACTTTTTGAACTGAAGTTGCACCGTCAGCTTGTAATTTAACGAAGTAAATACCTGATGCAAATTCACTCATGTCAACTTTAACTGATTCGCTCATTTCTGATGAGAACATAACTCTGCCGTATACGTCAACTACTTCAACATAGTCAGCTTCGCTTGATTCTACCATTACATAATCTTGAGCTGGGTTTGGATATACGCTTGATTCAAAAGCGACTTCTTCCAAAGCTGTTGTGAAGTTACCTTCTTCATAACCTAAGAGGTATGTTGTAACGTATACCAATGACATATCATCATTTTGTGCGTAATATTCAAATGATTTCAACAAGTTTTTCTTTTCTTTTGGAAGTTGTGGATAATCATCTTCTGGGTTTGAATAGTAGAAAACATTTTCTGCTGAAATGTTTGTGTCATATTCGAAAACTTTTCTTTCTTGAACTGTACCTGCAGCTGTTTTTGTTTCTGCTATGATGCAGTTGCCATATTCATCATATTCTTTATTTCTAACCATGTTTGCTGACCACACGCCTTCTTCATAAACGAATTCAGCTTCTCTTACAACATTGCCATTTTCATCATATTCGAACTCTGTCATGAAATTGTTTTCAAGATAGTATGTACCGAAGTTGTATTGTTGGATTGTTTCTGTAAGCTTAAGACCGTTTTCATCATATTCAATCAAACCTTTTTGATATTCATCCATGCCAAAGAATTCCAATGCCCAATCTGTCATTTTACCATCTTCATCATAGTTATATCTATAAACGCCACCAAGTTGAAAACCATAACCATCATGGAAGTCATTGTAGTTTGTACGTGATGTTCTTAAGTTCATTTCATTGTATGTATATTCTACATAACATGCATACAACCATTCACCATTCAATTTTTGCCATGTAGCTAACTTTACAATATTATTGTTTTCATCATAGAACAAAGAGTCGATGCACTCTGTTTCTGTTGTAAAGTCTATTTCATTTATACATGTGATGTTTGTTGATTCTGCACTTGGGTATACATAATCCCATGTTTCAAAACCATCGTTTGCATAAACGCCAATCATACGCATTGTGTAATTTTGTGCAAATAAAGGTAAAGTAAACATTACCATTGCGAAAAGTAAAAATTTTCTCATAATAATTTAAGTTTAGTTATTTAATAAATTCAATTCTCGTATAGTGAGCGCAAAAATAAATATTTTTTTCATTCTGCAACCATAAAAAGACAAATAATTTTGCCACTTACATTTCAATTATGTACCTGTTGTCTACGCTTTAGTTTTCTCATTTCTCTTCTCTTCATTCTTTCCTCTTTCTTTTTCGAATAATGACTTAAAACCAAAACAAGAACAGCTCCAACAACAGCCATAATTAAGGCTAGGACAAACTCTCCGTTCATCGGTGGCAAATGGAAAGAATAATCATACATTCCAGGCAGCACTTCCTTCCACGGATAAACAACAGGCAAGCTACCAATCATGAATCCTGACAAAACAGAAAGAGTCTCATTTCTATATTCCCTCATCAACCATGACAAAAGATAAGAAATAGAAATAATGCTTATCACAGCTCCTATGATAAAAGGCAACAACACCATAAAACCTTGTCCGAATGTAGACAGTTTCGTAATTGCCGGCAATGCCTGCGTAACAATAAGTTCATAATTACCCATAACCATCATAAGCTGCGAGCCGGAAACGCCTGGCACTATCATTCCCAAAGAGCCAACCACACCACACAATATCATATAAAGAAAACTATCATTAGGATAAGGATTGCTTTTTATTGAAAGATAGAAAGAAACCGCCACAGCAACAAGCATCAGCATTATCATCTTGGGAGTTTTCTTCCCAATCATTCCAAAGACATATACAACCGATGCAATAATCAAGCCCGCAAAGAAAGCATAAGCATAGGCTTCATATTGCTTGAATATCGCTTTTAAAGAAATCGCAGTGAGAATCATACCAGCCATAATACCGACTAACAACGCAAGCAAAAACTTAATGTCGGTTCGCTTAGCGAATTCAGAAAACTCACCTTTAAATAACAATTTGAACGCTTTAAAATTCAAAGATTTAATAGAATTTATAAAGCGTTCAAAAACTCCTATTATTAAGGAAACGGTACCGCTGGACACTGGAATAACATTCACTATTCCCATTGCCAGACCTTTAAAAAAGGTTGATATATATTGTCTTATTGTCATTGTTGTTTTGTTGTTTTATCCTGAATTATCAAAATTCATTCCTTAAAACGCAACAACAGAGATTTTGTTATATAATTCTAGAAGATTTTTATTATGCATTATAAAAAATAAGGCGTGTCTTTGACACGCCCCAACTCCTAACTCCTAATTATATAACTTCTCCATACAGATCAAAATAATCTGCTTTGACAAGTTTTACATTTACAAAGTCTCCGATATTCAACTCGGCAGAGTCTACCGAAATAAGAATTTCATCATCGACTTCTGGAGAATCATATTGTGTTCTGCCTATATAATAATCGCCTTCAATTCTGTCGATCAAAACTTTTTCTGTAGTTCCCACTCTCTTTTCATTTGTCTCTAAAGAGATGTTCTGCTGAATCGCCATAATTGTATCGACACGTTCTTGCTTAACTTCTTCTGGAACGTCATCTTCCATTTCATAAGCAGGTGTTCCTTCTTCTGGAGAATAAGCAAAGACTCCAGCGCGTTCGAATTTCATCTCTTTAACGAAATCACATAACTCTTCGAATTGTTCTTCCGTCTCACCTGGAAAACCAACGATGAATGTAGTTCTGAAAGCGATACCTGGAACTCGATTACGAGCATTTGTAACGAAATGTATTGTTTGTTCCTTATCAACACCGCGTCTCATATTTTTCAAGATCGGAGTGCTGATATGTTGCAATGGAAGGTCGATGTAATTACAGATTCTTGGTTCAGTGTTCATCAAGTCAAGCAACTCATCTGGGAAACCTTGTGGATAACCGTAATGAAGTCTGATCCACTCGAATTCTTTTATCTCGAGAAGTCGTTTCACCAACTCAACGATATGATATTGTCCGTCGATATCACGACCATAATATGTCAAATCCTGAGCTATGAGGATAAGTTCTTTAACGCCTTTCTTTGCGAGCAATTCTGCTTCTTTAATAAGATCTGCCATTGGAACTGAAACGTGTTCGCCTCGAATCAATGGTATCGCGCAGAAAGCACAGCGTCTGTTGCAGCCTTCTGAAATCTTTAGATAAGCATAATGACTTGGGGTTGAAAGAATTCTCTCATGATTATATCCCAACTCCTCACTCCTAACTCCTAACTCCTTACTTAAAATATCATTAGCAATAAGTTGCACTGACTCGACGCCGAAGAAACCATCCACTTCATGAATCTCTTCTCGCAATTCTTTGCGATAGCGTTGTGAGAGGCAACCTGTCACATAAAGTTTCTTTATCTTCTTGGCTCTTCTAAGTTCAGCGTATTCTAATATGGTGTCTATTGATTCTTCTTTAGCGTCGCCTATGAATCCGCAAGTGTTGAGAATAACGATGTCGGATTTTTTGTCTGAGTCGTGAACTATGTCATAGCGGTTGCTAAGCGAGGCTGCGAGGCGTTCTGAGTCCACCTTATTCTTTGAACAGCCGAGCGTGACGATATTTACTATAGGTTTCTTCATCGTTGATTAGTTTCTTCCTTCGAAAAGGCTGTTAACGAAATCGTTTCTGTCAAATATTTGAAGGTGATCCATACCCTCTCCAACTCCGATATATTTTACAGGAATCTTGAATTGGTCAGAGATACCGATTACCACGCCGCCTTTAGCAGTGCCATCCAATTTTGTCAAAGCGAGCGCATTGACTTCTGTAGCTGCCATAAACTGACGAGCTTGTTCTATAGCGTTTTGTCCTGTTGATGCGTCAAGAACGAGAAGCACTTCATGTGGAGCGTCACCAACTACTTTCTGACAAACTTTTCTAATCTTAGAAAGCTCATTCATAAGGTTCACTTTATTATGGAGACGACCTGCTGTATCGATGATCACGACATCAATGTTTTGTTCTACAGCAGTCTTGACTGCATCATAAGCAACAGATGCAGGGTCTGCATTCATGCCATGAGAAACGATTGGCACGCCAACGCGTTCTGACCAGATTGTGAGCTGATCAACAGCAGCAGCTCTGAAAGTATCAGAAGCACCTAACAAAACGCTCTTTCCTGCCTTCTTAAAATTATGGGCCAACTTGCCAATGGTTGTAGTTTTACCGACACCATTAACGCCAACGACTAAAATAACGTATGGTTTCTTGCCTTCTGGTATATCGAATGTTGTACCGTCACCGGAATTGTTTTCCTGTAACAAAGCTGCAATTTCTTCTTTGAGGATTCGGTTCAGTTCATTTGTTCCAAGATATTTATCTCTCGCAACACGTTCCTGGATACGTCCGATGATTTTCAAAGTTGTGTCAACACCTACATCTGAAGTAACCAAAATCTCTTCAAGGTTATCGAGCACCTCATCATCAACCTTTGATTTTCCGATGATTGCCTTTGAAATTCTGTCGAACACGCTGGTACGTGTCTTTTCCAATCCCTTGTCGAGTTCTTGTTTCTGTTCTTGCTCGACTTCCTTGTTTCTCTTTAAAAATGAAAATAAACCCATAATCTTACGCTTTTTTGCAAAAATAATAAAAAGTCAACAGACAACGGACAACAGACAACAGTTTTTTTTACCATAAGCCTGCGACTGTTTTCCATTGTCTGTAGACACCAAAAGAAACACAAAAAGCTCCTTCGATTTCTCGAAGAAGCTATTGTATTGTGTAGTTTAAAAACCGCTATTATTTCTTTGCGATGAATTCTTGAACTTGATCGTTTGGAACGATTGTTTCATCGAAATAATAAGCACCTGTTTTTTCTGATTTTTTCATTCTAACAACCTTAGCATACTCTTTACCTAAAGTACGCAAGGTAGCAACAACTTTCTTTGCCATGGTCTAATCTTATTTAATTTCTTTATGAACTGTCATTTTCTTCAAGATTGGGTTGTATTTCTTAAGTTCCAATCTTTCTGGTGTATTTTTCTTATTCTTTGTTGTAACGTAACGTGATGTACCAGGCATGCCACTTGCTTTGTGCTCTGTACATTCCAAAATTACTTGTACGCGTGCGTCTTTAGTCTTCTTTGCCATTTTTATCTCCTTTCAGAATTTGGATTGCAAAAATACACATTTATTTGATAAATGCCAATACTTTTT
>JAZKYV010000071.1:0-32668 GCA_045612345.1 Bacteroidales bacterium
GCAAGTTTGAATTGGCAGATGCCGATCCATTGGTATATCTACACGGCGGATATTATGGACTAGGAAAGAAAATCGGTAAGTTCGGTTGGTCCGTAGAAAAGAAAAAGAAACCATAACCTTATAATATCAAAAACATGAAAAGAGACGAACAAATTTTCAATATCATTGAGAAGGAACATCAGCGCCAATTGAAAGGCATCGAATTGATTGCTTCTGAAAACTTTGTAAGTGACCAAGTCATGCAAGCTATGGGCTCTTGCTTGACCAACAAATATGCGGAAGGTTATCCGGGCAAGCGCTACTATGGCGGTTGCGAAGTGGTGGACCAAAGCGAAACAATTGCTATCGAACGCTTGAAGGAAATCTTCGGAGCTGAATGGGCAAACGTACAACCACACTCGGGTGCACAGGCCAATGCTGCTGTATTCTTGGCAGTATTGAATCCGGGCGACAAGTTCATGGGCTTGAATCTGGCTCATGGTGGTCACCTTTCTCACGGTTCATTGGTCAACACATCGGGTATCATCTATACTCCGTGCGAATATAACTTGAACGCAGAAACCGGCCGTGTAGACTATGACCAGATGGAAGAAGTGGCTCTCCGCGAAAAGCCAAAGATGATTATCGGTGGTGGTTCTGCTTACTCTCGTGAATGGGATTACAAACGCATGCGTGAAATCGCTGACAAAATCGGCGCTATCTTGATGGCTGACGTTTCACACCCTTCAGGTCTCATCGCTCGCGGTATCCTCAACGACCCATTGGATTACTGTCACATCATGACAACAACAACACACAAGACTCTCCGTGGTCCACGCGGCGGTATGATCTTGATGCGTGAAGACTTCGAAAACCCATGGGGTCTCACAACACCTAAGGGCGAAGTTAAAATGATGTCTGCTCTCCTCAACAGCGCAGTATTCCCAGGCGTACAAGGCGGTCCACTCGAACACGTCATCGCAAGTAAGGCAGTCGCTTTCGGCGAAGCTCTTTCAGATGAATACTTCGAATACATCCTCCAAGTCAAGAAAAACGCTACAGTGATGGCTAAAGCTTTCACAGACAGAGGTTACAACATCATCTCAGGCGGTACAGACAACCACCTCATGCTCATCGACCTCCGTTCTAAATTCCCTGAAATCACAGGTAGAATGGTTGAAAACACACTCGTTGAAGCAGACATCACAGTTAACAAGAACATGGTTCCATTCGACAGCCGCTCTCCATTCCAAACATCAGGTCTCCGCATCGGTACACCTGCTATCACAACACGCGGTCTTAAAGAAGAACATATGGAACCAATCGTTGAATTGATCGACGACGTTATCAGCAACATCGACAACACAGCTAAATTGACAGCTGTAAGAGAAAAAGTCAACGATATGATGTCACAATTCCCATTGTTCGCTTGGTAAAAATTGACAACAGACAACGGGCAACAGTCAACAGACTTTGTCCACGATATATGAAGCGCTGCTTTGATAGTAGCGCTTCTTTTTTTTAAGACGTTGAGATACTGAGATGCTGAGTTAGTTGAAAGTTAAATATTGAGATTGGTGACAACTCAATGTCTTAGCATCTTGGCAACTCAGTAACTTGGTGTCTTAATTTTGGGCGTTCGGCAAAGCCGCCGGGCTTTCCGCTCTATCTTTGCTCACTCCGTTATCACTTCGTTCGCAAAGGATGCCGCTGCAATCCCTAACGCGACCCAAAGTTGAAAGTTGAAAATTGAAAACTGAAAATTGAAAATTATCAGTCATCTATCAGCAGTCAGTGTCAGAGTCAGTGTTCTGTGTTCTGTGTTCTGAGTTCTGAGTTCTGAGTTCAAAAAAATAATTCCCAACTCCTAATTCCCGACTCCTAATTTTTCTTATCTTTGCACCTTTGAAATTTTTCTTAAAAACATTTATAAGTAATTATCATTCAATTCATTTGTCATGACAGAAACAAATACTGTTAACACAAAGGCAAAGAAAAGCCGTAAATTTTCTATTGATTTTAAGCCTCGCTTATTCTCAACATTAAAGAATTACAACAAACAAATGTTTGCTAAAGACGCCATGGCTGGTGTCATCGTAGGTATCGTTGCCATCCCATTGGCTATCGCTTTCGGTATCGCATCAGGCGTCGGTCCAACAGAAGGTCTCGTAACAGCTATCATGGCTGGTTTCATCATCTCAGCTCTCGGCGGTTCTAAAGTCCAGATCGGAGGTCCTACTGGCGCATTCATCGTAATCATCTACGGTATCATCCAACAGTTCGGCTTGACAGGTCTCGCCATCGCAACAATCTTGGCTGGTATCATGCAGATCCTCATGGGTACTTTCAAACTCGGAAGCATCATCAAGTTCATGCCTTATCCTATCATCGTAGGTTTCACTGGCGGTATCGCAATCACAATCTTCTCAACACAGATGAACGACCTCTTCGGTCTCGGCATCACTAACGTGCCTGCTAACTTCATCGACAAATGGGCTTGCTACTTCCAAAACTTCTCTAACATAAACTGGTGGTCATTATTAATAGGTGTGCTCAGCATCTTGATCATCGTCCTCACTCCAAAAATCTCAAAGAAGATTCCAGGATCATTGTTGGCAATCATCGTCATGACTGTCATCACATGGGTTCTTAAGAAATATGTCGGCGTTGAATCTATCAAGACTATCGGCGACTTATACGAATTGCCTTCAGGTCTTCCTTCATTCAGAATGCCAGCTTTGGCCGAAGGCGAGACATTATTCTCAACAGCACAGAAAGTACTTCCTGCAGCATTCACTATCGCCATGTTAGGCGCCATCGAGTCATTGCTCTCAGCTATGGTTGCAGACGGTGTCATCAGCGACAGACATAACTCAAACACAGAGCTCATCGGTAACGGTATCGCTAACGTTGTTGTTCCTTTCTTCGGCGGTATCCCAGCAACAGGTGCTATCGCTCGTACAATGGCTAACATCAACAACGGAGGCCGCACTCCTATAGCAGGTATCATTCACACTTTCGTATTGTTATTGGTATTATTGTTCTTAGGCAGCCTCGTAGGTCTCATCCCAATGTCATGTCTCGCTGGCGTACTTATCGTTGTGTCTTATAACATGAGCGGCTGGAGAACAATCGTTTCAATGTGCAAACAATCAAGAAGCGATATTGCCGTTCTTTTCACAACATTATTGCTCACTGTCATCTTCGACCTCACAATCGCTATCGAAATCGGCTTGATCTTGGCTGTAATCTTATTCATCAAACGTATCATGGAAAGCACAAACATCTCTGTTATCCAAGATGAGTTAGACGTTCACAGCGACGGCGAACAAGATGAAAGACTTATAGTTCCAGCTCACACTGAAGTTTATGAGATCGAAGGTCCTTTCTTCTTCGGTATCGCTAATAAATTCGAAGAGTTATCACACCGTCATTCAGAGAACAAGATTCGTATCATCAGAATGCGTAAGGTAAGTTTCATCGACGCTACTGGTATCCACAATCTTGAGATTTTCATACAGTCAGCATTAGACGAAGGTCATATCATCATCTTATCAGGTGTTAACCAAAGCGTTCACTCTGCTATCAAACAAGCAGGCATCGTTGACATGGTAGGCGAAGAAAATGTTCTCGACCACATCCACAAGGCTCTTGCACGCGCAGAACAAGTCGCTGAGACTATAGAATAAAAAAAAGAGGCTCAAGCCTCTTTTTTTATTTTATAGTCATTGCCACCATTTTCTATGTTTGAAGAAGTAGATCAAAGCTCCGCTTACAACCAGCATCACCACTATAATAATCCAGAACGCCACTTTCGTTGATGTAATAAAAGGAAACATCACATTCATACCGAAGAGACCAGTGATAAAGGTAAGAGGAAGTATGATTGACGAGAGAAGAGTGAGCATCTTCATAATCTCGTTTGTCTTATTGGTCTGCATAGAATCAAATGTCTTAGACAGACCTTCGATCAAATCCTCGTGATCTTCCGTCATATCCCATACCTTTTGGTAGTAGTCGAGGATATTACCCCAGTAGTCTTCCATGAACTCCACATCACCGTAACCTTTGATCTGACCGGTCTCGAAGCTGTGGAACATTCTCAACTGAGGTTTGAAGATTGTATTGATTGTTATGATATTTTTTCTTGTAACAGAGATTCTCTCGATGATTCTGACTTGTTTGCTTCCGAAGAGTTCTTTGTTAAGCATCTCAAGTTCAAAGCCAATCTTCTTCAAAAGATAGAGAGACTCTTTCATCAACTTCTCTATGATACGATAAAGGAGAATATCAGAAGTTGCGAGTTCTTTTGCCAACAGCTCACTTTCGCGTTCGCTGTATTCATTGAACAACTGACTTACATGCCAGCGTTTTCTTTCCAAGGTAATAATATAATCCTTACCCCAGAAGAGCTTAACTTCCTTTGGAAATATAAACTTATCTTGTCTGTCGAAATCAGGATATTGGAGGATGACGAAATAATAATCGTCATAGATGTCTATCTTAGGACGTTGGTTCACCGACTTACAGTCTTCAATATCAAGAGGGTGAAAATGAAACTTTTCTCTCAATTCAACGAAATCTTCTTCCGTCGGGTCTGTAATATGATGCCATTTCAGTTTGCCTACTGCTAATGTTTCTATCATGGTTTCCCCCTTTCTTTGATAAATGAATAACTATAAGATAAATCCTACATAAGATGTATTGGTAAAAAATTCGTGCAAAGATAGTAAAAACTTTGAACTTTGAACTTTGAACCTCGAACTTTTTTACTTAAGAAGTTGGATTAGGATTTAAGTCATTGACTTATCAGCCAAAAGCCTGTTACCAATGGCCTTAGTTCAATAAAGGTTACTTCCACTCTATCGTCTCGATAAGATGACGTACATCGTCAGTGATGAAATCAATGACAGGTGCGAGCGAGTCGTTATTGGTCTTCACATTGAAATAAAGAGATCCTCTCAAGAAATGATTCACACTATCTGTAAGATAGAACTGCATTGGCGAAGCCACGCCTTCTCCTTCAAGGAAGTAAACCAATCCATACACATCTCTATCTGGATTTATGATAATGCTATCTCTTATTCCCATAGCACGAGAAATATGCTTGGTCATCATATAATATGAATCTTCGAGATAGAGATCCAGATTGTCATTTACTGATTTATAACTGATGTGAACAGTACCTTTATATGAAGGGTATTCTACGTTGACCCATTCCTTTTCCTGAGGAGAGAGATAATCAGGTGTTATTGTAGAATATACTGGATATTCAAAACTATAATAGCTCATGCTATCGAGCTTACGGTATTCTTTTTCAGGAAAGTCTATTCTGAAATAACCTCTTGGTTTTGGCTGATAATGTTTGTTATCGCAAGAAGAAAGCAGGATAAAGAACACTGAACTAAGAACCAAAAATACAGAACTTTGAACTTTGAACTTTGAACTTTGAACTTTTGCCTTTTGTCTTTCGTCTTGCTTACTATTCATCTTTACGTATAACCTTTATTTTAATAATGTGTCTATTGTCTGACTCGACTATCTCGAAAGTAAAATCTTTATAAGAAGATTTGAATCCTGCTTCAGGGATACGGCCTTCCATTTCCAGTATCATTCCTGCGAGAGTATCAGACTCGCCTTCTATCTCTTCAAAATAATCATCGTCAATACCATACACTTTACAGAAGTCGACGATGCTTATCTGAGCCTTAAAGATATAAGTCTCATTATCGATTTTCTTGTAGTTGTCGTTTTCAGGTTCCTTATCGAACTCATCGCTGATGTCACCGACAATTTCCTCGACTATATCTTCCAATGTCACCAAGCCTGATGTTCCGCCATACTCATCAACAACGATAGCGATATGTATTTTCTTTGTTCTAAAATCCTGGAACAAATCATTTATCTTTTTGTTTTCAGGCACGAAGAATGCCGGACGCAGCAATTTTTGCCAGCCGAAGTTCTCTTCATCTATATGAGGAAGCAAGTCTTTGACATAAAGCATACCTTTAACGTCATCAAGGTCTTTGTCGTATACAGGAATTCTTGAAAATCCTTTGTCAACGACCTGTACCATAAGTTCGTCAAACTCTGTGTCTATAGAAACAGAGAACATATTAACGCGTGGACGCATAATATCGCTGACTTCTTTTTCACCGAATGTCGCAATGCCTTTAAGCATATTTTTCTCTTCAGGAGAAGAACCGTCTTCTGTTGTAATATCTACAGCAGTAGAAAGGTCACTCAACGAAATAGTACCAGTCTTCTTGCTCAATCTCTTATCCATAAAAGATGTAGATGAGACAAATATCTTGCTTAACGGTTTAAATATCACGATAAGGAAATTAAGAACCGGAGCCAACATTATAGCAATTGACTTTGCTTTTTTAGAAGCATATACCTTAGGAATCATTTCTCCTATAAGCAATATCAATGATGTCACCACGACGACGTTTAACACAAAAGCCGCTATAGGATTAACAGACATGTTAAACATCATACTCATGATATAGGTAGAGAATATCGTGATTGATATATTAACTAAATTATTGAAAATAAGTATAGTTACAAGAAGAGTTTTAGGTTTTTGGCGTATCTCCAGCACCAGTTTCTCGTTACGGTCCTGAGATGATTCCAGTTCATTGATGTCGTTTGGCTGCAGTGAGAAATAGGCCGTTTCACTTGAAGAAGCCATTGCTGAACAGAGCAGCAAACCACACATTAATATTAAACAAAAGACTACTTTAGCCGATATTCCGATGAAGAAAGGCTCTGCTGTTACAACCGACAGCAGACATATAAGAGGATCTATTGAAGATGTTTCCAAAATAAAGATATTTTAATTCGAGTGCAAAGATACGAAAAAAGTCAATAAGTCAATAAGTCTATGAGTCGATAAGTACTTATTAACTCATAGACTTATTGACTCATAGACTTAATTAAAACGGAAGATCATCGCCATCATAGCCAGGGTCTGGCATTTGTGGTTGCAACATTGGTTGTGGCTGATATGTTGGCATTGGTTGCTGCTGATATGTGGCCGCTGGTTGCTGATATGTATTCACAGGTTGTTGATAAGTCTGCGCTGTTTGCTGATAGCTGTTGTAAGACGCATTAGCCTGTTCTGGATTATTCTGAGTACGCTTAGTTCCCATGCTCATCATTTTATCCACAAGCACCTCTGTCACATAACGAGTTACGTTTTGATTATCGACATATTGACGTGTTTTGAGACGACCTTCAACATAGATCATATCACCTTTTATATAATTGCGTCTTTTTTCTGCGATATCCAAAGCCAGATTTCCCCAAGCCACAAGGTTGTGCCAGTCGGTTTGCTCAGCCCACTCGCCGTTGCGGTCGCGATAACGTTCCGTAGTAGCCAATGTCACAGACATTTTCTTTGTTCCATTTTCAAATGATATAATCTCAGGATCCTTTCCGAGATGACCAATAAGCATTACTTTATTTAAACTCGCCATATATTAAATGTTAAAAAACTTTTACCAAAATTACATTAATTTTCCATGAACAAATCATAAAATCAAAAATAATTTTGTCAACCACACCTTATTAAGGAAGCAAAATCGGACAAAAAAATTCTATTTCTCACATTTTTAATACTTTTAGTAAAAAAAATAGTTTTTTTTTGCCAAAACAATCAAAAAAAGTTCTTACCTTTGCACCCTAAAATTTTAATTATTAACATTTAAAAAATAATAGAAATGACAAAAGCAGAAATCGTAGCTCAAATTGCTGAAAAAACTGGCGTTGAGAAATCAAGCACACAAGTAGTAGTTGAAGCTTTCATGGAGATTGTAAAGAAATCTGTTGCTGAAGGCGAACCAGTTTACTTAAGAGGTTTTGGTAGCTTCATCAGAAAAACTAGAGCTGAAAAAGTTGGAAGAAATATTAAAGAAGATAAATCTATCATCATCCCAGAACACAACATTCCAGCATTCAAACCTTCAAAAACTTTTGCTAACGAAGTTAAATAATATTAACAATTAAATATATATAGTTATGCCAAACGGTAAAAAACATAAAAGACACAAAATGTCTACACACAAACGTAAAAAACGTTTAAGAAAAGATAGACATAAGAAGAAAAAATAATCATTGATTATTTTCATTTGCATAACACAACATTACAAACCTTATTTATTAAAATTGCTAATGTTGTGTTATCTTTTTTTTAATTTTTAAACCTTTGTAAATATTTAACTGAAATGGACGAAATCAAAAACACAAACAGAGAGCTCATCATCAGTTCTGATGTTTCAGAGGTTAATATTGTTTTATTGGAAGACAAACAGCTTGTCGAACTTCATAAAGAACAAAAAAACAATAGCATCGCAGTAGGTGACGTTTATTTAGGACGCATCAAGAAGATACTGCCTGGTTTAAATGCAGCTTTCGTTGATATAGGAAGCAGAAAAGATGCATTTTTACATTATTTAGACCTCGGTCCACAAATTCTTTCATTACTCAAATTCTCCAAATTAGCTGAATCTGGTGACATCACCAAACTTAATATGGATAATTTCGAGATGGAAAAGGACATCAGCAAGTCAGGCAAAATCTCAGATATCTTATCAGTAGGCGACAGAATACCTGTTCAAATAGCGAAAGAGCCTATAAACACAAAAGGTCCTAGAATATCATCAGACATCTCATTTGCAGGACGTTATATCGTATTAGTCCCATTCTCAAACAGAATTTCGGTATCACAAAAAATAAGAAGCAGCGAAGAACGCAGACGTTTAAAGCTTCTCATCCAAAGCATCAAGCCTAACAATTTCGGCGTAATCATCAGAACTGTCGCTGAAGGCAAGAAAGTTGCAGAATTAGATGCCGATCTCAAGACCCTCCTCAAGAAATGGGAAACCATGACAGAAGTCATGAACGGAAGCAAAAATCCATGTAAACTCATCAGCGAATTAGACCGCACTTCCGTAATGTTGAGAGACCTTCTAAACGAGTCATTCAACGGTATTTACGTAGATGATGCCAACCTTTATGAAGAAATCAAAAGCTATATCACTACCATAGCTCCGCAGAAAAAAGACATCTTGAAATACCATAAAAGCAAAGAACATATATTTGCAGAATTCGGTGTCGACAAACAAATAGCTGGACTCTTTGGTAGAGTAGTCACAATTAGAAATGGTGTTTACCTCATTATTGAGCACACAGAAGCCATGCACGTCATTGACGTCAATAGCGGCCATCGTGTGAACAAGGAACAATCTCAAGAAGAGAACGCCTTGAATGTCAATATAGAAGCAGCCGTAGAAATAGCACGACAACTACGTCTCCGCGATATGGGCGGAATCATCATCATCGACTTCATCGACATGCAAAACGCTGAAAACAGAAAGCTTTTATTCAATAAGCTTAAAGAAGAAATGTCGAAAGATCGTGCAAGACACTCAATATTACCTGCTTCAAAATTCGGTCTCATACAAATAACTCGTCAAAGAGTAAGACCTGAAACAGAAGTCACAGTACAAGAAGAATGCCCTACATGCAGAGGCACTGGAAAAATAAAATCTTCTTCATTATTAATAGATGAAATTGAGAATAACTTGAGATACTTGCTGTTAGATCAAAACGAAAAATCTATTACAGTACAAGTTCATCCTTTCATACACGCTTATCTGACAAAAGGATTTTTCTCAATAAGAAAGAAATGGCAATGGAAATACCGCAAAAAAATAACTGTCAAAGATTCAAAGTCTTTCCATATCATGCAGTATAATTTCCTCAACAAAAACGGAGAAGAAATACTTCTGTAAAACTTCAAGGCTGAATAAAAAACAAAATATTCGGAAACTCAGAAACTAAAAAAACTCAGGACCTCAAATTGGGGTTCTGTTTTTTTGTCTAGAGTTAATTTAATTCATAATTCATAATTAAAAAAAACTATTGTCCGTTGTCTGTTGTCTGTTGACTTTTTATTATCTTTGCGTATTAATTTATAAATATGAAAGAAATAGTTTTAAGCGGTATCAGACCAACAGGTAATTTACACCTCGGCAATTATTACGGAGCAGTTCAGAATTTTATCAAATTACAAGATAGTTATAATTGTTATTTTTTCATTGCTGTCTATCATTCACTTACCACACATCCTCATCCAGACGCCTTACATGGAAGAGTAAAACAGATTTTGGTAGAATATCTCGCTGCAGGTCTCGATCCTGAAAAAGCTACATTATATGTCCAAAGTGACGTTCCTGAAGTTGTAGAACTTTATCTTTTCTTAAACATGAACGCTTATATAGGCGAGTTGGAACGCGTCACTACTTTCAAGGAAAAGGTTCGCAAACAACCTGATAACGTGAACGCAGGTCTCCTCACCTACCCTACTTTGATGGCAGCAGACATATTGATCCACAGATCAAATTATATCCCTGTAGGAAAAGACCAAGAACAAAATCTTGAAAAAGCCCGCGACTTCGCAGAACGTTTCAACCGTATCTATGGCATAGATTATTTCCCAGTACCACAAGCTTTTAACTACGGCAAGGAACTTATCAAAGTCCCTGGACTCGACGGCAGCGGAAAGATGGGAAAATCAGAAGGCGAAGCCAACGCTATCTTCTTATACGAAGACGACAAGTCAATCCGTAAGAAAGTGATGCGCGCCGTCACCGACAGCGGTCCGACAGAACCTAATCAAGTAAAACCAGAGCCAATACAAAACCTCTTCAATCTCATGAAGATAGTCTCTAAGCCTGAGACAGTTCAATTCTTCGACGAAGCTTATAACAATATGAGCATCCGTTATGGCGACATGAAGAAACAGCTCGCAGAAGACATCATCCAAGTGGTAACACCATTCCGCGAACGCATCAACGAACTCTCAAGCAACGACGAATATATCAAGAAAGTAGCTCGCATGGGCGCAGAAAAAGCTCACGCAAGCGCAAGCAAGACTATAAAAGAAGTTAGAGAAATCATCGGATTCAGAAGTTTTTGATTGACTAACGACTAATGGCAAAAGACCATTTTTTCAAACAACACCTTAACCTTTTGCCCTTAGTCTTTAGCCTTTCAACAATAAATTTTCAATTTTCAATTTTCAGTTTTCAATTTTCAATTTAATATATGGCGGAGAAGTTTGTAGTTTACGACGAAAAGATAGAGACAGCGGTACTGATTGCCGTTAGCACTCAGACACAGAATAGAGAAAAGACAGAGGAATATCTTGATGAACTCGCCTTTTTAGTCGAGACAGCAGGCGGTGTGCCTGTCGCACGTTTCATCCAACCTCTCGACCATCCTAACAGCGTAACATATTTAGGTTCGGGAAAGTTGGAAGAAGTGAGACAATACATCAAAGCCGAAAACATCACTATGGCTGTATTCGACGACGAACTCACTCCAACTCAGCTTCGTAACATCGAAAAAGAACTCGAATGCAAGATATTGGACAGAACAAACCTCATCTTGGACATCTTTGCAAAAAACGCTAGAACAGCACACGCTAAGACTCAGGTAGAACTCGCCCAGTATCAATATATGCTCCCTCGACTCACTCACTTGTGGACTCACTTGGAAAGACAAAAGGGAGGTATCGGACTCAGAGGTCCTGGTGAAAAGGAAATCGAGACCGACCGCCGTATCATCCGCGACAAAATCACAAGTCTCAAAGAAAGACTTAAAGAAATAGACATGCAGAAGACCGTCCAACGTAAAAACCGCGGACAACTCGTCAGAGTCGCTCTCGTTGGTTACACCAATGTCGGCAAGTCAACGATAATGAATCTTTTAAGCAAGTCTGACGTATTCGCAGAAAACAAATTATTTGCGACGCTCGAAACTACAGTAAGAAAGGTCGTAGTAGAAAACCTTCCATTCCTCCTCTCAGACACTGTCGGTTTCATCAGAAAACTTCCTCACCAACTCGTTGAGTCATTCAAGTCAACATTGGATGAAGTAAGAGAATCAGACATCCTTCTTCATGTCGTAGACATCTCACATCCCGACTTCGAATCACAGATAGAAGTCGTCAACAAAACACTTAATGAAATCGGCGCCGGCGACAAGAAGATTATTATGGTCTTCAATAAGATAGACGCTTATAGCTTCATCGAAAAAGAAGAGGACGATCTCACACCTGTAACAAAATCCAATTATTCTTTGGAAGACTGGAAGAAGACATGGATGGCAAAAGGCAACACCTGCATCTTCATCTCTGCTGTTGAAAAAGATAATTATCAAGATTTCAGAGATCTTTTGTATCAAGAGATCCGCGATATGCATGCCATCAGATATCCATACGATAACTTCTTATATTGATTATTATGTACATCGACACTCACTCACATATTTATGACGCAGCTTTCGACACCGACAGAGAATTGGTGTTTCAGAGAGCTCTTGAAGTCGGTGTCGACACGATACTCCTTCCTAATACAGACGAAACAACCATCAAACCTATGATGGATTTCTATGAAAACCATATTGATAATTGTAAAGTCATGATGGGTCTTCATCCAGAAGGAGTCAAAGAAGACTACAAACGACATCTTGCAGTCATCGAAAAAGAGATGGAGAGAAATTACTGGGTCGGCGTTGGCGAAATCGGATTGGATTTATATTGGGACAAGACATTTGAAAAGCAGCAAGTCGAAGTCTTGAAAGAACAATTAGCCTGGGCAAAGCAACTTCATCTGCCTGTCGCATTACACACACGCGAAGCCTTCGACCTTATGTTCAAGGTATTAGAACAAGAACAGGACGGCAGCTTAAGCGGAGTATTCCATTGTTTCAACGGCACGGAAGAACAAGCCAATATCGCTATATCATTAGGATTCCACCTTGGACTCGGAGGCGTCATCACATACAAAAACTGTGATGTTAAAAATTATTTGGCTAATATTTCTTTAGATAAAATCATCTTAGAGACCGATGACCCATATCTTCCTCCTGTTCCTTATAGAGGAAAAAGAAACGAGCCTTCTTATATGATAGAAGTCGCAAAGAAGATAGCCGAAGTAAAAAACATTGATATCAAAGAGGTTGCAGAAGCAACAACAAATAACGCAAAGAAATTATTTAACTTATAACATAAAATTCAGGTTATGTCAGGAGAAAAAACATCAATATTAATACTTTATACCGGCGGCACCATCGGAATGATGCAAGATCCACAAACCGGCAGTTTGGTACCATTCGATTTTGACAATCTATACGATCACTTACCTGTATTGAGAAACTTAGATTATCAGCTGGACTTCTATACCTTTGACAATCTTATAGATTCTTCAAACATGACCCCTGATTTCTGGGTGGCATTGGCACAGAAAATCGAGAGCTGCTATGAAAAATACGACGGCTTTGTTGTATTGCACGGCTCCGACACTATGGCTTACACAGCTTCAGCATTGAGTTTTATGTTAGAAAATCTTAACAAACCAGTTGTCTTCACAGGTTCACAGCTTCCTATGGGCATGGTCAGAAGCGACGGCAGAGAAAACATCATCGCTGCTATCGAAATCGCCGCAGCCAAAGATGAAGACACAGCTAAAGTTCCAGAAGTCACTATATTCTTCGAGAACCAATTGTTAAGAGGCAACAGAACAACAAAGCACAACGCTGAACACTTCAACGCTTTCTTATCAGGCAACTACCCTTCACTGGCAGACGTAGGTGTACGCATCAAATATAACAAGGAGTATATCACAAAACCTAACTTCAAAAAGTTAAAGCTTCACACAAAGTTGGATAACAACGTCGCTATCTTGAAGTTATTCCCAGGCATAAGCAAAGAACTCGTCCACCACACATTGACTACACCTAATTTAAAAGGCGTAATCATAGAGACATACGGATCTGGCAATGCGCCTACAGCATCATGGTTCATAGACGAGTTGAAAGATGGCATCGACAGAGGACTCATCATCTACAACGTTACACAATGCAAATCAGGTTCTGTTGAAATGGGCCGTTATGAAACAAGTCTGGACTTAAACAGAATCGGCGTGATCAGCGGACATGACATCACAACTGAATCAGCAATAGCAAAGTTGATGTACCTCTTGGGAGAAGGCTATCCTACAGAAAAAGTCAAAGAATTATTACAAATACCGATCAGAGGAGAGATCACCTTATAAAGACTCAGAGTCACAGAGTCGCAGAGACGTAAAGAATCTTTGCGACTTTTTGACTTTAAGACATGTATTTTAAAGGTCTAAGACATTAAGATACAAAGCCCAAAGTTAAGGGTTTAAAGTTCTTAGTTCAAGGTTCAAAAAAAAGTGAATATTGTTTAAAATAATTTCAGTTTTTTTAAGAAAAAATTGTAACTTTGGGGCAAATTTGAGATAGGCATTTATAGGAGAGATGTCCGAGTGGTTTAAGGAGCACGCCTGGAAAGTGTGTATACTCCAAAAGGGTATCGCGGGTTCGAATCCCGCTCTCTCCGCAAAGCTAAAAAAGAATTAAACTAAGTTAAATTAAAATAGTAAACAATCAAAAAAAGTAGTAATCAACATTTTTAATCATGAAAAAATTAATTGCTTTACTTACAATTGCTGGTTTTATGACATTCGGTATCAGCAATTCAGTTCTTGCACAGCAAGATGAAAATGCAGTTCAAACAGAACAAACTACAGAACAAGTTGCAGAAGAAGCAGCTCCAGCTGAAGAAGTTGCAACAGAAGAAGCTGTTGAAGAAGTTGTTACAGCTCCTATCGCAGAAGAAGAACAAACATTGACATTCCACGAAACTATCAAGAAACAATTCATCGATGGTGGTTGGGGTTTCATGACACTCGTTCTCATCGTTCTCGTTCTCGGTTTGGCTATCTCAATCGAAAGAATTATTTACTTAACATTAAGCACAACAAACACTAAGAAATTAGTTGCTGAATTTGAAGTTGCTTTAAACGAAGGTGGCATTGAAAAAGCTAAAGAACTCTGCCGTAACACACGCGGTCCTGTAGCAAGTATCTTCTACCAAGGTTTATTACGCTACAACGATGGTCTTGAAGAAGTAGAAAAATCAATGATTTCTTACGGTTCAGTTATGAACGGTAACTTAACAAGCGGTTCAAGCTGGATCACATTGTTCATCGCTTTGGGACCTATGTTGGGATTCTTCGGTACAGTTATCGGTATGATCCAAGCTTTCGACGCTATCGCTGCAGCTGGTGACATCAGCCCTACAGTTGTTGCTGGTGGTATGAAGGTTGCTTTGATCACAACAGTTTTCGGTTTGCTCGTAGCTATGATTCTCCAAATCGCTTATAACTTCATCCTCAACAAGATCGAAGGTATCTTAAACGATATGGAAGAAAGCACAATCAGCTTCATGGATATCTTGACAGCTTACAACAGAAAATAATATTCGTTAACAACCAAAAATAAAGTTAACAATGGAAGATAAATTATTAAATAAATGTAAGTACATACTGATCGCTTTAATGGTTATCAGTTTGGCAATACTCGGTTTCTCCATGATCAAAGGTGTTGCTAGCACAGACTTACAATTAGGCTTGACATACGGTCTCGCTGCTATTTTGGTCTTAGCTATGCTCTTCTCACCTGTATATGGCGTAATCGTTGACCCAAAAAGCATTAAGGGTATCTTGATCGCTTTCGGTTTGTTCGCTGTTGTTGCTTTGTTGGCATGGATCATTTCTCCAGGTGCTACATTACCACAAGAAATGCTCGACAACGTTGGCATCGACCAAAAAATCGAAGCTATTTGCGACTTCCAAGTTTGGTTCTTATACATAATGGTTTTTGGAACTATCGCATCTATCATCTATTCAGCAGTAGCAAAACTCTTTAACTAATTAGGAAAATATCAATATTATGGCTAGAAAGAAAGGTAAAGTACCAGAGATTAATGCAAGCTCAATGGCCGATATATCTTTTTTGCTATTGATATTCTTCCTCGTTACAACAACTATGGACACTGACAGCGGTATTACCCGTCGTCTTCCTCCTCCAGTTGAAAATCCGGAAATGGACGTCAAAGTTAAAGAAAGAAACATTATGAACGTCATGATTAACAAGTATGATAAATTGTTAGTCAACGGAAAACCTGGCGATGTAGCCACAATTAAAGACTTGACTAAAGAATTTATCACACCACGTCCAAGCGATGAAAAAGCTCCTGAGGTTGAAGTTAAAGAAATTGAACTCCTCGGTGACGTAATGCTCAGCAAAGGCGTTGTATCATTGAAAAATGACCGTGGTACTTCTTACGCAATGTATATCAGCGTTCAAAATGAATTGGCAAGAGCTTTCAATGAAATGAAAGACGAAATGTCTTTGAAGCACTTTAATCAACATTATGCAGACTTGACAGATAAAGACAAGATCGACGCTATCAACAAAGCTGTCCCTGTCCGTATCTCAGAGGCTGAACCTGAAGAATATTAATAAAACATAGGAGATTATTATATTATGGCATCAAAATTTAGATCAGACGAACCTAAGGAAGTTCCAGCAATCAGTACTGGTTCTATGCCTGACATTATCTTCATGTTGATATTCTTCTTCATGGTTACAACATCTATGCGTGAAGTGTCTTTGAAGGTTAAAATGAAATTACCAGAAGCAACTGAAATTCAAAAATTAGAAAAGAAATCTTTAGTTAGCTATATCTACATCGGACCTCCTACCAATGCTAAAACTTATGGTACAGAGTCTCGTATCCAGCTCAACGATCAATATTCAAGAGTAACTGATATCATCCCTTACATTGAAAGCGAACGTTTGGCTCGTAGCGAAGCTGACCGCCCTCTCCTCACAACTTCATTGAAAGTTCATGAAGAAGTAAGAATGGGTCTCGTCACCGATGTTAAACAAGAACTCCGTAAATGCGGCGCCTTCCGTATCAACTATTCAACACGTAAAGGTGAAAAATAATCAAAGTTCTTGATATAAAAAAAGACAGTCTTTAAAGGCTGTCTTTTTTTTTGACTCTGAACTCTGAACTTTGAACTTTGGGCTCTAAACTTTGAACTTTGAGCTTTGCATCTCTACAACATTTAAACTAAAATCATCATTGACTTTATAAATCTTCTGATTAGTATCAGGACTCTTCAACCCGCCTTTTTCTTTGTCATAGTGTCCTAACTTGACGTAATCGAAATCTTCAATATTAGATGGGAACTCTTCCCTGCCGGAATACCAAGCAAATCTTAATTCATATTTACCCTTAATATATGTTGCCATGGCTTCAACGGCGTTTTTATCATTATCGCCACCCATAAGGCACACACAGGTAATTCTTCCAAGATAAGGCTTTAAAATAGCGTCAATCTCATCTGAAGTCAGTTCTGCACCTATGTTCTCCCACAGATGCGGACTATGACAGCCATCGCATCTGTTAGGACAACATGTTAGATTGATCGCAAGAGTAACCTCATCGGGAATCTCTTGAAATACGATGTCGTAGTTATAATATTTAAGCATCGTGACGGATGTAATATCTTTGTGCAGCTTCTTTCTGTCTAGCCTCTGAGAAGTTGCTTATTCTCTTCATATAACCGATAACACGTGTAAGATAATCCAAGTTCTCGCTTCCACAATGAGGACACTTCTTCAGATAACGTTTGTCTATCTTACCGCAATCGTTGCACACTGTATTAGGAATGTTGAATGTAAAATAGTTACAACCTTCTATAGAAGCAACTCTCAACAATTGACGATATTGTGCTTTTGTGAGATGTTCTTCCAAATTAAGGTGCAAAGCTGAACCTCCTGTAAGATGTTCGATATAATGTTTTCCATGAAGTTTAAACTTATCCAAGATATTCAACGACTCATCTTCAACGATGAAGAAATAGCTGTTGTAGCAATCGCGAGGGACAATATATCCGTCTTCCTTATCCCATTTCGCATGTTTAACGCCGACATTCTCAGCAGGAATCATCTCACAATTGAAAAGAAGATCTTTTCTACGATATTGCTTATTATATCTTTCTATCAATCCTAAGACGTTTTGCACAAAATTTCTATAGTCATCATTGTCGTTAATCTTTATGCCCATAAATTCAGCTGCCTCAACAATACCATTGATACCTATTGTGAGATATTGACGTGACAATGCGATGTATCCAGAATCGAATAATGGCAACATTCCTTTTTCATGCAAATATTTCAAGTTCTCATTATATGCAATCTGAACCTTATGCATCAAATCTATCACCTCCTCAACAAATTTAAGATGAGGTATATTGTTTCTCTTTTCATATTGGATACAACGGTTAAGATTCAATGTAAGAACGCTTTTAGAGCCAGTAGAAACGCCTCCAGCACCGAGAGTATAGCTGAATCCATTGTCTTGGATTTCGTTTCTTAAACGGCAGCAACTGCTCAATGAGTCAGCATTGTCGCTTACGTATGTAAAGAATGAATGGCCTGCAGCATACATCTCTGCTGTGAGATCGCCATATTCTTCATCCAAGATATCACCGTCTTTTGAAAGAAGCGCCATTGTCTCAACAGGGAAAGTAAGAACAGTCTTTGTTCTTTCTTCATTAAACCAGCGCATGAAACGTCTTTGCAACCAGTCTAAAGACTCCCAGTCAGGACGTGAGCCATCAGGGAAGCAGAACTCTCCGAAGAGACTTTGGAAATAATACTTATCATAATAAGAAATATTCCAGAATACAGATTGGAAGTTACGGGCTCCCGTTGGCTGGTTTATTGAATAAACGACTTGTTGGAAACAGTCTGTGATGACCTTATCCAAAGTACGTTGTTTAAGAGAAAGGTCAACAACCTGGTCGGCGCGTTTATAATAATCATTGCCGTATTCAAGACCTATGAAATAGTTCATATACATAAGGAATTCAGGTGTAGCACAGGCGCCGCTAAGCATGCTAGAGACCATGAAAACCATATTGATGAAACCACCACAGAACGATTTAAGGTTTGTTGGACGAGATGCGTTGCCGCCAATGTTCAAGGTTCCGTTAAGCAACCAAGGATACATTGTGATACTAGCGCAATAATTAGCCATGCTTGTCTCATCGTTCTTATAGATGAAGTGATTATTCAGGAGATAAAGATATTTATCTGACATTTCTTTTCCGTACATCTCTTTGATTCTATCACAAAGCATACGACGGTTAAGACGGATGAAGTTAGATTTTGGGAGTTCGCCTATGAGAGTTGCGATGTTTTTCTTCTCGACATTAGCATTAGAATCGAATTTACTTCCTGTAGCTGCGTTTTTAGCATTGCAGTAATTGACGAGAAAACGCATTTTGTCAGATATCTCTCTGTCTTCATATTGACGTTGGCGATAAAGGATATAGGCCTTGGCCACTTCATAGTAGCGTTCTGCCATCAGAGAATGTTCAACCTGGTTTTGGATTTCCTCCACTGCAATTCCGTCATAAATATTAAGACGGCACATTATATTAGTGAGGACGTCTTGTGTAGCGAAAGCTCCTACAGAGAGGAATGCTTTAGATACTGCGTTTTTAATCTTTTCGATAGAAAATGGCACTCTCTGACCATTTCTCTTGATGATAAAAGTTTCTTCGATCATAATAGTTGCTTATTATAAATTAATACAATGCAACTTTAAGGCAAGATAGAAAGCAGATGATTGATGTCTTCGCTCTTTCCCGAAAGTTACGAACTGATCTCTGGCAGGTCTTCTGGCTTCTCCGTCTTAAGCGACTTCCCAACTAATGTCAGTGTCTGATGCCCAGACATGATAATGGAGTTTACAGCTACGGGAACAGCTCCTGAATTTCACAGGATTCCCTATTAATCTCATAGAACCAAAGGTCGATACAAATATAAAAAAAAGAGCGGTCGTTAAACCGCTCTTTTAAAATTATTTTTTAAGTATTACTTCTTACTTAACAACAACTTTTGTTGTGTGGCTGAAGCCGTTAGCTTTAACTGTGCAGAAGTAAACACCGCTTGTAAGGTCGTTAACAAAGATTGTGTTGTCACCTGTTGTCAAGTTTGTGTTAACAACTTTAACTGTTTGACCAGCGATATTTGAGAATGTAACTGTAGCGTTAGCATCCATTGAAGAGCTGATGCATACATATTCTGAAGCTGGGTTAGGGAAGATGTTATAAACAGGATTGATTGTTTCGTTCAAACCGATAGTTTCTCCTTCGTCTGTTAATTCACCTGTTGGGTTGAATTTGAATACGTTAACAATACTTGTTGAGATGCTTGATTGTGATGTATATGTACCTGTGTGGAAACCAGGAGTATCATCTGACAAGCATGAGAACCAGAATTCATTTTCATTTACTGGAGTACTTACAGCTGTGATGAATGTAGCTTCGTCACCTGTGTGGATGAAGTCTTCATATAAGTTTCTGTAAATAACTGGCATTTGCCACCAGTAAGCTGAGTCAGCTGGTTTGTAGTTAACAAAGATTGATCTCATGTAATATTGACCTTGGTATTTAGCACGGTTCATATCTGGTGATGAGTAAGCGATTGCTAAGTTACCTGCTGGGTCAACTGCGATTGAAGGATAAGCTGTAAGACCGAATAATACCATATAGTCACCAGCAACACCTTGTTCTACAACACCTGTATATTGGTATGTATAGTCGAATTCATTGTAACCATTTGTTTCATGAGGAGGCATCCATGCGCAGAAGTTTGTAACGTCCATTGAAATTGAGTTTTCTGGATCTGTTGGGCTTGGCCACCATAATCTCAAAGCGTGTTTAAGGCTGTCGTCTTGTGGTGAACGAAGTGGACTTGGAACATAAACTGTATCGCCTTCTACGATTTCGAAATCACCCCATGATGTTGTGTCATTCCAGTAAGCTACACCGTCTGTCCAGATACCTGGATATAAGCTGTATGACCAGCCTAAATCTTTGTGATCGTAGAGACCAACACCGAGAGCAACGTGTGTAACACCGTCACGGCCGATAGCTACAGAAGCCTGTGTTGCGCCATAGATACCTGTGATCAATGAAGCTTCATCTGTTTCCCAGTCTAAACCGTGGAGTGGGCTTTCCCATACCATTCTGCTTGTCCATGTTAAACCAGCGTCGTTTGATTCATAAACCATAACGTGTGAACCGAAACCAGCGCAGTAAACAACAGCGATGTTTTCACCGTTTGCTGATACAGCGTAGTCGTCAGCTGCATAAACGTCGATGTTTAATTCATCCATTTGGAGAGGTGAGAAATCAATTGTCCAGTTTTCGAGGTCAGATGTGCGGAGGTAGTATTGAGCTACGTGTTCTTCACCTGAAGCTGCTGCGAAAACGTGGAGAACTTCATTGTTTTCACCTGTTGTAACGATTCTTGCCCATGATAAAGTTTTGCCTGTACCGCCAACTACTTCGTCAACGCCTTCTGGATTTGGAATAGCGTGAGGACCGTCCCATTTACCGAAACCAGCTTTTTCTCTTACATAGTAGCAGAGACCGTTTTCGTGTCCGTGGTTAACAAGGATTTCACCTTCTGCACCGTAAGGAGCGATTGAAGGCCAACCTGTTCTAATGTCAGCACCTGTAGCATTAGCTTCAATACGTGTTGATGGAACATTACCCCATTTACCAACTTTACCGCCTTTTGCGAAGTTATAGCCAGTACCACGATCTAAGAAGTTAGCATCAAATTCGTCTATTGACATAGTTGTTGTAACAGCAACATTACCGTTTTTATCTTGGTACATACGGTTTGCTAAGAAGCTGTTTGATTGTAAGTCATAAGTTGTGTAAATTGATTCAGCATCCATGAAGTCAACGCCTTCATTTACAACAACACTTTGTGTACCTCTAGTTAAGAAATTAGCTGTTCCTTTAACAACATCATTACCGAGAGCTTTTTTCTCGTAAGTTGCTTTAACTGGAGCAGGTAAAGATCTCTTAACTGCTGCTTGTTGTGCAAATGCACCAAGTCCCATAACGAGACCTAAAGAAAGTAAAAGAACTTTTTTCATTTTAATAATTATTAAGTTAAGTAATTAAATTAATTGATTCTACTTTTCAGACTGCAAATATAATAAAAATACAAGTCATAAGGTAAAAAAACCATTTTTTTTAAAATTAATTTTCAGCAAAAGTAAATCTTGCGGGGTAATGAATAAATAAGTATTTTTACCGAATAATTATTGAAAACTTATTTATATCATAATCCACTTAAAATGAAAAGAATCACCTTATTAATTATCGCGATTAATTTCTTACTTTTCTCATGTTCAACACAAAAAAATGAGAAACAAGATTTAGCTCAGCATGTCAATCCATTTATCGGAACTGGCGGTCATGGTCACACCTATCCTGGTGCCATTGCTCCTTTCGGAATGATACAAAACAGTCCAGACACTCGTATGGATTCATGGGACGGTTGCTCTGGTTACCATATCTCCGACAGCACAATATTAGGTTTCAGTCTCACCCACCTAACAGGTACAGGTTGCAACGACTACGGAGACTTCCGCTTCGCTCCTGTCACAGGAAAACCTTCTTGCAACTCTAAAGAATATTGCTCTTCTTTCAAACATGAGAATGAAACTGCGAAAGCTGGTTATTATTCCGTCGTCCTCGACAAATATAACACAAAAGTAGAACTCACTGCAGGAGAACGCGCTGCTATGCAACGTTACACATTCCCACAGACAAATAACGCTCATATCATCGTCGAACTTCAAGAGTCAAACACCTCTGCTGAAACAATTCACGAATCTTTCATTACAATAGAAAGCGACAACGCCATCAGCGGCTTCCGTCGTACAGGCCAATGGGCAAGCAACCAATACCTTTACTTCTACGCTGAATTCTCAAAGCCTTTCGTTGGCTATGGCATCTGCTCTGACAACATCGAGCATCCAAACATGAAACACGCTGAAGGCAAAGACCTTCAAGCTTGGCTCGACTTCGATGCAACAGACGGCAACCCTATCGTAATGCGCGTCGCTACTTCTGCTGTAGACGTTGAAGGCGCAAAGAAAAACCTCGCTACTGAAGTCCAAGATTTCGACTTCGACGCTTTGGCAGCAAAGACTTACCAACAATGGAACGAGGAGTTAAACCGCATCAACATCAACACTGTCGTCAACGCAGATGATAAAGATGTCTTCTACACTTCATTATACCACTGCTTCGTAGTGCCTAACCTCTTCTCTGACGTCGACGGCCGCTATCGCGCTCACGACAAGAAAGTCTATCAAAGCGACAGCCCTCGCTACACCATCTTCTCTTTATGGGATACTTTCAGAACAGAACATCCTTTGCTCACTCTCATCCAAAGAGAACGCAGCATCGATATCATCAATACATTTATTAATAACTACGAGACAGGCGGTCTCCTTCCTGTTTGGGAACTCGCTGCTAACGAGACTAACTGCATGATCGGCTACCATGCCATTCCTGTCATCGCTGACGCTTATTTCTGTGGCCTCGAAGGCATCGACTATGAAAAAGCTTTGGAAGCTATGGTCAAGAGCGCTCGTGAAGATCAGTTCGGATTGAGCTGCTACAAAGAATATGGCTTCATTCCTTCTAACTGCGAAGGCGAATCTGTATCAAAGACTCTCGAATATGCTTACGATGACTGGTGCATCGCAAGACTTGCAGAAGCTCTCGGCAAAGATGACATCGCAAAGGAATTCTACCAAAGAGCTCAATATTACAAGAACTTATACGACCCTTCAACAAAGTTCTTCCGCGGCAAAAGAAACGGCTGCTTCGTAACTCCTTTCGACCCTACACAAGTCAACTTCATGCTCACAGAAGCTAACACATGGCAATATAACTTCTTCGTACCACAAGACCTCAACACTCATATCGAGATGATGGGCGGAACAGTAGCCTATACAAGAAAACTCAACGAACTCTTCAATTCTTCATCTGAATTGTCAGGTCGCGTTCAGTCGGACATCACAGGTCTCATCGGACAATATGCTCACGGCAACGAACCTAGCCACCACATGGCATACATCTATAACTACTTAGGCAAACCTTCTCAGACACAGAAGTACGTCAACAAGATCATGTACGAATTATATACAGATCAAGCTGATGGTTTATGCGGCAACGAAGACTGCGGTCAGATGTCTGCTTGGTATGTCATGAGTGCAATGGGTTTCTACCCTGTAACACCAGCAAGCGGCTACTATGTCATCGGCGTGCCTCACTTTGAAGAAATGGTAATCAATCTTGAAAACGGCAAGACATTCACTGTCATCGCAAATAACCTCTCAAGAGAAAATCGTTATATAGAGTCTGTCAAACTCAACGGCAAACCTTTAAAACGCAGCTATATCTACTTCGATGAGGTTCATAACGGTGGCAAGTTAGAATTCGAAATGACAAACAGCCGCAAGTCAACATGGGCTACAGAAGCTGTAAACTGTCCTACACAAAAGATCGAAGATCATATCATCGTGACAGCTCCTATTATCAATGTGGCTTCTGACGTATTCTTCGAGACATTAAACATAGAGTTAAGTCACTTAGACTCTGACGTCAAGATGTATTACACAACAGACGGCAGCACTCCTGATGAAAACAGTACATTATACACTGCTCCTTTCGAAATCAACGGAAGCGCTGACGTGATGGTTGTGGCTGTCAAAGACGGCAAAAAGAGCAATATCGTTGAAGGCAACTTCAAGAAAATCGCTGCTGGAAGAACAATCCAAATCGAAAACAGATACAACTCACAATATGAAGCTGGCGGTGAAATCGCGCTCATCGACTACCAAAGAGGCAGCAACAACTTCCGCGTCGGAACATGGCAAGGCTATCATGGCGTCGACCTCGTCGCTACAGTCGACTTGAGTGAAGTACAAGAAATCAGCAGATTGGCTGGCAGTTTCTTGCAAGACCAGAAGTCATGGATCTTCATGCCAAAACAAGTCGAGTTCTTCGTATCTAACGACGGCAGAAACTTCAAGTCGATCGGTGTCATGAACAACACCATCTCACAAGAGACAGACGAGCCTGTTCTTCATGAGTTCTCTTTTAACAAGAAATTATCTGCAAGATATATCAAGATGGTCGCTAAGAAAATCGACGCTTGTCCTGACTGGCACGTCGGAGCTGGCGAACCAGGCTGGATATTCTGCGACGAAATCGTAATAGAATAATCCACGAATCATCACGAAAACAAAAAGGACATCTAAACGATGTCCTTTTTTTATTTCTCGCAAAGACGCAAAGGAACGCAAAGTTCTACTAGACGTTTTTCTTTTTTTCAAACGCCACAGGTGTGACGAATCTAAGTTATTAAGATACTGAGATGTTGAAAGCCAATGGCCAAAAGCCTTAGTTCAAAGTTCAGAGCTCAAAGTTCAGAGTTCTTAATACATCTCCATTCCTTCGCCACCTTCGTAGCCGTCACCGCCGCCTCCTGATGGTGGTTGTGGCATTCTTCTCTTTTGCTGTTGGTTGATGCGATAGTTGAAATTAAGTGTCACTGTTGTTGTGCTCCATGTGCTTTCACTGTATTGCCAGAAGTTGTCACCCCATGACTCACCGCCGTGTTGTCTGCTGCCGAAGACGTCGCGGATGTTGAGAGAGATGGTAGCGTTCTTGTTAAACACATCTTTTGATGCTGCAAAGTCGCACCAGTAGCTAGCATCGCGATATCCGAGAGGTTCCTCACGTGGACCCATATAACGTCCTGTAATCTGGAAGTCGCATACTTTCTTGAATCTGAACTTAGCGACAAGACGTGCGAAGGTGTTATAAGAATCTGTCACATAATGTCTGCCGTTCCAATCACCGACGGTGTTAGACTTGAAGAAGTTGATACTTCCGTTGAGGTTCCACCATTTGAAGATATCCAATGAACCGACGAGTTCGAGACCATAGTCATCGCTGATGCCGAAGTTCTCTGGACGGCTGTAAGAGACATCGCCTACAACAGTAGTGAAATGACGGATGACGTCTGTGCTGTGACGATAATATGCAGTGAAGTTGATATTACCTTTATCCCAGAAACGAAGATATGACATTTCGTAGCTGTCTGTGTAAATAGGTTTCAAAGCAGGGTTACCCATTCTGATGTTACGGTCGTCGTTGAAAGAATGGAAAGGTGCCATCTGATGATACCATGGACGACGGATACGGCGTGCATAGCTTGCCTGGATCTGATCCACCTCTGTCAATGAATAGTTCAAGTGACCTGTTGGGAAGAAGTCAAAATATTTCTGGTCGTTTCTTTCTTCTGTATCTTTAAGATATGTATCTATGAGTGTGAACTCTGAACGGACACCGACTTGTCCTGAGAAACGTCCAAACTCTCTTCCGTAGATGGCATAAAGAGCTGCAACCTGTTGATTATAGTCGAAATCGTGAGTATAGTCTGTAAGAACAGCATCGTTTTCAGTCACCATCAGATTATTATTGATAAGCTGATTGGTATATTTTCCGCCGAGTTCAACAACTGAGAATCCATAATGATGAACAAAGTCGACAGTTGCTTGAAGGTTCTGTTGGTTCTCTTGTGCATGTGTATGTTGGTTGACGCTGAATGAAGGGATGTTAAGATCCATATCTTCTTGTGTCAAGAACTCAGCGTCTACGATGTCTGACCATTCTGTATCTGAGTTTGTGAAATAACGTACAGAAGCCTTGAGTGAGTTGTCTTTAGTTCCGAAATATTTATCGTAAGAAAGAGTGTATTCCATCATAGGTCTGTCGTTGAACCAGTTTTCGGTACGTCTTGAGAAATTCTGTAATCCAGCAAATGGGAAGTTGTCGATATAAGTCACACTTGGAGTGTTGTGACCTTTTGACTGACGATACATTGTGCTGAATGTAAGGATGTCGTTATCTGTGAAATAATAGTCGAAGCCACCGCGAATGTTATGACCTTTTCTATTTCTGTTACGGTATGTGAGTTGCTCTGTTATCTGAGTTGCGTCATCATGATTCTTGAGCGTTGGGTCGTACATACAGTCTTCGAAATACTCTGTCATAGTGTAACCGTCGCTGATATCGTCGCGATAGTTGAAGTTATAGTTTGCGAAGACGTTGAATTTCTTGAATCTATAGTTGAAGCTTGTACCGATACCTGTCTGGAATGGGAAGTCCTCTTTGATAAACTTCTCGCCCCATTGTACTGGGAAACCGCCACGTAAGTCGACGGAAGCATTGAAACCTTTACGTTTATCTTTCTTGAGAACGATATTGATGATGCCGGCAGTACCTTCTGCATCGTAACGTACTGAAGGGTTTGTCACAACTTCAATCTTCTCGATCATATCAGCCTGGAGGCTGCGTAGAGCATCTTGTGTGCTGACGCCAGCGAGGCCAGAGACCTTGCCATCGACCAAGATCTGAACGCCGCTGTCACCACGGAGGCTGACGTTACCTTCAACATCGACATTAACCGAAGGGATGTTGTCGAGAACCTCGATAGCATTACCAGCAGTGCTGCTCACATCCTTGCCAACGTTAAAGACACGCTTGTCGAGAGTCATCGACATGGTGCTTTTCTCAGCCACGACTTCCACTTCTTCAAGCAATGCTGAGTCTGGACGCATTACTATATTACCGAGATTTACTTTTTCTTTAAGGTTTATGTTTATGGTCTTAGGTTCATAACCCATGAATTGTATCACTACATAATATTTTCCAGGTTTTGTCTTAAGAGAGAATTCTCCTTTCATATCAGTGATGACACCTGTTACCAATGTAGAATCTTGAGAACTAAAAAGACTAACGGTCGCATATTCAAGCGGTCCATCAGTCTCTACATCTATAACTTTACCTTTAATCTCAGGTTCAGCATGAGATACTACTTCTGTAGCGAAAATGTTGTATGATAATGTTAATAAAGCAAGAAGTAAAAATAATGATGTTATTTTCTTCATAAAAAGTTTGATAATATTATGTTAATTATTTGTTATTAAAGGGTTATGAAAAATACAAAATTTATGCCAGTTCCAACTCCTAATTCCTAACTCCAAACTATCAAAAAATCTCTCTAAGATTTTTTGACAAGTCGTACATTCTTCCCATAGTGAAATAATGTATGAGAGGGAATCCTTGTCGCAACAGGTCTTCAGATTGTCTCAAGCACCAGTCCATACCTACTTTCTTGACAGCGTCTTTGTCATCAGCGACTTTCAATATTGCCTCTTCCAATTCTTTTGGCATGCTGATGCTGAATGTGTTTGGAAGTGTCTCAAGATGTGATGCCAAGGACAACGGTTTCAGCGCTGGGATGATAGGCACGTTGATACCTGCTTTATCACACTTATCTACGAAAGAATAGAATTTGTCGTTGTCGAAGAACATTTGTGTCACTATGTAAGATGCTCCTTTATCGACTTTCTGTTTAAGATATTTAACATCTTCATCCAAGTTGTCGGCTTCCTGATGTTTCTCAGGGTAAGCAGCTACGCCGAGGCAGAAATTCAATGGTGTCGGGTCTTTGACGAATTTGTCGTGATATATTCCTTTCGAGAGGTTTGCTATCTGCTCAACCAGACCTGATGCGTTGCTATGGCCGAAAGGATTCACTCTAAATCTTGAGTCGAGAGGATCTTTGTCGGAACGTATCACGAAGATATTGTCGAGGTCTTCGTATGAGAAGTCGATGACGAAGTCTTCAAGCTGCAGTTTGGTATAAGCAGCCGAAGCGAGATGAGGCACCACCTCGATACCTGTTCTTCTCTTCAGCGCTCCTGCCACAGCAGCAGTCGCCGTTCTCGGATGCGACTCCACCAAAGTAGTCACATTATCATAGTTGACAAACTTCCTCACTGGAGCATGAAAGGTGATGTTTATAAACTGCGGTTTCAATGGTATGATTGGAAGCAGCGACTTCTCGATATCATCAAGGCTCGTTCCTTTCACAGGCGGCAATATCTCTATCGAAAAGCCTTTCTTTCCAGTCGTTTGCAAAGAATTATAAATATCAATGACTTTCATCTTATATGTTGTTAGGTAATAACTCTTTTAATCTTTCTACAGACATATCTGCATATTTTGAATAATGCTCAAGCTGTGTATCGTCGATGCGTCCTACTGAGAAATATCCGCCTCTTGAAGTGATTAAGCCGCACAACGACTCTTCTGGTGTTATCATATAACTGTCGGTAAGTCTCATATTTGTATGTTGCTCAACTTCCAAGAATTCAAAGACGCGTTTTTTCAATGAATGGTCAGGACATGCTGGATAGCCGAAGCACATTCTTCTTCCTTGATATTGTTTTTCATCAAATGAGAACTCTGACTTGTCGAATCCCCAATAGTCGGAACGTGTTATATAATGGATATATTCTCCTGTAGCTTCTGTGAGTCTGTCGGCAAGAAGTTTGACAATCAAGGCGTCGTATGGAGTCGCTGCCTCCGACATCAGTTTCGATAAACCTATGCCTGCTGACAATGCGAATACACCAAGATAATCCTCGCTTCCAACAGTGTCTGCTATAGAGACGCTGTCTTGCATCTTGGTCTGACGTCTCAACATTGGAAGCTCAACACTTCTTGAACCGTCTGATATTCTGATGACATCATCGCCTAAATTGCTTGCCTTCACGACACCGAATCTCACTTCTATAGTAAGGCTCTTGTCTGCTATTATCTTAGCCAAGACATCATGTGCATGTTCAAACACCTGCTGTGCCTCTGCATTGGTTTCCAACAAGTCTGGATATTTTCCGTAGAATTGCAATGAGAAGAAGAAATAAGCCCAGTCTATGAATGGCAAGACTTCTTCTATCGTTGGCTTTATAGTGAAGATACCTTCTTTGTTTGGCTTGTAAGCCTCATGTGCTGGAACTGTAATTTCCAAAGAAGAATAATCTACGAGTGAGAGGTTCTCTGTCTTCTGACGGCGTATCGCCTCTTGTTCTTCGTACAAGCTAAGACATGCCTGATGATCGCTGAGTTTGTTGACAAGGTTAACGGTGTCTATCGCTGTCGTTGCCTTTGCCACTGGTCCGTTATACACAGGAGCCATCTTCAATGCGGTGTGAAGTTTTGATGTAGCTGCGCCACCTACGATGACTGGTATCGACAATCCTGCTTCGTTAAGCTGTTCCAACACTTTTATCATCTGAGTGAGCGATGGTGTGATGAGACCGCTCAAGCATACTGCCTGCGATGTCTTCGCTGACTCGACGATTTTTTCTGCAGGCACCTGAATGCCGAGGTCTTCAACCTCAAAGCCGGAGCTCTTCAACACTGTGCCGACAATATTTTTGCCTATATCGTGAACGTCGCCATATACTGTAGCGAGCGTGACTTTTTTCTTTGATGTGTCTGTGAAAGTGACTGTCTGGTTCAAGACATCCATCGCTGCGTTCATCGCAGATGCTGCCTTCACCAATGATGGGAGGAACACCTTGCCTTCTTCGAAACGTTGTCCTAATGATGTCATCGCTGGCATCAAGATGTCATTGACGACGCCCTGGAATGTCCCGCCTTCAGAGAGGATGAGAGCTGTAAGCTCGGCGGCTTTTGTTGAGTTGCCGTTCGCTACAGCATCCGACAGTTTCTCTTCTGTTGTGAGTTCTTTTTTCTCTTTCTTGACTTCAACGTCTTTAGAGACGAATCTTATCAAGTCAGAGCCGTCGCTTTCGCCTTCGATAGCTGCTTTAGCTGCGGCAAATGCTTCTGGTTCTATATTTTCTTCAGCGATTATCGCATTAGGATTTATAATTACATAATCGAGGCCTTCACGTTTTGCGAGGTGAACGAATACTGAATTCAAGAGGTTTCTCACAGCGGTATTGCCTCTGAAAGCGAATGAAAGGTTACTTACGCCGCCTGTGACATGTGTGCCTAGATTCTGGTTTATCCAACGTGTGGCAAGGATATAGTCTCTGCCATAATATCTGTGAGTTTCAATACCTGTACATATGGTCAAGACGTTAGGGTCGATAAGGATGTCATCTGTATCAAAGCCTACCGACTTTGCCAATTTGACGATTCTATCTGCTATCTCTATCTTCCTCTCGTAAGTGTCAGCCTGGCCTTGTTCGTCAGCGAGCATCAAGATGATCTTGGTTCCGAGTCTGAAGAATTCTGTAGCTCTTCTGAGGAATTCTGCCTCGCCTTCTTTCAAAGATATTGAGTTTACGATAGGTTTCACCATCGAACTTTTCACGCCCAACACCAAAGTGTCGAAGTCTGACGAATCGATCATCGTTGGAGTGAATGCCACTGATGATGCTGACAACAACTCGATGAAGTCTTTCATCATTGATGAGTCGATATCTGGATGGTCGAAGCATACGTCGAGAACATCAGCCTTTGACTCTACCTGTGAAACGGCTACCGATACAGCATCTTGAAGATTTTCGTTAACAAGTTCTCTGAATTTCTTAGAACCTGCCACATTACATCTCTCACCGATTACGCTGAATTTCTTATGTATTTCCTGTTGAGGTATCACTCTAGGAGCGATGCCGTCGACAGCATTTTTTATCGTTTGTATATGTTCTGGTGTTGTGCCGCAGCAACCGCCGATGAGGTTTATGCGACCTTCTTTTGCGAGGACGTTAGCTCTCTTGTTGAAGTCGGCGCATGACTCTGTATATCTTCCGTCGAGGTCAGGGAGACCGGCGTTAGGATAGAGAGAAACATTTGTTGGGACATTCTGAAGTTTCAAAACAAGCTCAGCAGCTCTCTCGAAGCCGAAGCCGCAGTTCAAGCCGAATGAAAGCGGTTTGGCGTGTTTTATCATCTGCCATACGAGGTCAACAGTGTGACCTGATAACAGATTGCCTTGTTCTGTCAATGTCACCGACACCATCAAAGGCACGTCGTCGGTAGTGAGATTCAGATCTGAGAGTGAAGCGAGATAAGCATAAACGGCAGCTCTTATGTTCTTGGCATCGAAGCAAGTCTCGACTAATATCAAGTCGACGCCGCCTTTTATGAGTGATGAAATCTGTGCTTTATAAGAATCAGCCATCTCATCGAAGTCTATGGTTCTTAATGATAACGACTGTGATGTTGGACCGACGGAACCTGCAACAAAGACATCGCGATTGAATTCAGCTGCTACTTCTTTCGCATTCTTAGCTGCCAAGACATTAAGGTTGTCGATGTCTTCTTTTCCGAAGCCATGCTTTAAAAGCTCAAGATAAGAACAGTTGAAAGAGTTGGTAGAAATGATGTCGGAACCAGCTTCTACATACGAGCGATGCACTCTCTTGACGAGGTCGCTGTTAGTCGCATTTAAAGGTTCGTAAGGAGATAACAAAGTGTTATCCATTCTCTGTATTTCAGTGCCGAAAGCACCATCCAAAACCACTATCTTTTCAGAAAGAATCTTCTCAAGCTGTTTTCTTGTTGATGTTTGTCCCATAGAGCATATTGTCATAACATAATAAGCTATTGAAAACCATTATGTTATTTATTCATACTTATATATAAAAATAAATATGCAAAGATAGTAAAAAGTCAACAGACTACAGACTACAGACTACAGATTTTTTAGCAGTCAGTTTTCAGCGTTTAGCTTTCAGCATTTTTCCACTGATAGCTCTTAAATGCCCGACGGAAATAAATTGAATAAGTTCAGCAAAAAATTCTCTGTCGCTCCTACGGAGCTTTGATAATCGGACGGTCACTGTTTGCAGGCGCTGCGTGCTTCGCACTTGCACCTACCTATGGTCTGCCGTCCCTATCGGGACTAATTTTGAATAAAATCGCTCCGTGATATTTTTTGAGGTCAATTATGGCGTGATATTTTAATCTCTCAATTGTGGATTTAAGATTTTATGTTAAAAATCTCAAAAAACACATAC
>JAZKYV010000072.1:0-19596 GCA_045612345.1 Bacteroidales bacterium
ATCCTAACGGCGTTGGTTCTAACTACTTATGCTGGGGCAGCTGCTATATGCCAGGTACTTTAACTGCAACTCACACTGTTGCTGCTGGTAGCGAAGGCGTTTTCAACGGTCACTGCATGTTCGTTGACAGCGAATGGAACATATTACCTGTAGGTACAGAAATCCACATGGTTTACACTTTCTACGATGAAGGAAACCCAGAAGAAACATACACTTTCAATGTTAACTTCAAATATCAACCAGAATCAATCGCCGACTTCAATAGCGCAGACGTTTTCAGCAACGCATATCCTAACCCAGCAAGCAACGTTGTAAGCTTCGACTATAACATGCCATTCAACGTTAACTCAGCTTCAGTTGCTATCTACAACATGATGGGTCAAGAAGTTGTTAGACAAGAACTCAACCTCGGCGGTTCAAGAGCTGACATCAACGTTAGCGACTTAAACGAAGGCGTTTACTTCTACAGCTTAATCGTCAACAACCAAACAGTCAAGACAAACAAATTCGTTGTTGTAAAATAAGACAACAGACTACGGACAACAGACAACAGTCTTTGTCCACGACAATATAAGGGCGCTGCAATGAATGTGGCGCTCTTTTTTTATAGTCGCAAAGTCGCAAAGTTGCAAAGTCGCAAAGACACAGAGACGCAGAGTTGTAAGAGTTGTAAGAGGTAAAGTTTCGGAGCCTTGAGGACGCCTGAAAGGGCAAGACATATATAGCATGAGACAGCTTATGGAATTGAAAAACGGAAAGTTGAAAACTGAAAATTAGTTTTCAGCAGCCTCAAAGCGTTAGGGATTGGAGCGGCATCCTTTGCGAGCGGAGACTTCGGACTTCGGACCACGGACTATGGGATTTTTTGAGCGAGGGGAAAACAAAAGCGAGCAAAGATATAGCGGAAAGCCCGACGCGTAGCGGAACGCCCCCCAAAAAAGTCACTGAGTCACCAAGTCACCAAGTCACCAAGTCACCGAGTCAATGAGTCAATGAGACTTTGAGTTGAAACCCTGCAAGGGCGAAACAAATATAGGATAAGGTAACACCTTATTAGTTAGGAGTTAGGAGTAATTGTGATTTATCGCATTTCAATATTAGTGTTAGATTAGTGTCTATTCGTGGACAAAAGAAAAGGAGCGTTGCAACTGCTGCGCTTCTTCTTATTGTCTTATAGTCTTGTTGACTTGTAGTCTTTATTTCGCGAAGCTAACAGCTCTTGTCTCTCTGATAACAGTAATCTTGATTTGACCTGGGTAAGTCATTTCAGTTTGGATCTGTTTAGAGAGGTCGAATGAGATGCGGTCTGCGTCTGTATCGCTGACTTTATCTGCTGCTACGATAACGCGTAATTCACGACCAGCTTGGATAGCGTAAGTCTTGACGACGCCAGGGAATGACATAGCCATTTCTTCGAGTTTGTTGAGACGTTGGATATAAGCCTCTACGACTTCACGGCGAGCGCCTGGACGAGCGCCAGAGATAGCGTCACACACCTGAACGATAGGAGCGATAAGAGTTTCCATTTCGATTTCATCGTGGTGAGCACCGATAGCGTTACATACATCTGGTTTTTCCTTATATTTCTCAGCTGTCTTCATACCGAGGATTGCGTGTGGCAATTCTTCGTCGTTTTCAGCGACTTTACCGATATCGTGGAGAAGACCAGCGCGTTTTGCTGTCTTAGGGTTAAGGCCGAGTTCTGCAGCCATAGAAGAACTGAGTTTAGCAACTTCTATAGAGTGTTGCAACAAGTTTTGTCCGTATGATGAACGATATTTCATACGACCGATCATTCTGATAAGTTCAGGGCTGAGGTTATGGATACCGAGGTCGATGACTGTACGTTTACCTGTTTCAATGATTTCCTGTTCGACTTGTTTTTCAACTTTCTTAACGACTTCTTCGATACGAGCTGGGTGGATACGGCCGTCTGTAACGAGTTTTTGCAATGAAAGGCGAGCCACTTCACGGCGGATTGGATCAAAGCCAGAGAGAAGGATTGCGTCAGGGCTGTCGTCGATGATGATTTCAACGCCTGTGAGAGCTTCGAGAGCGCGGATGTTTCTACCTTCACGACCGATGATACGACCTTTAATTTCGTCGTTTTCGATGTTAAATACAGACACTGTATTTTCGATAGCGTGTTCTGCCGCTGTACGTTGGATTGTCTCGAGGACAATCTTCTTAGCTTCTTGGTTAGCTGACATCTTAGCCTCTTCAACGATATCTCTAGAGATAACCATAGCTTCTGCTACAGCTTCTTCTTTCATCATTTCTTTAAGTTGTTCCTTAGCTTCGCCAGCTGAGAGACCTGAGATAGATTCCAACATCTTCTTTTGTTCATCTTGAATCTTATCCAATTCAGCTTGACGTTTATTGATGTTTTCTTGTTGGGCAGCTACACTTTGTTGTTGGCTTTTAACTTCGTTAGCTTTCTTGCGGATTTCTTCATCGCGTTGGTTAGCCTGTTGTTGTTGCTGTTGTACGCGTGATTCTAGTTTTTGGATTTCGCGTTTGCGTTCGTTGGTTTCTTTTTCGTAATCGGCTTTCATCTGCAAGAACTTCTCTTTAGCTTGAAGTATCTTGTCTTTCTTGATCACCTCTGCTTTTTCTTTTGCTTCTTCTAATAACTGAACGCTTTTCTTTGTGAGTGCATTACGCATCACTGTTGTGGAAATGAGGACACCTGCGCCGGCGCCTACTACGAGAGCAGTCACTCCAAACAGAGTGTATGCTGCTACGTGACTTAATGCTGCTAATAAAATCATTTTTTTTCGATTTATCTCGAAAACTAAAAGGGGAAAAAATCTGTCTGCTCAATGGGATAATAGTAAACCCCAGAAGTCACGTTTATGGCTGCCACGATACGCAAACGTCCACTGGCGTTAAAGCACCTTCGCAGGTTGAGGCCTGTTTTTGTACCCATGAGTCAACCGGAAATTATGGTAAAAATTGTTAGGTTTACATCATGCGACGAACAGACAGATAAATCTTCAAAGAACTTTAAGAACCTATATTTTCACTTAATAAAGAACTTAATTCATCGAGTTTTTGTTCCAAATACTGATCTTTATATGCTGCATCAGATTCGTATTTAACATTGAGTGTCGCCAATTGCAAACATAACATCGATAATAAATCCTGATAATCTCTATAATCGTATGTCTGCTTATAAGACTTTATCCTCTCATTTAGCATCTCTGCTGCTTTCAACACCTTCGCCTCATCAGCTTTGTTTACAGTCAGACGATAACTACGTTCCGCAATGACAACATTGATCTTTATTTCATCTACTCCGCTCATATCGTCTGATATATATTATTGTTCCGCATTCAACATTGCAACACAATTGTCGATTTCCTTAACAAGTGCCTTTATTAATTGTCTACTTTCTCCTACCTCTTTTTCGTTTCCGAGAGTGTTAACAATAACTAAATTATTTATTTTTTCCTTCAATTCTGTATTCTCAGTAGCGAGAATCTCAATTTCCAATTGAAGATCCTCATTCCTTTGAATAAGTTTACTATTTTCTAATTCAAGCTGATTCTTTAGCGCAATGAGCTTTCTTACTTTTGTTTCTATTTCCGAAAGGGTTACACTTAAATCTGCCATTTCTATAGTATTCTTCAGAATTTGCTACAAAGATAATGAAAAAAAAACATCTTAACACGATTTTTCAGTGTTTTTTTTAAGTCTTTAGACATCTGTCAACAGACAACAGTCTTCATCCTAATTTTCAACAATTTTCAGTTTTCAATTTTCAATTTTCAGCTTATAAACTACTGCCGTACGGCTTACATTATATATCTTCATAAACACCTGACCGTCTCTCTCTTCCGTAGGAAATACTACATTTTTGCTTATATTGTCAAAACCGCCGAACCTACTGTCATCGCTGCTGAAAACGATTTCGTAGTCGCCCGTACTCTTAACATTTATCTCATAATCCGGAATCGATTCGCATCCCCAGTTGAAGACGAATATCAGATTGTTTCTTTCAAACACTATCGTCTTATTTTCCTCATCGGCATTCATCATCCAGGCCGGTTCTGCGTCCATCACATTATTCTCCTTGATGAACTTCAACATCTCCTTGTCAAATTCATTAAGACAACAGAACTTCAGATTCTCATCATCGACCAATGACCACTGACGACGTGCATGCTTATAGCTCCACTCATTTTCTTGACGTGGAAAATCGATCCACTCTGGATGTCCGAACTCATTGCCCATGAAGTTAAGCCAGGCATTGCCTCCAAGACTTATGGTAAAAAGACGTATCATCTTATGCAAAGCAATACCTCTATCTATTATTATACTAGGCGTAAACTTCGACATCGAGCTATACATTTCCTTATCCATCAATCTGAACGCTATGGTCTTGTCTCCTACCAATGCCTGATCGTGCGACTCTGCGTAAGCAATTGTCTTTACATCATAAAGCCTATTCGTCATAGTGAAGAAAAACTCGTGCATGTTCCAGTCTTCATCCTTCTGGTCTTTCAAGATTTTGATCCAGAAATCAGGGAGGCCCATTCCTAGACGATAGTCGAAACCGATGCCGCCGTCTTCAATAGGAGCGCATATTCCAGGCATACCGCTGACGTCTTCCGCAATGGTGATATTATCTTTATTCAGCTGATGTATCAAAGTGTTAGCGAGTTGAAGATATGTCACTGCATCATTATTCACATTATCACCGAAATAATCCGACTGATTAGCGAACTCCACTCCTATCCCGTGATTCTTATACAACATTGATGTCACGCCATCGAAGCGGAAGCCATCGAAATGATATTCTTCGAGCCAGTATCTTACGTTTGAAAGCAAAAGTCTCAAAGTATCTATCTTTCCATAATTGAATAATCTGGAATCCCATTGAGGATGATAGCCTTCATTGCCTTCCAACAGATATTGATTCTCTGTGCCATCGAAAAGATTCAAACCCTCGCGAGTGTTCTTCACAGTATGTGAATGAACCAAGTCCATGATGACTGCAATTCCCATCTCATGCGCCGCATCTATCAGTTCCTTCAACTCTTCAGGAGTGCCAAAACGCGAACTGGCTGCAAAGAAATTAGAGACATGATAACCGAAAGAGCCGTAATAAGGATGCTCAGCGACCGCCATAAGCTGTATCGCATTATAACCCAAATCCTTTATCCTTGGCAATACATTATCCTTGAACTCTTTATATGTACCGACACCTTCTTTCTCCTGCGACATGCCGATATGGGATTCGTAGATGAACAAAGGCTGTTGGCTGTTGGCTGTTGGCTGTTGGCTTTTGGCTTTTGGCTTTTGGTTGTTGGCTGTTGGCCAAAACTGTCCTGCGAAATCTTTATTATCTTCATTCTGAACGACTCTGTTGATATAGACAGGTATGCGTTCTTGTTCACCTATGCTGGATTGTACCAGGACTTTCAAAAGACTGCCTTTTGTCAATCTATTTTTATATTGCGAGTCAGGAAGGAAGATAGACCAGATGCCATCTTCTTCTCTTTCAAGAGGGTCGGCATATCTATCCCAATTATTGAAATCGCCGAACAAAGAAAGATAATGCGCTGCAGGAGCCCATTCTCTATACCACCATCCTTTTCTGAACTCGTCGTATGTAAAACCGAAAAACTCATGAGCCGAAGCAAATGACTTAAGGCTTCCATAATGACTTTCAATATATTTCAATAAAGATTCATATCTATCATAGCGAGTCTGTACCTCATCGGCGACAGGTTCAAGCCAAGAATCTTTTTCTACTAATTTCATCATAGTTTCAAAATTTTAATTCCACAAGGTTCAAGAGTCATTGCGATGCCACGAGTGCTGACTTCGTCTAAATCATATTCGATCTTCTCTCCAGTAAAGACGTCTAAGGCCATTGGCTGTTGGCAGTTGGCCATCGGTTGTAATCCCATATACTCTACGGCGTCTTCTGAGATTTTCACTTCGCAGTAACGGCTCTCGTTCTGATTAAAATTGATAACAACGAGAAGTCTGTCATTGTTGAAGTAACGCAAGAAAGCGTAGACATACTGAGGGTCGAAGTTGGAGTACCAAGGGTTGACCCACATCAGGTCGTAGAACGCACCTTTATTAATAGCATCGCTGGTGAGTCGTAAGTTAAGTATCTTTTTATAGAAATCGTATAATCTCTTCTGCTCATCGCTGAAGCCGCTGCCATCGAAATTGCCGTTTGCCATCCACTTCTGATGTTTAGGCATCACTGCATAATCGAATATCGATGTTCTTCCGTCATCGCCGCTGAAGCCAACAGCGCCTTCTGCATCCTCGCCGCTCTCCTGTCCGTTATAAATCATAAAAGGCCCGCAGTTCATCAGAGCTGCCATCGCAACAGCAGGCAGCGCCTTGAAAGCATCACCGACAAAACGCTTCGACGCCAGTCGCACCTCATCGTGATTTTCCATGAAACGCAACATCACATCACCGAGCCCTTGAAGTCCGTTCCACACATTAGTTATAGTATCCGCACGTTGTCCGTAGCGATAAATATTTTCCAAGGTATTGTAAAGTCCCACCTTATCATAAAGATAATCAAAGCCGGCATCGACATATTCCTTATAAAGATGAGGCTGATAAATCTCAGCTATCATAATAGCGTCATGGTTTTCTCGCAACTCATTGATTGCCCAGCGCCAGAACTCGACAGGCACCATCTCCGCCATATCCACGCGAAAACCATCGACACCTTTCTCGCACCAATACTGCATAATGTTCAACATCTTGTACCAGGTGTTAGGAATAGTATCGAAATGCTTGCTGCAGCCATTCTGATAATCGACGCCATAATTCAGCTTCACAGCATCGTACCAGTCGTTGACAGATGGTCTTGGAGAGAAGACATCGTTGCCTGATGCTTTGGCGGGAAATTCTTCAAACTTTAAAATTTTAGAACTTTGGAATTCTAGAGTTTTAGAGTTCTGAAGTTCTAAAGTTCGACTTGGAATAACGAATTCTTGATTTGGGATATAATAGAAGTTGTTATCTTTTGCGAAGCTGACATTTTTATTGTCATATTCGCCGAATTCTTCAACATCGTAAGGTTTATTTAGCGACTTATACTCGCGGGCGAGATGGTTAGGAATGAAATCCATTATCAACTTCATGCCTTTCTCATGGATACGAGCGACGGTCTCTTCAAACTCCTCCATCCTATTCTGCGGATTGACAGCCAAATCCGGGTCGATGTCGTAATAGTCCATTATAGAATAAGGAGAACCCGCCTTGCCTTTTGTAATTTGAGGATGTGTCGACTTTATCCCTAGCTCAGGATAAGATGTCATGCTAGAATGGCGTATCACGCCAGTGAGCCAGATATGGGTAATGCCCAAGTCCTTAAGAGCGTTCAGGGCATTATCGTTGATATTAGCGAAAGTGCCGCAGCCGTTCTGTGACTTGTCGCCATCAAAGACTGGCTCAGTGTTTTTATTTCCAAAAGTCCTTACAAAAAGCTGATATATGTTCATGATTTAAGTCTTAGAGTCACAAAGTCGCAGAGTCGCAAAGATGCAGATACTCTCAACTATAGCGCAAAGATAACAATTTGTTTATTTTTTTCAAAGGGGAAAATTCTTAAAAATAATTAAGAAACATTCTCGGTTTACGTTTGTTTTTAGAAAAAAAACCACGTTATGAAATCTACATTGACAACAGAGGGCGAGGGCTACGGATACAACACCGCCATGCTTCCGAACTATGACGGTTTCATCATCATAAAGCCCGGATTTTTAAGATATACCGACGACGTCATCAAGGATCTGAGTCGTCTTGACTTTACCGTCATCGAAGCAAAGGAAAAGACCTTGACGAAAGAAGAAGCCGAAGTGATTTACAACGTCCACAAAGGCAAGCCTTTCTACGAACATCTTATCCAATATATGACAAGCGGACCTTGTATCGGAATGCTTGTGCTCTCGCCCTTCGCCGACAAGGAATCTTCCATCGAGACGCTTAAACATCTGAAAGAAAAATATAGAAAACGTTACAGCATCGACAAGACGCACAACGTAATGCACAGCTCCGACAGTTATCAGAATGTGCTTTACGAAGCGGAAGCGTTTTTTGGATAAGGTTTTTGGCTGTTGGCTATTGGCCGTTTTCTGTTCCGCTTATCGTTTCTTCCTCCAATGTCCTAAAGCTAAGCACATCGCTGTAGACATATCCCATTGAAGTATAAACAAAAGCCCTCACATAATAAGTAGTGTTCAAATTAAGGTTATAAATTTCACAGCTATAGTAATTCTCATAATAATCGGCATAAACACAGTTATCATAGTTTTCCAATGTTGGAGAAGCATAGTTCTTGCTCCATACAAAACCACATTCATAAATTTGAACAGTTCCACTGTAGTCAATAGAAGCGCTACATTTTGCAGAATTTGTAGTTATATCCGTTACATCTTTCATTCTAACTTTAGGATACAAAGCTTCATTATAGCCAATGACAGGACGGATATTCAATCCATAATAACGTAAGTTTGGTATTATCTGGACGTATTCACTTCCAAACTCAAGACAATAAGCATTATTATTACTGCCATCACCATAAGGCGTTGAAGTCCAATAGTAGCCTGGACCTGTAAGTGCTCCTTGATTGTCATAATCTTCATAATACTGATTACCTTCATAATATCCATACACTGGCAAGATGATACTATTGCCATTAGGTCCAGTGATTTTATAAGCGCGCCTATAATCACTTGATACCCATTCCCATGTACAGTAATCTCTTAACTCTTGCATTTCGTATAATGTAGGCATTCTCCATTGTCCACCCCAAGACTTATTAACATAGTCATATTGGCTTCCGCTAATATCACCCATTTCAATACCGTATGTAGGACAGTTATTAGGATTCCAGTCATAATCATAGTTATATTCACCGCCCCAAGAGACATAATCTCCATAATCCCAAGGGTTTCCGTCATACGAGCCATAATTACACATAGCCCATTTCATACCTGAAGGAAGGCCCAAGTCTATATATGAATAACCATTTTCCTGACCGCTTTCTACTGGCAAGGTTGTAAAGTTCTTCACTTCACCATACACCACATTATCTCCGCTAACAGCAAATGCTCTGATATAATATTTTGTGTTAGGCATAAGATTTTCAAGATATACATCACGAAGACACTCACTATAATCATCATTTACATCATATTCGTTATACTCATAAAAAGTATAATGCTCATCATCTATTGTAGGTCTTGCGTCGGTACTCCAGCATGCTCCGTATGAGGTTATTGTGCCATCCTCATCTTGCATCACTATAATTCCAAATCGTGCTGTTGTTGAAGTTATATCTCTATATTCTATATCTCTACTTACAGCATCAAAGCCAACTACTTTATTACCGCCAAAGACAGGACGTACATAATAACAATTGGACCTATATTTATCATGTATAGATATATCATTGTAAGGATAAAGGGTCAAGCCATAAGCATCATAAAAACCATACTCTTCACATGGAGAAGAAGTCCAATATGTACGGTCTCCTTCTGCATATGGTATAAATATGCTGTTGCCATTAGGGCCCACCACTTGATATCCTTCTATTCCGTTAAATGTCGTTTCCTCCCAGCTACATAAGTTCAGCAGTTCCTGCATTTCATATTTGGTAGGCATTCTCCACAAACCTCCCCAATTAGCAGTTGCCGCGTCATATTGTGCATCACCAGAGATATCGTTCAAATTAAGATTCTCTGTATTCTGACTAGTACCATAACCCTCAGATGTCACTCCCCAACGATAATAACTGCCGCTTTCTTCTGGAACAGAAGCTCCAATATTACATGTAGCCCAATACAATCCGGAAGGCAATCCCAAGTCGACAGCAGCATGACCGTTATACCATTTGTCGCCTTCATTCAATATTTCATCTCTCTTACATGATGTAAATATGAGAGCCATTATGCTTAATATCAATATAGTTTTCTTCATAACTTATCTATTCATAATTCAAAATTGATTAGACGCTTCAATGTGTGTTTATCGTCTCTACCATCATTCCTACTTCTTCCAATTCAATCCCAATCCCAATTTAACTTCCAGTGTTTTGAAGTTGTTTGTCACGACATCTGTCGAGATGACGAAGCCACCGAGATTAAACTGCAGACCAGCTGTGATGTCAGCGCCGATATAAGAGTTGCCTTCATGCTTATACCAATGATTTGTTGTACTCTGCCAGAACTTAGACCTTACGCCGTAGCCGGCCCCAACTTTAGCATATACGGAATTGAAACACTTCACCACCATACCAGCTGTCAACGACAGACGGCTGCTACATTGTTCACCGTTCAAGGTAATAGGAACTATAGTGCCATCCATATTCTCCACTACAAGTTCCGAAGGTCTCTCTTCGGCAAATCCTACGCCTTTGAAATTGAAGTTAGTCATGACGGAAGCGAACCAGCCCACTTTTTTCACCGAGCCGTATGTAAGGCCGTATGACTTCTGAAAAGCTGTAGAAGCACAAGCAAAATTGACAGTAGCGAAATGAGTGGCCTCACTTGCTTTTTTATAAACATCTACTTGTTTTGGTTTCTGTTCCTTCACTTTAGGTGTTTTAGGAGCCTTTGGTTCTTTAGGTGTTTTAACGACCTCTTTCTGTGTCTTTGAAGTTGATGTATTTATTGCGAGTTCATTCTGCTGCAGTTTTTCATACAAAGACAAAGTCTCGCCTTCTTTGATAAAAATGAGTTTCTTAAGTTCTGAGTAATTTGGTTTGACGAGTTTAAGTTCGTGTTCGCCTATCAATATCTCTGAAATATAATTTGGTGTCTCTCCGTAGCTTTTTCCATCAACATATATTTCTGCGCCCATAGGCGAGGTATTGACATCCAAAGATCCGTTGATAGGTTTTGGTTCGTCGAGGGTGATATCCATTTCTTCTCCAAGCACGAGGTTTACGTTCTTGCCGCTTGCCCTATGATTCTCTTTTCTTGCCTCGAAGTGGTGTGTACCTTCTGGCAGACGTCCCGACCAGGCACCTCTACCTTTATACACCTCATCAACATAAATGTCAGACTGTGCATCAGTTGTTATGAAGACGCTGACGAGATTCGACACCATTACGACATCTGCGTTTGTTGTCTGGCCATCTGTCACCACGAAAGACTCTTCCGCGATTTTATATGTATCCTTCATCACTCTGACGGTATGATTTCCGCTTTTCAGTCTATCCGACTTGCATGGCGAGACGCCTACATATTCACCATCGATGAATACCTTGGCGCCTTGTTCCGGCATAGTTGTTACGTCGATATAACCGAAAGCAGGACGAAGCTCTTTCTCTATCACCGTTCTTTCTTTGATAGTCACGGTACCGCTCTCTGGATAATACATATTACATTCTATCTTCCATGTATGAGTCGTGCCAACGACAAGGAGTTTTGAGGCTTCTTTGGTATCTATCGGTTCATCGTCGATATAGACAAGCGCATTATCCTGATCGGCTCTCACTACAAGATATGTATTCTGCACCTTCTGCTCTACTGCCGGTGCAAACGGAATATATTGAAGCACCATCTCATAGACACAATAGTCGCAGAGATTCTCTGGCAAATAATATTTGCATGTTCCGTAGTCAGGGTGTTTTATATCAATGAAGGTTGCAGGTTCTGCCGAGATGTAGATCCACATCTGTCCGGTCTTTGGTTTCTTGATAATCTGCGTTGCTCTATTACCAGTAAACACCAGTCGCAGTCTCTCCTGTTCGTTAATGTTTTCTGTAGATATCTTTATCAACGCCATCGGCAGTTCGTTGCCATCAGTATACTCAGCCTTGTCTTCGATGACGCCGCCTGGCACATGCACGAAAGAGCCTTCTTTGACTTGGAGTTGAGAGAATGCATTTAACGAAATCAATGCAAATATCAAGAGTAAAACTTTCTTCATAATGAACTTTTTATAAAAGTTACAAAGATAATAAAAATGCCTAAAGGTTAAGGACTAAGGGCGAAAGTTTTTTTTAACTAAAGCCATTAGCCTTTAGCCATTAGCCATTGGCCTTAGTTCAAAGTTCTGAGTTCAAAGTTCTCAATATAAAAGCATATTCCAGCGCTATCTCTTTTATTCCTTCGAATCTTCCTGATGCGCCGCCGTGACCGAAGTCCATATTGGTCTTTAGATATAAAGGATTATTGTCAGTCTTCATCTCTCGCAGCTTAGCGACCCACTTGGCAGGTTCCCAATATTGCACCTGGCTGTCGTGCAAGCCTGTCGTCACCAGCATAGCAGGATACGCCTTTCTCTCCACATTATCGTAAGGCGAATATGACTTCATATAATCGTAATATTCCTTCTCGTTAGGATTGCCCCACTCGTCGTATTCTCCTGTAGTAAGAGGTATTGTATCGTCAAGCATCGTCGTGACGACATCGACGAAAGGCACCTGTGCTATGATTCCCTTCCACATCTCCGGCGCCATATTAGCCACAGCTCCTACGAGCAGACCGCCGGCGCTGCCACCCATAGCGAACATCTTATCATTATTCGTAAAGCCATCGTTGATGAGATATTTACCGCAATAGATGAAGTCGAGGAAAGTGTTTTTCTTCTTCAATAATTTTCCGTCTTCATACCACTGACGGCCCATCTCCTCGCCGCCTCTTATGTGAGCGACAGCCCACACGAAACCTCTGTTTAACAAAGACAACCTCACTGTCGAGAAGTAGGCGTCCATGCTGCTGCCATACGAGCCGTAACCGTAAAGCACCAATGGATTGTTGCCGTCTTTCTTCAAGCCTTTTTTATATACCAAAGAAATAGGAACCATAACGCCGTCGTGAGATGGAGCGTAATGACGTTCCGTGACATAGTCGCTAGGATCATAGCCGCCCACTATCTCCTGACGCTTCAACAAGACCGACTCGCGTTTTATCATGTCATATTCATAAAGAGAAGCCGGTGTTGTCATGGAGTTATATCCATATCTCAAGAGATGAGAGTCGAAGTCAGGGTTGGCCGAAGAATACGCGGTGTAAGTAGGCTCGCCGAAGTCGATGTAATAATCCGTAGTGCCATCCCATGTCATGATACGAATCTTCACCAGACCCTCCTTACGTTCTTCAACGACGAGGAAGTCAGAGAATATGTCGAAGTCTTCTATCAGTACATCCTCACGATGCGGCATCAGTTCCACCCAGTTTTCCTTTTCTGTCTTGTTGACAGGAGTCTTCATGATCTTGAAGTTCTTCGCTCCGTCGGCATTTGTCAAGATGTAGAAGTCGTTGCCATAATGACCTATTCCATAAAGATGGTCGTGTTCACGTTTATGGAAAATCTCAAACTCATCGTATGGTTTGTCGGCGTCCACGAAACGCACCTCCGACGACATGGTGCTGTCGGATATTATCATGATGTAACGCCTTGACTTTGTCTTGCTGACATAACAGCTGAAGGCCGTATCTTCTTCAAAATATACTAGTTCGTCATTGGCAGGATCGTCGTTAAGCTTATGGCGCATGATCTTGCATGAACGCAACGAATCGTCTTTCATGCTATAGAAAAGCGTCTCGCTATCGTTAGCCCACACCATATTGCCAGTAGTGTTTTCAATATCTTCGGCATACATCTTTCCTGTCTCAATTTCTTTCACAAAGATATGATACTGACGACGGCTCACGATGTCAACGCTATAAGCAATCAATCTGTTATCGGGGCTTATGCTATAGGCACCGATATCGAAATAATGATGATCTTTAGCCATCTCGTTGCCGTCGAGGAGTATCTGTTCCGGATTCTCCATATTATCCTTACGGCGGCAATAGACGGGATATTCCTTGCCTTCTTCGTAGCGGGAGTAATAATAGTAGCCGTTTCTTTTTATAGGATAAGAGACGTCGTCTTGTTTGATACGTCCTACTATCTCATCATATAATTCTTTCTGAAGATCCTCAGTATCTTTCATCATCTCCTCCTGATATTGATTCTCTTGTTCTAGATATTCGATAACCTCAGGATTCTCGCGTTCGTTAAGCCAATAATAGTTATCTATACGAATATCCCCATGAGCTACGAGTTCACGGGGACATATTTTTGCTACAGGTTTCTTCATGTCTATTAGAATGATAATGTTAAACCGATGCTTGGCATCAGCGGCAACTGATAAATTATTTCTGTAGAGACAACATCTATATAGAATATATTTTGTCTGTCATACACATTGGTCACGCTGAAGTCGGCTTCAAGTATGACGTTTTCGGTGAAATAGAATTTTCTTTTCACGTCGAGGTCGAGGCGATGATATGTAGGCAGCTGACCGCCATTGATTTCGTCATATATGATTCCGAGGTATCCGCTCTCGGTATAAGGATCGAAGTAGATGTTGTCGTAAGGCAGTTTCTCATAGAATGCGCTGACCTGAGTGAATGGGAAACCTGTTCCGAAGTTCCAGCGTGCGCTGATCTCCCATTGGTGTTTTGGTCCTGCGGTGTATGTCGCCATAAGGTTCACATTATGACGTCTGTCATAGTGAGTGCGGTAAGTATGAATCTGTTTATCGACATCTTCATAATCTTTATTAACATAGCCCAAAGAATATGCGCCCCAGAGATACCATCTTACATTTTCATATTTCAAAGAGACGTCGAGACCATAGGCTCTGCCCTTCTCCACCATAAAGTCTTTTCTCAAAAGCTCAGGCGTTCCTTTTGGGGCCTCATAGTCAGAATACTGCTGGTTTCTGTTCATGCTTGTCAGCTGGTTGAAATCTTTGTAATAACCTTCAACATTAAGGACAAGGTTAGTATACACATCGAATTCTGTACCCACTATATAATGTATTGCCTTCTGCAATTTTGATGTAACTGCTTCTCCGTTGAAGGTAGAAGGTATGTTAGCCTGACCTGAGAGGAAACCGTAGAAGAGGTTCACCACGTCGCGGTCGCTGTTGGCAGCGATGAGGTTCTGGGTGTACATACCAGTCGCGGCCTTGACTCTAAACCAGTCTGTCACATTATATTTCACTGCGAGACGTGGTTCCGGCGACACCTCACCCAAAGACGCGTATGCCTGGATTCTGAAGCTAGGCTCAAGGATAAGCTTGTCGAACTGAGCCTTGTATTTCACGTAAGCGCCAAGTTCTGTAGTGTTGTCGATCTGGCTCATGCGGATGCCGTTCGACTTGGTGTAATCGAAGACAGTCTTAAACCCGAGCATCTCGATACCATATTTAAGAGAGTTCTTTCCTAGGAAATAAGTGAATGCGAATCCAGCGTTGAAGCCATTTATAGAACTCATTCTGTTAGGGTTATTCTGTTCCACCAGTTTCGCTGTATAGTCAGAATAAGCCACGTTACCTTCAACGAGCACTGGCGACTTTCCAGGGATGACGACGAAGTTGACACCGCCGCCGTATGCATCCCAACCGAAGTTAGATATCGACTTATAATTTATCACGTCATCGGAGAAGTTGAATCCGAAGAAGTTGACCTTGCTACCATTAGATGAGTTAATAGATATCTTACCGTAAATATCGTTATAGGTATAAGGCAATGTATTGCCGTTCAAAATAGTCTTATACACAGTCTCGCTAGTCTTGTCGAGATATGAATTCTTGGCTGATATTATGAAAGATGCCGTCATATCTTCCGGATTCTGGGCTTTTTTAAGAGGACCTTCGAGTGTTATCTTCGAGCCGAAGGTACTTGCGCCAATCTTACCAGCGAGGCGTTTCTTGTTACCGTCGCGTGTGGTGATGTCCATAACTGAGGATATTCTTCCGCCGTATTCAGCGCCGAAGCCGCCGGTATATATCTCAGCGTTTCTGATGATGTCGGTATCGAATACTGAAAAGAGACCGATGGAGTGGAAAGGATTATAGACCACCATACCGTCGAGCAGCACCTTGTTCTGTATCGGCGAGCCGCCTCTGATATAAAGCTGGCCGCCCTGGTCACCGGTGAAGATGACACCAGGTATGACCTGCAGATACTGCGCCAAGTCCGCCTGTCCGCCCATGGTAGGAATTCTGGTAATGACTTTTGGTGTTACGTTGATGACGGAAGTCTTGGTCTCGGTCCTCGCCTCTATCTTGTCGGCAGTGATGTTAACCGCAGCGAGCAGCACATTCGACTCTTCGAGGTAATATTTCTTGTTTAAGATCTCATTGTTTTTAAGGCTCACCTTCTCTGCGATGGTATCATAACCGAGGTTCGTGACAAGAATGGTATAATCGCCGTCAGGGATTCTGGTGATATTGAAAAAACCGTTGAGATCGGTGGAGCCTCCGTATGTAGTTCCTTTGAGATAAACGTTGCAGAACATCATAGGCTCGCCAGTAAATTTCTCATAGACGAAACCCTTGACATTATTATCTTGAGCGTATGATATAGAAGCAGTTAAAAACAGTATTAAAATAGTGACTATTATCGAAAACTTTGATTTCATCTTATACATATTCAATTTTCAATTATGAATATGCAAAGTAACGAAAAATAGTGATAATCGTGGGAGCTTTTTTTAAAAAAATTGAAAATTGAAAATTGAAAACTGAAAGTTAATTTTCCATTTTCAACTTTCAGTTTTCAATAAAAAAAATCCGCCATTAATTAGCGGATTGTTCCTGTGCTTCTTTGATAAGTTCCAGTTCTTTAGCGGAGAAGTGTTCTGGCAATAGTATCTGTACTTTCAGCAGCAATGCTCCTGCGCCTTCTTTTCCATAGTGCGGCATTCCCATGCCTTTGAGTCGTAGCGTGCTGTTGTTCTGTGTCTGCGGTTTTATAGGAACATTGACATCGCCTTTGAGAGTGCTGACGGTTATCTTGCCGCCGAGAATTGCGGTATAGACATCGATGTTGATATTTTTGATAAGATCATCGCCGTCGCGTTGATAAGAAGGGTCGTTCATGATGACGACTTTTATCATGAGGTCGCCGTTTTCGCCGCCGTTTCTTCCTGGGTTGCCCTTGCCTTTAAGACGCAGAATCTGTCCGTCGCGCACACCAGGTTTTATGCTTATCTTTATTGAAGTTCCGTTGAGGTCGAGCAGACGTTGCGAACCCTGATAAGCTTCTAATAATGTAAGGTTTATGGTAGCGTTGAGGTCGCTGCCTTTTGCTGGACGCGTTGAACGGCGGCCGCCGCCCATGCCTCCCATGAAATTGCTGAAATCGAAGCCGGCGCCGCCGCCCTGACCTCCGAAGAACATATCAAAGAAGTCAGAGAAACCGCTCGCGTTGAAGCCATGCGCTCCGCCGAAACCAGCGTTTTCATATTGTTTCCAGTTGGCGCCGAGTTCGTCATATTTCTTACGAGAATCAGGATTGCCGATAACCTGATACGCCTCGGAAATCTCCTTGAACTTCTCCTCCGCCACCTTGTCGTCAGGGTTCTTGTCAGGGTGATATTTCACCGCTAACTTACGATATGCTTTCTTAATCTCATCTTGAGTCGCTGAACGCTCAACACCTAATATTTTATAGTAGTCTTTGTATTCCATGTTTTATTTTTTTAAGTCACCGAGACTCCAAGTCTTTTTTTTATAACAAATATTCTTTTTTAATGTTTGAAAAAACCTTGGTGTCTTGGAGTCTTGGTGACTTTAATATCTATAAACTTTAAACTCCGACATCGCACCTTCGAATTCTATTTCGATGTTGTTTTCTGCTGAAGAATAGTTCGATGTCTCGTACACATTAGAGGATTTTTTGACAAATCCATCAAAATCCTTGAGAGACAAGACCGATTCACATTCTACTCTACAGCCTGAATTATTCGGAACTCCTATTCTTATTTTCGAAACGCCTGTGCTTATAACCACTCTAGTAGAATTTAACAACTCACCTAATTTGATATCTATGTTTGATGCACCGCTATTTATTTCTATGTCAGAAGCTTTATATTCACTAAAATCGAAGTTCAAATCACATGCTCCAAGATTCAGCTCGAAATCATAAATCGGAACTTCGTTTAAAGAAATATCAAAACGGTTCGACTTCACTTCTTCAACATTATTAACATGATAATTGTCATCTTCTACATCGAATATGATATCAGCATGAGAGCCTTCATATTCTAAATAAAAATTTTGAGAAATCTTATCACTCATATTACGAGCCTTGACCAATTCTCCGACAGGAGGATTCAAATACAAAACACCCGCACCATAATTGATTTCAACCGAAGCTTCTGTAATATTATCTTTGAAAGGAGAAGAAAATTCCTGCGTTTCAACATCTTCTTCTATCAAAATTTCTGAAGTCATTTCATCAGATGTATTTTCATTTCCATTAACTTCCTTGCAATAAATCAAGCAAGAAATTAAGATTATGACAATAACACAAACCGACTTCAAGACTTTATTCAATGGCAACAGCGAAACTCCGAATATTATTATGAACACTGGCCAGAATTTCGCGAGTTCTTCCCATACTATTTTAAAATCGAAGAACGTCACCAACAAAGCGATTATTCCTATCGCGATGAGGATTATGCCTCCAATGAGACCATCATCTCTTTTGTTTTTATTATCTTCCATAATTTATATTTTTATTTAGACGCATCAATGTGTGTTTATATTTCAGGAAACATTGATACGTCTCTACTTCTTACTTGCTGTGACAATCATCACAACGCCAATAGCGACTAAGATTAGAGGCCATAGTTTCCACACCCAATTGATTGGGATGAAGTTATTTACAAGAAACAATAATCCTATTAAAATAACGAAAGAACCAGCTAAAACCGATTTCACTTTCGACTCTGACTTCGACACTGACTCTGACTCTGACTGTTGGCTGTTGACCGTTGACTGTTGACCATCTACTGGAAGCACGATCCATAAAATAATGTAAAGCCAGAATCCGAAGCTGGCAAACAAGAAGGCTATCACGAAAGCTATTCTAACGAGAGCCACGTCAAGTCCGAAAAACTCAGCCAATCCTGAGCAGACACCACCGAAAACTTTATTGAAAGCATTTCTTCTAAGTACCTTATTTCCACTCATTTTTATTTAATTTTAATTATTGTTTTTCACTTAAAATATTTCTTTCAAAAATAACAAAAAAATTGAAAATTGAAAACTGAAAATTGAAAGTTTTTTTTGGCTGTTGACCATTGACTATTGACTGTTGACCATTGACCATTGACTGTTGACCATAGAGACGTCACCCTGAGGCGTCTCAACGGAATTCTGGAATTGACGGATTTCTGGATTTCTGGGATTTTGCTTGGTTTTAATCGCCGCCAATGCGTTAGGGATTGGAGCGGCATCCTTTTGGAGCACAGCGGAAAAAGATATAGCGGAAAGCCCGACGGCGATAGCCGGAACGCCCAAAGAAAGACAAAAGACAAAAGACAAAAGACTAAGGAATAAAGTTTTTTTTTAATAAAAGGTGTTTGCTATACCAAAAGATTTTGTTACATTTGCAGAACTAGAAATTTCAGTAAAAAAATAATAACAAAATCAAATAATAACATAATGAAAAAGATTTTATTACTTGGAGATGAAGCCATTGCACAAGGCGCTATCGACGCTGGTCTTTCAGGTGTTTACGCTTATCCAGGCACACCATCAACAGAGATCATGGAATTCATCCAAGGCTCAAAAGAAGCTAAAGAATTAGGCAT